>CAYWNE010000008.1:0-57176 GCA_964459555.1 uncultured Burkholderiaceae bacterium | reverse complement strand
GGCTTTGCTGACTGTGTTTCGATTATCTGTTGTTGTTGGGATTTTCTGCGTCATTTGACGCAGTGCGATTTCTAAATCCCATGCCTCCAGCGTCGCACGACGATTCAAATACAAGGTGAAACAACAGGCGATATAAATAGGGCCAATCAAAGAAGTGGCGATGGCGTATGAAATCACATAGCAAATTAAAATCATTTGCATGCCATCGTCACCAGCTTTCGTAAATAAAGCAAAAGGGTTGGCCGCATCTTGATCGCTGAGGAATAGGCCTACGATGGCGTACAGTCCAATTTGAATAATCGTTTCAAAGTAAGCGCAGGCAACGCCGAACCAGGTTGCTGAGCCTGATGTTTTCCTACCGATCACACGGATACGATAGCGGGCCGTTGATTTGCGAGCGCCCTCTAACTGCCAAATCGCTTGGTACAAGCCTCGTCCAGCAGCAAATGGACGTAAAACAAACAGACGCAAGAAACCACCACCGAGTTGTTTTGGCCACGCTTTGAGGGTTTCCAAATAGCCGACCTGCTCACCAAAAACTTGACGCGACAACATATAAAGAGGTGCTCGCTCTAACCAAGGGCGTAACCACCAAGCAAGAACGAAGCCGTAAGTGAGTCCGTCTTGGCTCTGGCCGAAGAGCAAATAACTGATCCCGAATGAGAGCAAGACAAGTGGAATCCACAAGCTTAGCCATACCAGATACACACGTGTCGCGTTTGCCCGCAATAAGGCAAAGCCAAGATCCAAAGCTTGCGCATTGGTACGTGGACGAAGATCGAGTTGCAGCAAATCTAAACGCATATCACGATCCTCGCTGACGCCCAGCAAAGGCAAAAAATGCGATCAAACCTAACCAGCAGCAGGTGCCCGTCACGTATTTCGCGGTGACTGGAATGTCAGGGTTGGCGCAGAAGAATGCTTCGAAAAAAGCGGCCGTGAAAGTCAGCAGAGCGGCGCCGACCAAGATAGGAAAGACCCTTTGACTACTCAACTGCAAGGCGTGACGGCGACTCAAGCGACCAGGTGCAATCACACTGAGGCCGAGACGCATGCCGGCGACACCAGCGAGCAGCATACCAATGATCTCAAAGCTTGCATGTGTGATAAAGAAGGACCAAAAATTCTGTCTAGTGTTTTGGTCAGCACTGAGAATCGCACCGAGCACGCCCAGCTCCATACCATTGAAGGCCATAATCAACAGCGCTGGGATGCCGCAAAAAATGCCACCAGCGAAAGTACGGAAGTCAATCGAGACGTTGTTCCAGATGTAGAACCCGAACATGGCGAAATCGCCGACCGTGCCGCGCCCTGACTGAATTTGTTGTGATTGGTACATCGAGCGAAAGCGCTCGATGTCTGCCGGGTCTTTGAAGTAATACGCCATGTCTGGCATAGACCAAATCAAAAGGCCAAGTGTGATGGCTACGCCCCAGAAGGCGAGGTTGACCAAGAGTAGCAGACGCCATTCCTCGCGAACGCGCCTTGGCAAATCGCGAAGCAGCCAATGATGCAGAGTGAAGGCGCGCTCCACTTTAACACCATACAATTTCTGGTGACATTGACTGACCAGCGTCTGCAAATAATCGGTCAAGGCTGGCGAATAACCGCGCTGCTGAGCTAGCGCCAATGTTTGACAGAGGCGGCGATAAAGAACAGGAAAATCATCGCGACGATTTTGCTCTTTTTTGTTACTGCTTAAGATGTCACCGATGTTAGCCCACAAGGCTTCATGTTGCGCTTCGAATTGTTTCTGTTTCATTGACTTAACCCCGCGACAAAAGCCCGCAGGCGATCAAGGGATGCGACGCCGGTCTCTCCGGTCAAGGGTTCGGCGATGGTAGCTAACTCGTGTAAGCGTTCGATAGGAATATTCGATTCACGCTCAAAGAGTCCGATCAAAGTACGTTGCTGCTCAGGCGTTAAAGGAAATGGCAAAGCCTCAGGCGGGACATTAGGGGCGGCGATACGTTCACTCACTGTCTCGTGGTAAATCACCTGCGTGCCAGCAACAATGTCGCCAAGACGCCGATACTGCAAATCAAAGAGCATGCAAAGCAATCCAGAAAAATAGAGGACAGGCAGAAAGTCGGCAACCAGTAAGAGATTGCGTAAAGTCGATTCTCGCCAGCCAACCGGTAGACCATCGGCTCTGACCACACGTAATTTCATGGCGCGCTTACCGACACTGCGGCCATTGAGGTAGACCTCGGAAAGAATTGGGTAACCCCAATATAAGACGAATAATCCGATCAGCAGACCACCTGTTCCTAAATTAAGCACACCTATTAAGATACTGAACAACAAATAGATACCACAGCAGATGGCAAAATCGATCGACCATGCCCAAGCGCGGGCAGTGGGCCCGGCTGGTGTCATGAGGATGCGCACTCCTTCTGGAGTGGTGAGGGAAAGACGCCCGTTAATCATGCTGGATCGTAAAAAAATATAATCGTGTTCGGTAAGCTGCTGCACAAACTACTGAGCGTGTGAAGTCGGCTCCTAATCACTAGTATTGGCGTCGAAAATGCTTTGACTGATGCCCGATGAGTTTCAATCCCCACTCAAAGCCATCAGCCCCAATTCATTCAATGCTGCTTTTATGGCAACAGTTAATTGTAACAAGAAAAACTAGGGCTGACCGCAGTTTTTGCATTGCTGTTGCGGGATTGAAAGTAATTTTCCATTCTGCAAGTCTAGGCATTTGGTTGCGCTTCATTCTTCTCGTGGAGCACATGCTCGATACGCCGATCAGGGATCAACCACATCAGGGCGACGGCCACGTAGATTGCTTGGGCGACGAAGGGCAGATAGCAAGCGGCAAGGATGGCGATGGCATACAAAACCAAGGAAAGTTTGCCCTTGAAATCACTGCCGATCGCTTTACGCAGTAGATGGTTGTCTTTGCTGGTTTTCATCAGGCTCATCTGCAAGATCCAATACGCGAGTGCCGCCATAAATAAATTCACGCCGTACAAGGCACTTGGGATCGCGGCGAAATGGTTCTCGCCCATCCAACCCGTGGTGAATGGCACCAGCGACAGCCAGAATAACAAATGAAGATTGGCCCACAGGCTCGCGGCGGATATCGTGTGAGTGGCGT
Source organism: uncultured Burkholderiaceae bacterium (assembly GCA_964459555.1). Lineage (GTDB taxonomy): Bacteria > Pseudomonadota > Gammaproteobacteria > Burkholderiales > Burkholderiaceae_D > Undibacterium. The sequence continues at coordinate 54,073 of CAYWNE010000008.1, read as the reverse complement.
GTAGCATGTGATGATGGTTATTCCAGTAAATACCAACATACACGAAGCTCAAAATATAGCTGAGAAAGACAGGGATCAGCGGCAATAAATCGTCGATGCTGCCGCCGTGCGGTACTTTCAGTTCAAGTACCATGATGGTAATAATGATGGCGATAACACCATCGCTGAAGGCTTCAAAACGTCCTTTACCCATGTTGTGTGCTCCTCGTTTGACCAGTTTCTGTTTTAAGCATATTGCGCGAATATCGTTTCACTTGATCGTGGACCGACATAGAATTCCCTACTTATTGCCCTACGTATCAATCATCAATTCATCATGAGCGCCGATTCGATAGCCAACGCACCACCACATCCTTCGTTTGCCCAAGCTTTGCGTTTCTGGTTGAAGCTGGGCTTGATTAGCTTCGGTGGCCCCGCTGGGCAGATCGCCATTATGCATCAGGAATTGGTAGAGCACCGACGCTGGATTTCGGAACGTCGTTTTCTGCATGCTTTGAACTATTGCATGGTCTTGCCCGGCCCTGAGGCGCAACAATTAGCGACTTATATCGGTTGGCTGCTGCATGGAACCCGTGGTGGCATCGCTGCTGGCGCTTTATTTGTCTTACCCTCGCTGCTGCTGTTGATAGTCTTGTCTTATGTGTACATGGCCTACGGTGATCAGGCTTTGATTGCCGCTGTGTTCGCGGGTATTAAGCCGGCGGTGGCGGTGATCGTTCTGCAAGCCGCCCATCGCATTGGTGGCCGCAGCCTGCGTAATCCTGTGATGTGGAGCATCGCCATCGCGGCTTTTGTAGCGATCTTTGCTTTGCATCTCCCTTTTCCTTTGATACTGGCTAGCGCTGCTGTGATTGGTGCCATTGGTGGGCGTATCAAACCTGAATATTTCCAACAGGCGGGGCATGGTGGATCATCCGTAAAACAATATGGCGCGGCGCTGATTGACGATCACACGGTGCTCGCCGACAGCACAAAATTTCGTTGGGGCTATTTGGCAAGCGTGCTCGTGCTCGGTGTGTTTTTGTGGTGTGTACCGATGGCGCTGTTGTATCTGACTTTCGGTTGGCAGCATCAACTGACGCAAATGGCGTGGTTCTTTACCAAAGCCGCCTTGCTGACTTTTGGTGGTGCTTATGCTGTCCTACCATACGTGATGCAGGCAGCCGTCGAGCAGTTTCAGTGGTTGAGCTCGCGCCAGATGATGGATGGTTTGGCTCTCGGTGAAACCACGCCCGGCCCCTTGATCATGGTATTGGTCTTCGTTGGTTTCGTCGCTGCCTACGGACAGCATACTTTGGGATTCGGGCACGAAACCCACGCCGGTGTGTTGGCCGCCTGTTTAGTCACGTGGTTTACTTTCTTGCCTTCATTTATTTTCATTTTTGCGGGTGCACCTTTGATTGAAACCACCCATAAGCAGATACGCTTTACCGCACCACTGAGCGCGATCACCGCAGCGGTGGTCGGCGTGGTATTGAATCTCGGTGTGTTTTTCACTTGGCTTACCTTGTTCCCGCAAGGCCTTTCGTTGGCCAACGAGTGGTCAAGCATTTATGAAGGCTTAGACAAATCGGCCTTGGCCATCGCTGCCGTCGCTGCTTTAGCCTTGTTCTACTGGAAGCGTAAGGTGATGGAAGTGATCGCAATCTGCGCAGCCTTGGGTCTGGTCTTGCATTTCTTGGCGCGATAAGGCGAAAAAAAAGACCTGCAGAGGATATCTGTGCAGGTCTAAACCGGTACTACTCACTCTTCGCTGAGCCCAGTGGTGCTAAGCCCAGCAAAGTTTTCCAACAATCACAAATTCATTGCGCTCCTTTCCTCGAAAAGAATCACTAAGTAAACTAAAGACTTTCACTCAAGGCCGCCGCTGGACGGCGACCGCGAATGAGATTGAATAATTTAAGACTCAAGCGGAATACCAAACGGATGCCGAGCAAGGTCAACAACGCTTCCAACATCGTCAGGCCGAAGGCTAAGATCTGAGACATACGTTCAGCGCGACGGTGCATCTTAGCCATCATGCGATCTCTCGCGATTTCGATGCTGTCGTAGAAGCTCGGTACCACCAACAAAGTCAAGATGGTTGAAGTAATCGTGCCGCCGATAATCGCAATCGCAAGTGGACGGTAGAATTCACCGCCTTCACCGAGGCCCAAAGCAACTGGAATCATGCCGGCGATCAGCGCGAAGGTCGTCATCAGGATGGGGCGCAAACGGACGCGGCCAGCGTGCATCAAGGCTTCCTCGCGATCAACGCCTTCTTTCTCCTGTTTGCGGGTGGCGTCAAGCAAGAGAATCGCATTTTTCGCCACCAAGCCCATCAACATAATCACGCCGATAAAACTCATCAGATTGATGGTGCTGCCGGTGACGATCAGAGCGATCACGACACCAATCAAAGACAGCGGTAAGGACAACATGACTGCCAATGGCGCCGTGAAAGAACCGAACTGCATGACTAAGATCAAGTACATCAAACCGATACCAGAGATCAAAGCGATCAACATTTCTGTGAACAATTCATCTTGATCTTGACCAGCGCCCGCTAAGGACAGGCCATAGCCCGGTGGATAGTTGAAAGACTTCGCCAACTCCATCGCTTCTTTGGTGACTTCACCGTTCGAGCGACCTTGCACGTTGGCGGATACCGTAATCGTGCGTTTGCCATTCGAGTGTTCGATCGCGGACGGACCTTTACCCATGGTCACGCTAGCGATTTGATCGAGTGGCACCATTTCATTTGTGCCAGTGACAGCGATCGGCAAACGTTCGATGTTCTCTTTGCTGACCCGATCACTAGGATGCAAGCGGACCGAGACATCACGCGTTTCGCCGGTAGGATCAACCCAGTCACCGACTTCGATACCGGCGAAAGCGACACGTAATGATTGCGCGGCGTCATTGATTGAGATCCCCATGGAGTTGGCCAAGCCACGGTTCATTTCTATCTTCAATTCTTTCTTCGGATCTTGCTCAGACAGTCCTACATCGACCGCGCCAGGGATCTTGCGCAATTGCTCCATGTAAGCGCTGGTGATCTCTAACAATTTACGTGAATCAGGGCCGGTAAATTCAATCTGAACCGGTTTGCGGGCACCGTTATTGGTGTCGTCGATGACGACATATTCCGCGCCAACTAAGGGACGAATCTTGTCGCGCAACTCCACTGCGATCTCTTTGGCACTACGGCTACGCGTATTTTTCTTGCCGATGTCGACATAAATACGACCGCCATTGGCGTTGATGTTGCTATTAGTGTCTTTCACTTCTTTGATGGTGCGTGCAATCTCAGCCGCACGTTCCATTTTCAGACGCGCATATTCCAAAGACGAGGAGGCTGGAGTACGTACTTCTATCATCAAGTTGCCGTTGTCCGAGGCAGGCAAGAAACTGGTGCCACCAAAATTTGCTTGTAAGACTAAAGCACCAACCAAACTCGCCAAGGCAATCGCCCCCATCCAACGACGATGGTGCAAAGCCCATTCAACCACATGGCCATAGCGATCTGCTTGTGCATCAAACCAATCATTGAATCGCGCCAAGACTTTGCTCAAACCTTTTTTCGGTGCCGTGTGATGATCCGCTGGATCACCCCAATAAGCCGACAACATAGGATCAAGCGTGAAAGAGATACCGAGACTCACTAACACAGAACAAGTCACCGTTAAGGCAAACGGGCGGAACCATTCACCCGCCATGCCCGGCATGTAGGCCACGGGAATGAACACTGCAATGATCGAAAAAGTTGTGGCAGCGACCGCCAGGCCAATCTCCGCAGTGCCTTCGAGCGCAGCGGTACGACGATCAGAACCATTTTGCATATGGCGCACAATGTTCTCGCGCACCACAATCGCATCATCGATCAAAACGCCAATCGCGAGAGACAAACCAAGTAAGGTCATGAAGTTCAAGGTGAAGCCACACAACCATACGGCAATAAACGCGGCGATCACGGAGGTTGGCAAGCTTAAGGCGGTGATCAAAGTCGAACGCCAAGAGTTGAGGAAAGCGTAGACTACAAAGATGGTCAACACTGCGCCGAAGATCAAAGATTCGATCACATTATTCAGACTGCTTTGCGCATCACGACCACCATCGTAGGTAACTTCCAATTTCGTGCCCGGATGAGTCTTCTCCAATTCTTTGTTAACCTCGTCCATGGCTTTGCGCACGCTTTTGGCGACCGAAACTGTACTCGCTTCGCGGGAACGCAAGACTTGCACGCCAACATTGGGTTTGCCACTGCGAATACTGACACCGTTGACATCGGCGAAACCATCCTCAATGCTCGCTACTTGTCCAAGGCGAACGATTTGATCGCCACGACGTTTGACCACAATGTTTTGGAATTCCGCTGGGCTTTCAATACGGCCAACCAGACGTATGCTTTCTTCTTCCAAATTGCCGCGCACTTTACCAACCGGAGCATTGGTATTTTGAGTACGCAAAGCGGCGACCACTTCCGATACCGAAACATTGAATTCACGTAGCTTTTCAGCGCGCAATAACACAGATAATTCGCGTTTTAATGCACCATTGACATTCACCGTCGCCACCCCTGGCAGACCGCGCAAACGATTTGCTAAATCATCTTCAGCAAAGCGTGAAATCTCGGCGTGACTCATGCTGCTTGAGGACAGCGCCATGTTCAAAACAGGTTGTTGCGAAGGATCGAAACGTTGAATCACTGGTTCACGCATTTCGGTCGGCAACTTATAGCGCACAGATGAAATTACATTACGTACTTCATCAGTCGCTTCGATCATGTTCTTCTTAAAGCTAAAACGCATCTCGAAACCGGCGCTGCCTTCGTTCGAGTAAGAATACACTTCCGTTACGCCCGGTACGCTTTGCAATGACTTTTCGATGCGGTTGACGATCTCGCGTTCCACCGTGTCTGGCGAAGCACCAGGATAAGGAATACTAACAAAGAGGCCGGGAATTTCGACGTCAGGATTTTGATTGACGCGCAGTTTGCTCATCGCCAGCAAGCCCATCGCCATCAAAGCGATGATCATAACGATTGTGGCGATGGGTTTTTTGATACTGAAATCAGAGAGAAACATGATTAATTCCCCTGTGCCATGGCGACGGTATTCATCGCAATCTGCTTAGTGATCATTTCAATCGCTTGACCATCTTTCAAGTTGGAATTGGGATTGCGCATAATGATGTCGCCAGCTGCCACGCCTTTACGAATTTCGTAGTTGCCGGTGCGAGCGTCGCGGCTACCAAGAGACAACTCGACTTTGTTAAGTGTCTTGCCATTGACCTTCCATGCGTAGCTCTTATCACCCGCTTTCACAATCGCGCCTTCTGGCAACATCAACGCCGACACGGTTTCAGATTCGACCGTGCCTTCTGCATAGAGACCAGAGACTTTCGGTTGTTTGCTATCGCTAAAGGCGACCAAGACTTCGACTTGGCGAGTGACATCATTGGCGGCTGGGTCAACACGTGTGATCTTGCCGCGGAATTCTTGACCAGCATAACCATTGATGCGGAAGCTGACGTTTTGACCTGGTTTTACGACGCCGATCTTGTCGGCTGAGACACGGCCAACAAAGCGCATACTATTTGGATCAATCACTTTGACCAATTCTTTGCCTGCCGATGCGGTATCGCCTGCGGACACTTTACGTTCACTGATGACACCATCAAACGGTGCGCGAACGATGGTGCGTGCAAGTTGCTGCTGAGCTGCGGCAGCGCGCGCTTTGGCGGAAGACACTTCACTTTGCGCCGCATTGCGACGCACTTCCGCATCATCCAAAGACTGCATCGAAGTCATACCTGAAGCGCGCAAAGTTTTTAAACGCTGTAAATTGCGTTCGGCTTGATCGAGTGCCAACGAAGCATTACGAACCGCATCATTGGCAGAATTGAGGTTGTCACGGATTGCTGTTTCGTCGAGTTTGACGATGACGTCACCGCGCTTCACTGGCTCGCCATTTTCTTTCAGCACTTGGAGGACCACGGTGGATACCTCGGCGCGCAAGTCGGCTTTACGCTCAGGTTGAATCGAGCCTGTAATCACTGGGCCGGAGGCTAGGGCATTGCTCTGTAAGTTTAAAATGTCTTCATTCGCAATAATGATCTTGTCGGCTTTGTCAGCCAGCTTGCCGTTGGCCGAAGCACTCGCTGAAGCGCTGTTCTTGCTTGGTTCTGCACCCTTGTTGCAAGCAGCTAGACTGAGAACGGCAGAGGCGACAGCCAGAACGAGAAGTGTTTTACGAGACATGATAGACACCTACAAAGTAAAAAAACATGAATGGGGATTTCGCGATGGTGAGTATTCCGAATTGCCCCTCCAGCTTCAAGGCGCAAAGTTGTGAGACGCATAAAACGCGGGATGAAATGCATAAAATGCGGAACGAAATGAAATCGAATTTTGAGGTCTTGGAGTGAAACGTAATGGATTGTCATGGCAATAAAATAATGAAAGTTTGCATGGCTTGGTGACAGAATTGGGAATCTATCTTGATCTGGGCGTAGGGAATGACAGCCTTCGTGCGTGATATCATGCCGCTTTGTCTGATAGTGCTTGAACAAACCAAAAGCAGTGAGGAAGTAAGAATGAGCGTAGAGCAGTCCACATCCATGGAAAATCACAAGACTGTTAGTTTCCGACATGCCGTGAAAAGTGATGCGGCGACCATCGCCGTGTTGGTGAATAGCGCTTACCGTGGCGATTCGAGTCGCGCTGGTTGGACTACAGAGGCCGATTTATTGACCGGCACCCGCATCAATGCCGAAGAGGTCATGCAATTGATCGAAGCGGATAATTCGGTGGTTTTACTCTGTTTGCAAAATCAAGAGATGATCGGTTGCGTGCATCTTGAGAAAACCGATGATGCTGCCTACCTCGGCATGTTCGTGGTGCAGCCGACCTTGCAAGGTGGCGGTATCGGGAAACAGTTCATGCAAGCCGCTGAAGTCGAAGTGCAGAAACTGTGGGGCGTGAAAAAAATGTGGATGTCGGTCATCAGTGTCCGTGCTGAATTGATCGCCTATTATGAGCGCCGCGGTTATGTGCGCACCGGTCGCTTTAAACCATTTCCTTCCGAGATTGGTGATGAGTTCCGCTTGGTGAAAGACCTACAGTTTGAAGAGATGGAAAAAGTTCTCGCATAATTTTTCGGTATTTTGTATCGAAAAAATACAGATTCAAGTTTCATTGCAATTGAAAGAGCCGCTCCTGTAGCGGCTTTTTTATTTCCAATTTCTGAGTCAATTCGTCTCTGCTTCAGAGCTAAAAGAGACAGATAGTGTGTGATTTTATTTCGATGATTTTGTATTGTCGCGAATTCGCCAAAGTGGTGAATTAAAAAATTTTTTACCGATGCAGCGCTGATCATCGCACCCTATTCTTCGCCTACTTCTTTTTGATGCAGGAATGGAGAAACGAAATGCGATGGAAGTTAATGGTGCAAGTAGGACTCTGTAGTGCCTTGCTGGTTTGTAGTGGCTGGGCAGTAGCCGGTAAAGGTTCGTCTAGTTCGATGTCACGTGGGTTCTCATCGAGCCGCAGCGCCAGCACAAGCAAACCTACTGTCAGCCCACGCACTTCTAGTTTTGGTAGCTTCGGTAAATCGACCTCAAGTTCGAACGCGGCTCGTCCAGATAGCGTGATGTATCGCGACATGAGTCAGCGACAAGCGCAATCGAATGCGATGAAGAATTGGGATGCACGTCAGGCAGCCAAGCGCTCTAGCGCGACTCCGACGCCTTCATCAAATGTGCCAGGTGCCGGTGCGACTTCAGTCACGGGCCGACCACTGCCAGCCTACGGACAAAGTGCGAGTCCAGCAACTGCAAATACAAGCAATCCAAATGCGACGAACACGATGTCGACCGGACCGACTCAGTCATCAGATCGCAGCGCCATGATGAAAGGCGTGTTAGCCGGTGCTGTGGTGGGGGCAGTAATGAGCCAGCCGCATACGGTCTACGCTAATGGAAGCAATAGTGGCGCGACGTCTAGCAGTGTCCCCGCTGGACCAGAACCAGTTACCGCCCAAGGTGAGTTTAAACAGTCACAGATTGTCTTAGATGGTAGTGAACCCGCGGCTAATACAGTCGCGCCTGCTGAGGTACAACAAAAAACCGAGACAACTGCGCCAGCCGCAGCGAAGGCAGAATCACAAGGCACAAACAGCACGTCGTTTGGCACGTGGATGTTCTTGCTGTCGATCTCGGCCTTGTTCGTCTGGTGGGTGAAGCGCCGTCTACGCACTTTGCGCCAGACAGAACAAAATTTGAAACCGCATTACAGCTTGTGAAAGGAAACAGCATGGCTTGGAAAGATGCATGGTCGTATGCGCAACGAGTCTTCACCAGTGACGCGAAAGAATCGGCGGAGCAGCGAGGCCCGCGTGAAGATGACAATTTGCCCTTAAAGGCCCGAGTCGGCAGCGTCGTCACTCTGCAGAAGACGCCGATGATACGTGCGCAGGCTCAAGGTTCTTTGATCCAATTGCTGAATGATGACGAAACCTTGATCCGCGCCATCAGTCGCGTAAGAACCGACATCGACGGCAAGATTTATCGCTACTACCTTGGTGTCGGTGATGAAGATCAAGCCGAGAAATTCATCGAATTGTATGTTGATGCTCAAGACCAAATACGTGAGTTGAACTATTACAGCCGACTGTGTCGCTTGATACCTGAATCCGCAGAAGATCAAGCCATCTTCTCAGGTGAAGCAGGTTATGGCTTGGGTGACCTGCAATACACCTTGTGGCGTAGCCAGTTGGAAGAACTGGGTTGGACGGAGTACGTGTTAGAGGCAACTTTCTTGGATCAAGATCACGTGCAATACCAGCGCGTCGCTGGAGATCCCTATGCCGATTATGTCGCCCCTTTCCGTGGCAGTGAGACACGGATTGACAGTAGTGATGGTCGACAAGGTTTGCAGCAGCAAATCATTTTCATGCCGTATGCGCGGCGTTTGGCTGGTGAGGACAAAGAGTTGTTATTGATCTCAACCGAGATCGTTGAAAGCGAACATGGTGACCGCAACAAACGTGGCATCTATGTCGATTTCATGCTGGGAATTCCAATCGACATCGAACGATTGGTCGTGCAGTAAGTAGGACAGTTTGGCGTCAATCAGCGCCTATTTTTTGAAACATTTAAAGGTGAAGAATATGAGTAATTTGAATGGTTGGGGTTTAACTGCGCGTTTAATCAATAAACACTTCGGCGCGCTTGGCGATAAGATTGCCGAGGCAATCGCAGGCTTCGATCCAGAAACTGCCACCGAGGCCGATCGTGATCGCTTAGCCGCGACTTTGCGTGAAGCCGCGCAAAAGTTAGCTGCGGCCCGCGCTTCGTTCGCCAAAGAAAATAACGACGTTATCAAACTGCGCGAACTGATCGCCAATGACGAAAAAGTCTCGCTAAGTTTGGCTGAACGTCTCAGCACCGGCAGCATTTCAGAAGCGACGGTCAGCTTGTTCTGCGATGAACTGGAAGCCAACAAAGCGCGCTTACCTGTTGAAGTGCAAGAGGCAGCCGATGCGCAAGAATATATGAATGAATTGCAAAAAATCGTTGATGCTTTGTCTCAAGAGCTAGCGCAGTTTGATGCCGCCGCGAAAAAAGCGATGCAAAATCTCGCGAGTGCCAAAGCACAAAAAGATTTGCAGGAATTGCGGATGGAACGCCAGAGTCAGCTGGCAAGCCTGAGCGGCATTCGCGGCCAATCGACAGCCTTAAACGCTTTGACAAAACGCGCAGAGAAAGTGGCGAACGAGGCAGCCGGCATGCGCATCGTTGCTGATATCGCGCAGAAGCCTTTGGATCAAGCGGCTGAGATCGACGCGATACGTCGGTCCGTGGCGAGTAATGCCGCAAATAGTGAGAGCACACTGCAGCGCCTGCAACGCTTGTCGGGTCAAGTTAAGAGTGAAGTTGCTGCTTAAACCCTGTTAGCGATGTGATGCGCCATGGCGGTTATTGGCGATCGCCATGGTGAGCTGCCGAGTGTGCGGTTCAGCTTGCTTGCTGTTCAGGTTTCGACGCTAAAGCCGTGAATAGCAAGGCAATCCATCCGCCCAAGAAAGCCACGCCGCCGATTGGTGTGATGGCTCCCAGCCATTTGATGCCAGTGAAGGCAAGTAAATACAGGCTGCCGCTGAAAATCACAGTGCCGATCAGGAACAATAAAGCCGTTTGTCCGAGACGCTTTTGATCGTAGCGTTGCCACAGCGCGACCAAGCCCAACATCGCCAGACCGTGAATCATCTGATAGTGCACGGCGGTTTGCCAGATCGCCAGCATCTCAGCGCTCAAGCTTTGTTTCAAAGCGTGGGCACCGAAAGCACCGCAAGCGATGGCGATGAACATGGAAATGGCAGCTGTGGCGAGAGTATGGCGTTCTTGCATCATAGTCAAAGTGTTCAATGGTTGGTGGGTTGATTACATCGATGAGTGGCGCGGCATGATTGTAATCGATACCTGTCAGTACGTTTGGTGTGATCGAAAAAAAGGGACATCGCGCGATGTCCCTTTTCATTTCTAGTTTACCGAGATTTTAGGCAGCGTTGGCCTTTTGCTCGGAACCCATAGCGAACTCTGCCATGAGTTTCGCTTCTTTGGCTTTCGCAGCTTTGAAGTGACGCTCTTTCACATGGCCATAGCCGCGGATATCTTCAGGGATGCTCGCCAAGGCGACAGCGGTGCCGAGGTTGTCTTTCGATAACTGTGTCAAAAGTTTGCTGATCAACTGTTTATACTCGATCGGCAAAGCACGTTCCATGCGACGTTCTTCCGTGTAGCCGAAGATGTCGAGTGCAGTGCCGCGCAAAGACTTGAGGCTCGCCAAGATGCCGAAAGCTTTCATCATCCATGGGCCAAATTTTTGTTTGATCAAGTGACCCTTTTCATCACGCTTCGCAAATAAAGGTGGCGCTAAGTGGAAGTTGATTTCGTACTCGCCTTCGAACATGTCAGCAATTTTCTTCTGGAACTTGCCGTCAGTGTACAAACGCGCGACTTCGTATTCATCTTTGTAGGCCATCAATTTGAAGAGGTATTTCGCGACGGCTTCTGTCAGACGCAAAGCTTTGCCATCAACGATCTTACTCTCTGCTGCTTTAACTTGTGCCACGAAGTCGCTATAACTTTGCGCGTAGCCGGCGTTTTGGTAGTCGGTCAAGAAAGCGACGCGTTTGCTGATGATGTCGTCGAGACTTGGTGCGCGCTTGAGTTCAATCACTTGCGCTGGAGTCGTCAAACGAATCACTGCATTCAAATCATTCGCGGCAACGCGACCCCAGTTGAAGGCTTGTTTGTTGAAGTCGATCGCAACACCATTGAGTTCGATCGCGCGCATCAAGGCAGCTTCTTCGAGCGGTACCCAGCCTTTTTGCCAAGAGTAACCGAGCATGAACATATTGGCGGCGATACTGTCACCCATTAAGGCAGTGGCGATATTGGTTGCATCGACCATGTCGACGAGGCTTTCGCCACAAGCTTTGCGGATTTCATTTTCTGCCGAACCCGCTGGGAATTGCCAGTTCGGATTCTTGATGAAAGTCGCAGTTGGGCTGCTGCTGGAATTGATGGCGCCATGTGTGCGGCCTTCACCCATACGTGACAAAGCTTCTTTGCCGGCAGTGACGATCAAATCGCAACCGATGACGAGGTCGGCCATGCCGGTGCCAACGCGTGTCGATTGGATATCTTCAGCTTTGTCGGCCAAACGTACGTGCGACATTACCGCACCACCTTTTTGGGCCAAACCAGTCATATCGAGTACCGAGCAAGATTTACCTTGCAAGTGCGCAGCCATCGCCATGATTTGACCAATCGTAATCACACCGGTACCACCGACACCTGTGACGATCACGCCATAAGGTGTATTGGTGCTTGGCAGCGTTGGCATTGGCAAGCTGGTGACATCAAAAGAGCTACCGGCCTCGATCTTCGCCTTGGCTGGCTTCTTCAATTTGCCACCTTCGACAGTGACAAAGCTTGGGCAGAAACCATTTACGCAAGAATAATCTTTGTTGCAGGACGATTGATTGATTTGACGCTTACGGCCAAATTCAGTTTCCAGCGGCTCTACCGACAAGCAGTTGGATTGCACGCCGCAATCACCGCAGCCTTCGCACACGGCTTCATTGATAACCGCGCGTTTCGCTGGGTCAGGGAAACCAGGCTTGCCATCTTTACCGATTTTCTTGCGACGACGACGTTTTTCAGAAGCGCAAGTTTGATCGTAGATCATGGCGGACACGCCTTTACATTCGCGCAGTTCACGTTGTACCGCATCGAGTTCACTACGATGGCGCACGGTGACACCGGCGGCCCAAGGGTAGTTGGCTGGATATTTTTCTGGTTCGTCGGTGACGACGATAATTGGATGCACGCCTTCCGCTGCGATCTGGCGTGAGATCATACCCGGATCGAGTGGACCATCAAACTCTTGGCCACCGGTCATCGCTACTGCGTCGTTAAACAAAATCTTGTAAGTGATGTTGACCTTGCCCGATACTGCCGCGCGAATTGCTAACAAACCAGAGTGGTAGTAAGTACCATCACCAAGATTCGAGAACACGTGTTGCTCGTTAGTGAATGGTGCCGCACCAACCCACGTCACACCTTCACCGCCCATGTGGGTGAAGGTAGTGGATTCACGGTCCATCCACGTCACCATATAGTGGCAACCGATACCGGCTAAAGCACGGCTACCTTCTGGCACTTTGGTCGAAGTATTGTGTGGGCAACCGGAGCAGAAGTGAGGAATACGATCTTTGTTTGCATCAGGTTTAGCGACAGAGTTCAAAGCCGCTTCTTTCGCTTCCAAATATTCGACGCGTTCTTTGACTAATTTTTCGACGGGGTGACCGGCGAAGTAACGGCTAATGCGCGAAGCAATCGCGTGGGCGATTTGCGCTGGGCTCAATTCGTAAGTCGCAGGCAACAACCATTCACCGTGGCCAGCACCTTCGATATTCGTCCATTCACCGGTGTCGTCGAACTTACCAACCACGCGTGGACGTGCCGCTTCTTCCCAGTGATACAACTCTTCTTTCAAAGCGTATTCGAGAATCTGGCGTTTTTCTTCCACCACCAAGATCTCTTCCAAACCGGTCGCAAATTCGCGCACGCCATCAGATTCTAAAGGCCAAGTCATGCCGATTTTGTAGAGACGAATGCCGATGTCTTTCGCGACTTGTTCATCAATACCGAGGTCGGCCAAAGCTTGGCGGGTGTCGAGATACGATTTACCAGCGGTGATAATACCGATCTTGGCGTTCGGGCTATCCCAGATAATTTGATTGAGCTTATTGGCGCGAGCATAGGCCAAAGCCGCATACCATTTGTAATTGTTCATACGCGTTTCTTGCGCGAGAACTGGGTCCGGCGTGCGGATGTGAACGCCGTCCGCTGGCATCACGAAATCAGTTGGGATGATAGGCTTGATGCGATCAGGGTCGATATCAACCACGCAGCCAGATTCCACCACGTCTGTCACGCATTTCATCGAGACCCACAAACCGGTGTAGCGCGACATGGCGATGCCGTGCAGACCGTAATCCAAATACTCTTGTACCGACGCTGGATATAAGACGGGAATACCACAGGCTTTCAAAATATGTTCACTCTGGTGGGCAGCGGTGGAGGACTTTGCAGCGTGATCGTCACCAGCGATGACCAACACACCACCATGCTTGGACGTACCGGCCAAGTTGGCATGCTTGAAGACGTCACCACAACGATCCACACCTGGGCCTTTGCCGTACCAAATACCGAACACACCATCATATTTCGCGCCGGGGAAGAGATTAACTTGTTGCGTGCCCCATACCGAAGTCGCCGCCAAATCTTCGTTCACGCCTGGGTGAAAAACGATGTGATTCTTCTCTAAGTGTTTCTTCGCTTTGGCCGCCGTCATGTCGACCGCGCCGAGTGGTGAACCGCGATAACCCGTAATGAAGCCCGCCGTATTCAAGCCCGCTTTGACGTCCGCTTGGCGTTGCAACATGCTCAGACGAATCAAGGCTTGGGTACCGGTCATAAAAGCACGACCGCGTTCGAGGGTGTACTTGTCGTCAATAGAGATACTGTAATCGACCAAAGCGTCTTGCTCGGCCTTGCTTACGGGTGAATTCATGCTGCCTCCGATTGTCATTAGTGTGGCTGATCAAGCCATCTGTACATATGGCGGACTACTACAGCTTGTGGCTGCATCATACGCCTGATAGTCATTAAAAAAGGAAAAAATCGAGCGATAATAAAATGAAAACAAGCCATGAAATCCGTGCTCGATTTGTGCGGGCAGGACAGTAACATGCGTACCATTCGCGCCCCATGCACAGTGCTAAGCAAAAAGACCGGTACAGTATGACTGACAATTATTGAAAGTGTACTGGTTGTTGTGTCTCGAAGAAAATCTTTTGTTTTGGCAATTATTTTGTATCCTATTGGCAAATCTCAGTTCTCTAAATGTTGAAATCTGCGAGAATAGATGAGCACCTTTTTTGCCAAAGGAAACTAATGCTATGAAGCTGTCTGGAGTGGAAATCCTCGATCGCATCATGATGCCTAGCTCGAAGTTGATGAGCAAAATCGGCCTGCGTACTAAATTAATCGGCATGCTCAGCGCATTCTGCGTGGCGATCCTCGTCTTGGGAATCAGCCTACTCACTAAGCAAAATTCCGAATTAAATGTCGCGCGCGATGAGCTCGCAGGCGTGGTCGCTTCACGTCAGGTATTTGCGATCATTCACCAATTGCAGGCTGATCGTATGATCCACACCGAACTGTTGGGAGCGAGTGATGCCAAATCTCTTGCTTTGGCAAAAAAATCACATAACGATCTACTGTCTTTAGTCAAGAAATTCGACGCTGCTCTGAATGCTAACGATGAATTTGAATTGAAGCCGACTTGGCTTGCGATCGTGAAAGATCTCAAACCAATTCTGGATGACCCGAATTACGTCTCTATTCATCGACTCGACGACCTGATCCGGAAGTTGCATGAACTGACAGACTTGGTTCACGAGAAAAGCGGCTTACTATTCGACCCGGAGGCTAATAGTTATTTGTTGATGGACGTCGGTCTACAGCGTTTGCCTGAGTGGATTGAATCCTTGTCTAAGCTCTCCTCACTGAGCCTCGTGCTTGCTCAGTCCGGAGAAAATGGCCCATTAGACTTTGCAGAGTTGACTTCGGCACGCGATGCCTTGTTGAAGGCGATGCAGCAAACAGATCGGATGCAAGCGGCTTTAGCACGAAGTGGTGAAGAGGTGCCTGTTTATTACACCAAGGCGAAAGAGGACAGCCAGACCTTCCTATCTTTGCTGCAGGCGCAATTGAAGGATGCAGAGCTCAAGGTCGATGGCAAGGCACTACTGCAATCGACTAAGCGAGCCTCGGAACAGAGTCTCCAACTGCAAGAATTTTGGAATAAGCGACTGCAATCAGTGCTAGATAATCGCGTAGGATTCGGTCAGGCAAAGGCTTATCTCATTCTTTGCTTGTTGCTGATTTCGATTGTGGCAACACTGTATTTCACTTATGGTTTCTATTTGAATTTTATCGGCGCCATTGAAAGCCTCGAAGCCTCGGCTGAGGTTGTGGCAGCGGGTGATTTGACACAAGTGATTTACATCGAAGGGAAAGATGAACTTGCAAAGACCGGCGCTGCACTCGATCAGATGAATCATAATCTCTCTGCTTTGGTAGCGAATGTCAGAACCAATGCCAGCATGGTGTTAGAGCTCGGGCAAACCCTTACCGAAGGGATCAACGATATGGCGATCCGCACCGAGCAGCAGGCGAGTAGTTTGCTCGACACGGCGAATAGTGTGGAAGTGCTGAGTGAAACGGTAAAAACCAATGCGCAGAATGCGAAGTCTGTCGATAATCTGGCCTCTAATGTACGGATGATCGCTGAATCGAGTAACGACATTATGGTGGCCGCAGTGGAGACCATGAACGGCATCCATGAAAGCGCGATGAAAGTGCAAGAGATCGTTAGTATGATCGATAGAATCGCCTTTCAAACTGACATCCTGGCTTTGAACGCAGCGGTTGAGGCGGCCCATGCAGGCGAACAGGGCAAGGGCTTTGCCGTGGTGGCGAACGAAGTCCGGAACTTAGCGCAGCGTAGTGCAGACTCCGCCCGCCAGATTCGACGTTTAATTGATGACTCGGTCAATCGTGTTGAAGCAGGTGTTGAACAGATCAACGACGTCAGCATGACTTTGACCGATATTGTTGGCGGCATTCGAAACGTCGCCAAAGACATTAACGCGATCTCACTCGCCTCGGCGGAACAAAGCGATGGTCTGGTGCATATTTCTGATGCGATCAAAGAACTCGATGCCATTACTAAGAGTAATTCGCAAATGGCTGAGAACGCAAAATACGCATCGAACGAATTAGAAAATCGCGCCGTGCGTTTGAAAGAAGTTGTGTCAACTTTCCGTCTGCGTCAAGGTACTGCGGATGAAGCTTTGGCGATGGTCAAGAAGGCAATGGCGCTCTATCGTATCGCTGGTCTGGATGTTCTGCCGCGGATTACCGCAGATCCAGAAAAACAGTTTTCTGATCGCGATATGTATGTGTTCGCTTTCGATCGTCAAGGGCAATATCGGGCTTTTGCAGGCAATGAAGCTAAGCTAGAGGTCAATCTGTTCAAAGTGCCGGGGCTAGATGGTCAAAAGTTGGTCGACGAGGCGTTCAGCTTGCCGCCTAGTGGTGGCTGGATCGATTATTCGATTGAAAATCCTATCTCCAAACGCATCGAATGGAAGTCTTCCTATATCGAGCGGATGAATGAGGATATCGTGATCGGCTGCGGAGTTTATAAATCAGCCTAATTGCATGATGTCAGCCAGTCTTTCCATAAACGGTAGGAGGCTGACAAGCCTCATCAAACCTTCCTAGGCGTTTCCTGTCGATCGGCAGCTAAAGCGTGGCAGACTCGCGTTATAATGACTGCATGAAACTCAAATTCACCAAAATGCACGGCGCTGGCAATGATTTTATTGTGATCGACGCCATTCATCAGAACATCGCTTTCAATAGCGCGCAATGGCGTTATTTGGCCGATCGCCGCTTTGGAATTGGTGCCGACCAAATCTTAGTCGTGGAAAAAGCGCCCACTGCGGACATCGATTTTCGTTATCGCATTTTCAATGCTGACGGCGGTGAGGTGGAACAATGCGGCAATGGCTCCCGTGCCTTCGTTCGCTTTGTGATCGATAAGGGCTTAACTTCGAAACAAAGTATTCGGGTGCAAACGATGTCTGGTGTCATCGAACCATCGATTGATGCCGCAGGTTTGATTACTGTGAATATGGGTGTCCCTGATACCCGTCCAGTGGCCTCGCACTTTCATACGCAAGGATTGCATCAGCACGCCGAGGGCGACGATACGATTTGGGAATTGCCCTTGTTCGATCGAACTGCCGCGATTTCTTGTGTATCGATGGGCAATCCTCATGCTGTGCAGTTGGTCAACGATGTGAAATCTTATCCAGTCGAGCAAGAAGGCCCGCAAATTGAGCGCCACCCTTTGTTTGAAAAGCGTGTGAACGCTGGTTTTATGCAAGTACACCAGCCAAGTCATATCGAGTTGCGAGTTTATGAGCGTGGCGCCGGCGAGACTTTGGCTTGCGGCACTGGCGCTTGTGCCGCCGTGGTGGCTGGCATTCGGCGCGGTCTCTTGCAATCGCCAGTGCAGGTCGATATGCGTGGTGGGCGGCTGCAGATTGCTTGGCAAGGCGATGGTCATCCGGTGCTGTTAAGTGGACCAGCGGCCACCGTATTTGAAGGCGAGATAGAGGTTCCAGACATCTCGGCTTAATAGAAAGAACGATGGATGTGTATCGGGCCTTAGTTCATTAGACATCTTGTGCTGGATTGATAGCTCGATGAGTCCTTTTTTAATGAAGAGTTTGATTGTATGAATACCCAAGATATTGCAGATTACCTCAGCCAAAACCCGCACTTTTTCGAAGAACATGCTGAGCTATTAGCGAACGTCAAGCTAACCAGTCCTATCATGGGCCGCACCATTTCTTTGCAAGAGCGTCAGATGGAAGTGGTTCGCGAAAAGTTAAAGCATTTGGAATTGCGCTTAGCTGAATTGATGCGTGTGGCTCAAGACAATGATGCAATCACTGCGAAATTTCAGATGTGGACGCGCGAGCTCTTGTTGGCGCGTAATGATGTGGATTTGCCGTATATCCTAACTAAGAGCATGCAGGACATTTTTCACTTGCCACACGCAACTTTGCGTTTGTGGAATGTCGCAGAAGAGTTCACGCACACTTGGTTTGCCGCGCCAACGACTGAAGACGTACAACTGTTTGCCAAGGGCATGACGACACCCTTCTGCGGTAAGAATCAAGACTTTGAAGCAGCCTCGTGGATAGAATCAGATCAGGCAATCGCATCGATGGCGATGCTGCCTTTACGCATCGAAGCGGATGCACCGACCTTCGGTCTCTTGGTCTTGGGTTCGCCTGATCCTCAACGCTTTACCAAGGACATGGCAACCGATTTCTTAGCGAAAATTGGTGACACGACCAGTGCCGCATTGTATTGCATGATCGATCTGTAATTGAGCACGCAGTTCGTGCTCATTGTACGCTGATCGGTTCCAACCAATATGCATGCTGATGCGGTGGCGGTCAAGGATAAGGACATGGATAACGCGCAGAGCATCAATGAGTATCTGAGTGTTTTGCGCCACCAGCGCCAGTTATCGCCGCATACACTCAGCAATTATCAACTCGATTTGCAAGAGCTCCTGAGTTTTGCCAAAACCCAGACACTTGCGAACTTGAGTTATTTCGATATCCGACGCTTCACTTCACAGCTGCATGCTCAAGGACTTAATCCGCGCAGTATCGCTCGCAAACTTTCCAGCTGGCGCGGCTATTATCGTTGGCTTGCTGAGCACACGGCTCTCGCTGCCAATCCCGTTGATGGTGTAAAAGCGCCCAAGAAAAGTAAATCACTGCCGAAAGCGCTCGGCACTGATGAAGCCGTTAATTTGGTGGCGCATCAAGCGGGAGAGGCATGTGCTGCCTTGGCCGATAAAGCCATGTTCGAATTGCTGTATTCGAGTGGCTTGCGGGTGTCTGAGTTGGTGGCGCTCGACTTGCGTGATTTTTCAGAGGCGACGGGGAGTAGCCTTGCTTGGATTGATCTTGAACAGGCCGAAGTTCATGTCACCGGCAAAGGCAATAAGCAGAGAATCGTTCCAGTCGGGCAAGCTGCTTTGCAAGCGGTGCAAGCTTGGCTCGCAGTGCGCGGACAATTGGTTAAAACCGATCCTCGTCCCCTTTTCCTCAATGCGCGTGGCAGTCGGATGTCGGTGCGATCTGTGCAATTACGTTTGAAACAGCATGCACAGAAAGCGGGCATCAATAGTGATGTGCATCCTCACGTCTTGCGCCATTCATTTGCATCGCATGTCTTGCAGTCTTCGGGTGACCTACGCGCAGTGCAAGAGATGTTGGGGCATAGCTCAATTGCTGCGACACAGGTTTATACGGCACTCGATTTTCAGCATCTAGCGCAAGTCTATGATGCAGCACATCCACGCGCTAAGTCCAAAAAATGAGTAAAGTCAGCACATCACCCATCTAGGAAATTGGCGTTTCTTGGAGGCCTTTCTCCGATGGCATGCGACTCTCTCATTGCAGATCATATTCAGGGTCAAGCAAGGCCTTGGATTCAGGCTAGGTTTGCAGCTAGCCAAATCAAGTCTGGTAAAAAGATAGGGGTATTTTGCAACTCGATTGCATTTGATGCATAATGCTGCCCGATCTCAGGCAATCGCCTTCCGCATAAACGTGTTGATATGACTATAGCTCGGCACCCACCAACTCAATCTGATCCGGTCGAATTCGCGACGCAGGCGACGCTTCGCTTGCGCACGACAGGTGTGCGGGTGACATCGGCACGGGTCGAAGTGTTGGCGCTCTTATTGCAGCAGCAGCGGGCGATGTCGCATACGGAAATGCAAGAAGCACTACCGGTGACTGATCGAGTGACGCTGTATCGAGCGCTTGATTGTTTGGCCGAGGTCGGTTTGGCGCACAAGATTGTGGGCGACGACAGAATCACGCGCTTCCGTTCAGGTACGGCGCATGGCGATGCGCCGCAAGCCGGAGGTAGTGCTCAGCATCAGCATGGACATTTTCAATGCCTCGCCTGTGCCAAAGTGTTTTGCCTTGAGCAGACGCCGATCAGCGCGCAAGTACATACGCAGTTGCATGCCAGCCTGCGTCCAGGCTTCACTGCGCAGGGAATTGAGCTGACGATTAAAGGTCTGTGTGACCTCTGTAATGATTCGAAATGAGGATGTATGGCATTAATACCAAGCACAATTTTGACCGGCTTTCTTGGCGCAGGGAAGACCACCCTATTGAATCGCATTTTGCGAGAGGATCATGGTTATAAGATCGCCGTGATCGAAAATGAATTCGGCCAAGAAAATATTGATAACGCGATTTTGCTTCAAGAAACCAATGAGCAAATCCTTGAAATGAATAATGGCTGTATTTGTTGTACCGTTCGCGGCGATTTAATTTCGGCGCTGAGTAAGTTAATCGAACAGCGTGATGCCGGCCTGATTCAATTTGATCGTTTGGTGATCGAAACCACCGGCCTCGCTAATCCTGGCCCCGTTGCGCAGACGTTTTTTGTCGATGAAGAAGCGGGTACCCATTACATGCTCGACGCTGTGATCACCGTGGTTGATGCAGTGCATGCGATGCAGCAGCTCGACGAATATGAAGAGGCTCAGCGTCAGGTTGGATTTGCCGACAAAATACTGCTGTCGAAAACAGATCTCGTGACCGCCGAACAATTGGCCCAACTGAAATCGCGTTTGGTGCAGATGAACCCACGGGCCAAGATCGTTGAAAGTGATTTCGGCCAGGTCGCCCTCAGCGAAGTACTCGACATCAAGGGCTTTAATCTTAATGCCAAACTCGATTTAGATCCTGACTTCCTGAGCACAGCTGACGAGCATCATCATGACCACGCTTGCGATGAGCACTGCACGCATGATCATCACCACCAAGACCATCATCATGCTCATCACAGTGATGAAATTGCAGCCTTCGTGTATCGCACCGGACGCCCTTTCAATACGGAAAAATTAGATTATTTTCTAGGTGGTTTGGTACAAGTTTATGGTCCCCGTATGTTGCGCTACAAAGGAGTGTTGTATATGGAACACGCCGACCGCAAAGTCATTTTCCAAGGAGTTCATCAGATTATGGGGACTGATATAGGGGGAAAATGGGCGGAACATGAACCAAAAGAAAGCAAAATGGTTTTTATTGGTAAAAATCTACCAAAAGAGATTTTTATTCAAGGATTAGAGCAATGTTTGGTATAAACTAGCGCCCTATTGAATTCTTCGCCCTGAAGCTGACCGAAGGGTTCAATAGGTTTGTACGGTAAATAAGCAATCACTATACTAGGAGCAAGCTAATTCCTAGAAGTTGGTTCTTTAGGGGAAGTTATGAACTGTCGAGTCAGTACATAACTTGCGTAGATTAACCCGATGTATCGAAAGTAAGCGAAGTGGCAACTAAATCATCTAAATCGACTGCAGCAGTCAATGAAGCGCCTGTTTTGCTCACCGAAGAAGAAATTCTGAAGATGGGCGAAAAGGACTATATGAATGAAGCGCAATTGGCGTTTTTCAAAGCACGCTTGCAGCAACTTGAACGCGATTTGCTAAAGAATGCTGATGAAACGACTGAACACTTGCGCGAAACTGTACTAGTGCCTGATCCTGCCGATCGCGCAACGATTGAAGAAGAACATTCTTTGGAATTGCGAACCCGAGATCGTGAGCGCAAATTGCTACGCAAGGTGCAACAATCGATTGCCGCCATTGATGCCGGCGACTACGGTTGGTGCGAAGAGACAGGTGAACCGATTGGCGTACCACGTCTATTGGCTCGTCCGACCGCAACGCTCTCACTCGAAGCGCAGCAGCGTCGCGAATTAAAGCAAAAGCTTTACGGCGATTAATTCGCTCGCGGTCGAAAAAGAATAAATGCGCAGCGACCACTGCGCATTTTTTACATAGAGAAATGCAACTTTGTATCAAATATTGAGTCTGATCTCTGATATCGAGTTAAGCCCATCATGTTCATTAACGCCAACAAAATGAGAAAGCCACTCGCCACAGCTTTGATGTGGTTGATGTTGTGCGTCGTTTTGTTCTCACAATACCTCGGATATGCGCATCGGATGGCGCATATCAATTCCTACGCCGGAGAGGTACTGACGATCGCCTTTGATGAGCAAGGTCAATTTGAGTTGCGTAAGCTTTCCGATTCTGAGGCGCAGCTGCATTCTTGTTTATTGCTGGATGCATCAACGATTGTCGATGCCTTACAGCACACCATCACTTGGGATTTTGCTCAAGTCCTGATGCCGCGTGAAGTCGAGGCCACGGTATTGCATTCGTGGATGTCTCGCATACAGCTGGTCTTTCGTTCGCGCGCCCCACCACTCTGAAAAAGTAAGTCGTCACTAGGTTTAATTCGCTGCAGCGGCGGCGGAGATCTCATTACTTTTTCAGGATCACATATGTTTAATCAACGTACTATTATTGCTGGCGCAGTTATCTCGATCTTTGCGCCACTCAGTTCATCAGTGTGGGCGCAGACCTCCACCGTCACAGTTTCTGCTAATCCGCTTGGCAAAGAAGAATCAATGCAAATTCTGAGTCCCACCAAAGTCTTATCGGGCTCTGAATTGCGTTCAAAAATCGGTAGTTCTTTAGGTGAGACTTTAGGTGCGGAACTCGGTGTGAGCGCATCAGGATTTGGTGCCGGCGCTTCGCGCCCGATCATTCGTGGCTTAGAAGGACCTCGTGTAAAAATTCTACAAAACGGCATGGCCGTAGCAGACGTCTCTAGCGTCTCGAATGATCATGCGGTGGCGAGTGAAACGGCGAGCTCGCAGCAGATCGAAATTTTACGTGGTCCTGCTGCTCTGTTGTATGGTAGCGGCGCTATTGGCGGCTTGGTCAATGTGGTTGATGGCCGTATCCCCACAACGCTGAGTAAGCAGTTGAGCGGCGAAGCAGAAGTGAAATACGGTGCGGTGAATCAAGAAAAGAGTGCCTCATTTTTCCTCGATCGATCAATTGATAGTCTCGCTTTGCATTTCGACGGTAATTCTCGCGATGCTGGTAATTACAAGATTCCAGGGTTTGCGAATGTGAATGGTACTGGCGCGATCAAGGGAACGCTACCTTCCAGCTTCTCACAAGAGAAAAGTTTGGGTCTAGGGGCATCTGTGGTGCAGTCTTGGGGCCACTTCGGCGCTTCTCTGCAACGCATGGAAGACAAGTATGGCATCCCTACCGACGAACGATCTTATATCGATTTGCGTCAGACCCGTTTCGATATCGATAGCGCAGTCTTTCAATCGTTTTTGATTTTCGATTCCTTGAAATTCAAGCTAGGGGCGACAGACTATGCACATACGGAAAAGATGGAAGATGGGACGCCAGCGACAGAGTTTAAGAATCGCACCTTGGAGTCTCGCCTAACGGCCTCACATTCGAATTGGAATGGCTGGGAAGGTAGTGTCGGCTTCCACTCTGAGTCCAGCCAGTTCTCCGCTTTAGCGGCAGAAACCGGCCGTGCCGATACGGTGCCTACGACGCAAAGCACCTCAATTGCTGCCTTTGTTTTGGAACAGAAAAAGTACCAAGATTTCACCGCAAGTTTTGGTGGACGGTTGGAGAATGTACAGCGCAAGCCCGAAGCGCAGTTTGGTGAGCCAAGTCGTAGTTTTTCCCTAGCCTCTTACTCGGTAGGTGCCATGTTACCTTTGTCTAAGGACTTGGAAATCGTCACCAGTTTGTCGACGGCCGAACGTGCGCCAAGCACTGAGGAATTGTATTCACGCGGCCCGCACGAATCGACACTTACTTTCGATATCGGCGATCATAATCTGCGTAAGGAAACCTCACGCAATCTGGAATTTAGTCTGCAAAAATCCAGTGGGATTTTTCATTGGAAGATCAATACTTTCGTGAATCGCGTGCGTGATTATGTGTATGGTCAAGTCGACGGCGTTCATGTCAATGAAGAGGGGGAAGTCGCTGATGATGGCGAATTCACACAGCGTCATTGGAAGCAAGCAAGCGCCACCATTCGCGGCGGTGAGGCGGAAATCGCGTATAACCAATCTGGTGACGGACTCTCAATACGAGGATTTGCTGACACCTCAAGAGGAACTTTGGAAGGTCGCGGCAACCTTCCCTTGCAAGCGGCTGATCGATTTGGACTTGATCTTGGCTATCGCTACCAAGCATGGCGCGGAACATTGAGTGTATTGCGTGCAATGCGACAAGATCGACTGGCAAGCACAGAGCACTTTGCGACGCCTGCATTTACCAAGGTTGATCTAAATTTGACCTACACACATCCTTACCAATATGCGCAGTTAACGTGGTTTATGCAGGTTCGGAATTTGTTCGACCAAGATATTCGTTTGGCAACGTCGCTCCTGAAGGAAACAGTTCCGCAACCACGGCGTGGACTCGTAGTTGGATTGCGGGCGAATTTTTGATGGACCTCCTGCAAGAACGTAAAATTTTGTAACAATCGTCAAAACCGCATTCGATGATTTCGAGGACTGCATAGCGATTGTCAGCCCATTCGAGGTCATATTCGTTAAAGAAGACAACATTTGTTGTGAATTGACGATATCTTGAATTGGGTTTTGACGTCTGACTTGGGGAAGATTGAGCGTAATTTTTATTGCGTAATTTGCCCGATTTGGCTGAATTGTTGAGCTAATAGATGTGATTTCCGACTATACTTCTGGATGATTAACAATTTCATGCTGTGATATATTTAGCCTTATCTAGGCTGAAGAGCTGAAATGGGCAGAAGTTTGGCTAATTATTAAGAATAGGGCACTGTGGGTATCTTTAAGCTTTTTGGCAAGAAGCAGACTAAAGAGGAGGAAATATCCCCCGATAAGTCGCTTCCCAAAAAACCTCGAGCAAAGACTAAGAACACCATCATCGGTCAGTTTCAGGATGATGAGGCTTTGTCACATCTGATGACAGAGAAAAAGCATATCGCTCGCGCCACAGAACGAAAGATTGATGCGATTGAGTTCGAGATGTCACGTGATATGGGGCGCCCGAAATCATCCCCAGCTAAGCCCAATTCTGCTGACCCGCTAAAGCGCACTGAACCAAATCAGTTTCACTCAGACTTTGTTGCGACAGATTTCCAAAGCACGATTGCACTGAGTTTGCCGACCACGGAACTCCTATCTGGGCATACCGAAATTCAAGTGCATTCAGTTTCCCAATCGGAGTCGGTGCCGATTCTTGAAGAAGCTGCGATATTGTTTGCAACAGGGCAGACAAAGGTCGCAGAGCACATGCTTAAGAGTGTGATTGATCAGGACAATCTTGGATCAGCAACACCAATCGCTTGGTTTATGCTTTTCGACCTTTATCAGATAGAGCAAAATCAATATGCTTTCGAGAGTTTGTCATTAGATTACGCAGGTAAGTACGAAACCTCGCCACCGGTATGGCGTAACTCTGAGCAGCCAGTCGATCTCGATGAAACGCTAGGTGACTCGAAGGCGACGCCAGGCATAATCTTCCCTTCTCAACTTGATGGAGAGATCGTTAAGCTGCTGCAAAAATTGAATGCTTTGAGTGAACAGCATAAAGTATTGAAGCTTGACTTCGGTCGCGTGAAGCAGGTGGACCCAATCGGATGTGGCCTACTATTGCGTGCGATGCGTAACCTTAAGAAATCGAAACATGATTTGGTTATGGTTGCTGCGCAAAACCTAACGGCGCAGATTCAAAGTATCTTGGAAGTTGGTCGCCGCGATGAGACGGAGGCGCCTTGGCTGTTGTTGATGGAGATCTTGCAACTGCTGCAGATGAAGGAAGCTTTTGAAGAAACGAGTATTGATTACTGTGTGACTTTTGAAGTTTCACCGCCAGCTTACGAAGCTCCTGCCAACAAGATCACAACTGCAGTCGCGGAAGCGCCACCACCTAATACCGAAATGCGCGCGGAAGGATATATGATGCCGCGCGTGGTCGAAGGCAAAACTGAGGATCTGGTGGCTGAGATTTTGGATTATGCGAAATCGCATGATGCCCTTGTTTTGAATTGTAAGAATCTCGAGCGCGTTGAGTTTGGTGCCTCTGCTCAGCTCTTGAATGGATTGGTGCCTATCTCTGGGCAAGGGAAGCCAATCGAGTTTACCGAGGTTAACTATCTCGTGATGCACCTGTTTAATGCGATGGGCCTCAAGAATGTGGCCGCGATCAAAGCTCGCAAGCACGCCTAATTGCATTTTTCTCATAAACATCATAACGAACAGCATAAAAAGGCGGCTTATGCCCCTTGTTTTCACATGCTTTCGCCCCATCTTCCCACTTCACAGCGTAGCTAGAGATCTTGCTGATCATGCTACGTGACTTAGCATGTTGAGGACACAATGGAACAATTTCATGGCACCACGATACTGACCGTTAGACGTGGAAATCAAGTCGCACTTGGCGGCGATGGTCAAGTTACACTGGGCAATATCGTGATGAAGGGCACTGCACGCAAAGTGCGTAAGCTATATCACAACAAAGTCCTTGCTGGTTTTGCGGGCGGCACTGCGGACGCCTTCACGCTGATCGAACGTTTCGAATCGAAACTTGAAAAGCATCAGGGACATCTGATGCGTGCGTCGGTTGAGTTGGCAAAAGATTGGCGTACCGATCGTATGTTGCGTCGTTTAGAAGCGATGTTATTGGTAGCCGACAAAGACACAACCTTAATCATCACAGGCAATGGTGACGTACTTGAGCCCAATGACGGAATTGGAGCGATTGGTTCTGGCGGTACCTATGCCCAATCTGCGGCAATGGCCTTGTATCACAACACCGATCTGAGCTCAGTCGAGATCGTTAAGAAGGCGCTGACAATTGCGGGAGAATTGTGTATCTACACCAATCTCTCACACACCATAGAAACCTTGGAGTAAGTGCTGAACGAACCAGTTCAGCATCTCCATATCATCGAGTTTAACCATGACAGCAATGAATATGACACCTCAGGAAATCGTTTCTGAGCTTGATAAACATGTGGTTGGCCAAGACAAGGCCAAACGCGCCGTAGCCATCGCTTTGCGTAATCGCTGGCGTCGTCAGCAAGTGGCAGAGCCTTTGCGCCACGAAATCACCCCGAAAAATATTTTGATGATAGGGCCAACCGGTGTCGGCAAAACCGAAATTGCTCGCCGCCTTGCCAAACTCGCCGACGCCCCTTTCATTAAAATTGAAGCGACCAAGTTTACAGAAGTTGGGTATGTAGGACGTGACGTCGATACGATCATTCGTGATTTGGTCGATATTGGCATCAAACAAACACGCGAGACGGCGATGCGAAAAGTACGTGCGCGTGCCGAAGATGCAGCGGAAGATCGCGTGCTCGACGTATTGTTGCCGCCTGCCCGCGATTTTGGTATTGGTCAAGACCATCAAGATTCGAGCGAGAATACAACGCGTCAGACTTTCCGCAAACGCTTGCGCGAAGGTGGTCTCGACGACAAAGAGATCGAGATCGACGTGCAAGACGCCGCGCCACAAATGGAGATCATGGCGCCACCTGGTATGGAGGAAATGACCGAGCAAATTAAGTCTATGTTTTCGGGTGCGAACTTCGGACGCAAGAAATCTCGCAAGCTCAAGATCAAAGATGCGATGAAACTCTTGATTGAAGAAGAGGCAGCAAAACTGATCAATGAAGACGAGATGAAGCAGGAAGCGATTCGTAACGTCGAACAGAACGGTATTGTGTTTTTGGATGAGATCGACAAGATCGCGTCGCGTAGTGAAACGGGTGGCGCTGAAGTTTCGCGTGCCGGGGTACAGCGCGATCTTCTGCCTTTGGTTGAGGGTACGACCGTGAATACAAAATTCGGTATGATCAAAACCGATCACATCCTCTTTATTGCTTCTGGCGCATTCCATTTGGCCAAGCCATCGGATCTCATCCCCGAGTTGCAAGGTCGCTTCCCGATTCGCGTCGAATTGGAATCCTTGTCGACCGCGGATTTTGAGCGCATCTTAACCAGCACTGATGCTTGCTTGACGCGCCAATATCAGGCGCTGCTAGCGACTGAGGGTGTGAATGTCGAATTCGCTAGTGATGGTATTGCGCGACTTGCAAGCATCGCTTTCTCAGTCAATGAGACGACCGAAAACATCGGCGCACGTCGCCTTTACACGGTGATGGAAAAGCTGTTGGAAGAGATCTCGTTTGAAGCACATCAAAATAGCGGTAAGACGATTACGATCGACGCTACCTACGTTGAACAGCGCTTGCAGGCTTTGTCAGTCGACGAAGATCTATCTCGTTATGTTCTGTAAAACAGAGTAAAAAGGCAAGAAAAATGGCGAACAAGACTCAAGCGACGCGACAAAAACTCGTGTTTCGCCTTGAGTCCGCCCAATCAAAACCACGCAAACCACTGGCATTAATGAAGCAAACGGGTGCTGGGAGCCATAGAAAAACCACGTCGGCTTTGCGTGCAGCTGACAAACGGGGCATAAAAAAGTTGGCAAGCGAGAGTGAATCCGACTAAACTTGCTCACAGGAATCAAATAAACGAATCAACCTGTAAAACGCAGTTTTTCAGCAGTCCTCAAGACGGGAGTCGTCGATGCCGGGATGTCGAAAACGTAAGCAGTTGTACAAGTGTAAGCGTCCACTACGTCGACGTGACATTGTGACGCGTATGTTGGTCGAGCTAGGGATTTCCTATACAGAAAGCTTGGGCAGCCAAGCTGCGGCTGAGTTCCTAAGGGTTCGCGATGTGCCTGAACACGTGATTCAACGTGTCATCAGGGACTAGCTTTCTACAAAGTAGAACGCTCGCCGTGCCTAGGCATTGCCATCAAAAGGACTCACTCTTAGCATTTCTTGCCAACAGTTTTTCTATCATGGTCTTCGCGGGGATGTCGTCAAAGAGGACACCTGCAACGGCATCGGTGATCGGCATTTCGACTTGTTTTTGACGCGCTAAATCACGCACCGCACGGGCGCAGCGCACACCTTCCGCGACATGACCGAGTTCTTCGACAATCTTATCTAATGATTTGCCTTCGGCAAGCGCTAGTCCAACGCGGCGGTTACGCGATAGATTTCCGGTACATGTCAGGATCAGGTCGCCGACACCGGTGAGTCCCATCAAGGTTTCCATTTTGCCCCCGAGCGCGAGACAGAGTCGGCTGATCTCGGCCAGGCCACGTGTCATCAAGGCCGCACGGGCGTTGAGGCCGAGGCCTAAACCATCGGCCACACCGGTCGCAATGGCGAGAATATTTTTAACTGCACCACCGACCTCAACGCCGACCACGTCGTCACTCGAATACACGCGCAGGCTCGGGCTATGTGCCGCCGATACCACTAAATCACAGAGTTCCTTTGAGCTTGAAGCGATGGTTAGGGCGCACGGTAAGCCTTGTGCCACCTCTTGCGCAAAAGAGGGCCCCGAAAGAGCGCCGCCAGGAACGCGATCACCGACGATTTCTTTAACCACTTGATGTGGCAAAAGACCGCTACCTTCTTCGAAACCTTTGCATAACCAAACGACATTTTTGATGGGATAAGTGCTGCATTGTTGTAGGCAAGGACGCAGACCTGAAACTGCAGTCGCCAAAATCAGTAAGCCATCGTCACCCAAGTTCCGCATGGCTGTATCGAAGTCGGCAGTGACCGTCAGTGCTTCAGGGAGGCCATAACCTGGCAAATAGTGACTATTCTCGCGTTGCGCTTGCGCCTTCTCCATGGCGTCTTGATTACGCCCCCACAGCACAACTTTGTTCTTGGAGGCTAAGGAGATCGCTAGCGCGGTTCCCCAAGCGCCTGCGCCTATCACGGTGATATTCATGATGTTCCTAAAGGACGGAGTTCAATTCTTGTGCGTGTTTGAGCGGTGCGGGAAAATTACAATCCCCACACATCACTGGTGCGCACATAGCCAGATTGGCCGTCGCGATGTTTGACTTTGACCCAAGCGCCAGCTGGGGCTTCGGCCATTTCTAAGAGGACGTGTTTGTCGGCACTAAACACCATGGTTGCGTTCTCATCAGGTGTGGCGCGCACACGAGCAGTCGCCGCTTTGACGACGAGGTTACGGCGTGCAACCAGATCTTTACCTTCTACCCATGTGTATTCGCCACTAGCATCGCGCACGCGACACCACGCGCCCTGCGTTAGTATGACTTCAACCGGCATCCCTGCTGGTGCTACATATTTTTTGATGCCATGGAAGGTCGGTGCGTCATACATGATAATCGGTGACGGACCGACTGATCGGAAATCGGCCGCAAAGGTTTCTGCGCTAAGGCAGCTTAATCCTAAAGTCAGTGCAAAAGCGATGTGGCGCATGGAAATATCCAGATGAGAAAAACAATTGCAGCGATCTTACAAGGCGACGCGCTATCCGTAAAGCCTAGACCTATCTAAACCTAAGACTCGGTCGAGCACACGATTTTCCAATCGCCCAAAACAAAACCCGTTGCCGGAGACCGTACAACGGGTTTGCGAACAGAATGCGAGCGCTTAGTGTGTTGTCGCTGCAGCGTCTGTATTACCAGCTTCAGCAGCCAACTTAGCTTGTTCAGCCATGTTCGCCAAGCGTTGTTGGTAGAACGCTTCGAAGTTGATTTCTGTCAAATGGATTGGTGGGAAGCCAGCACGTGTGATGGCATCAGCCACGTTGGAACGCAAGTATGGATAGATGATGTTAGGGCAACCGATGCCCAACAATGGATCCATTTGTTCTGCTGGAATGTTGCGTGCTTCGAAGATACCTGCTTGTTTTGCTTCTACCAAGAATGCGACTTTATCTTTTACTTTTGCAGTCACTGTCACAGTCACTGTGGATTCGAAGATACCTTCAGCCAATGGTTCTGCAGCAACGTCTAATGTCACTTCGATACTTGGCGCTTCTTGTTCCAAGAAAATTGCTGGGGAATTTGGTTGTTCGAGCGACAAATCTTTCAGATAGACGCGTTGAATTTGAAATACTGGCTGCAGATTTTGGTCGGACATGTGAAACTTTCTGAATATTGGGTAAATGAATTGATGATCAGTCAGCGATGAACTGCTCTCTCCTACATAAGACTGAATCTAAAGAATTCAAGCCTCAAGCTCACTATTGTAGCAAGTTGATGTCGAAAATCGCAATCAAAGCTGTTTGTGCGGTGCATTTTATGTTGGATTTAGCAGTGCATCGAGCTTGCCAGCACGGTCTAATGCCGATAAATCATCAAATCCACCGACATGTGTTTCCCCAATGTAAATCTGCGGCACGGTACGGCGTCCGGTTTTTTGCATCATCGCTTCCCTAATGGCGGGGTCGAGATCAACTCTGACTTTTTCAATTTCTGTAACGCCCTTCGACTTCAAGAGGCGTTCGGCCATTACGCAATACGGGCAAACGGCGGTGCTATACATCACAACATGGGCAGACATACAATTTCCTTCACTTCATTTCACTGTCGGCAGACTTTGCGCTTTCCATTCCGCAACGCCGCCATCAAGGCTAAATACTTGGGTAAAACCAGCTTTGGTCAACAGATTGACGGCATTCGCAGAGCGCACGCCCGATTGGCAAACCGTGATCACTACATTGTTTTTGGACTTTTCAATTTCCCCGAGGCGATCGTTGAGTTGGTCGAGCGGGATATTTTTTGCACTTGGTAGATGTCCACTGGCAAATTCTTCGGCGCTACGTACGTCCAGCACCAAGGTTTTTGCTTGATTCATGTACTGCGTTGCTTGTAGCTGTGAGACGCGAGCACCGCGGCGCTGCAAGTTCGGAAGCAACAAAGCAAAGCCAGAAACCACGGCAATCGAGATCAATAAGAGGTTGTCGGTAATGAAATTCACGGTTTTCCCGAAGTAAGAATGGTTATTAAGAAGCGCCTCATTATAAAATAGAAGCTGATTTTCGTTTCGATCCGATGTAAAACTTCGCAAAGCCGAGGAAATCGCTCGGCTATTTCTGTTTTCTCACATTTGCTTTTTTAATCATGTATAAAATTGTTTTGATGCGCCACGGCGAGTCCACTTGGAATCTTGATAATCGTTTTACAGGTTGGACTGATGTTGATCTGACCGAAAAAGGTGTGGCGGAGGCCCGCCAGGCTGGTAAGTTGTTGAAAGAAGCGGGCTTCACCTTTGACCTCGCCTACACTTCCGTTCTGAAACGTGCTATCCGCACGCTGTGGGGTACCTTGGACGAAATGGATCTGATGTGGTTACCTGTAGTGCACGATTGGCGTTTGAATGAACGTCACTACGGCGCTTTGCAAGGCCTTAACAAAGCAGAAACAGCGGCTAAATACGGTGATGAGCAAGTCTTGATCTGGCGCCGCAGTTATGACACGCCGCCCAATCCGCTCGATGCAAATGACGAGCGCACTTCATACAATGATCCACGTTATTCCAGCTTGAAGCGCGAGCAAATTCCTTTGACCGAATGCTTGAAAGACACCGTAGAACGCGTGGTGCCAGCTTGGAATGACAGCATCGCACCTGCGATTCGCTCCGGCAAACGCATCATCGTTTCGGCGCATGGCAATAGTTTGCGCGCCTTGATCAAAATGCTCGACGGTATTAGTGATGCGGACATCGTTAATTTGAACATTCCAAACGGCCAACCTTTGGTCTATGAATTGGACGCAGATTTGAAGCCGATCAAGAGCTATTACCTCGGTGATCAAGATGCGATTAAAGCGGCGTTGGCGGCTGTTGCAAGTCAAGGTAAAGCAAAGTAATCGATGCGTCCTTTGCGTTTATTGAAGCGACACCCTCGCCCCTTGGTGGAGGGTGTTTTTGCTGCAGAGCCAGCGGCGTGGTGGCGTCCTGTGTTGTCGGCCGTGCTGATCGCGGTCACCAGCGCAAGTTTGTTGTGGCATACCGACGTCGCCGCGCAAACCGCTCGCAGTAAAGAAAAAAAGAAAGTCGAAGCTGAACGCATCGAAGTGCAACAGCGTCTCGATGAACTGAAAAAGGATATTCGCAAGACCGAGAACGCCAAGGAGCGCGCGGTTGATGCGCTCGAAGAATCAGAGCAAGCGATTTCCGATGCTAATCGCGCTATTCTCGATCTACAGGCTGAGCAAAAGAAAGCCGAAGCGCGTCTGCAGGCACTGATGGAAGAAGCTAATCGTCTGACCGCGCAAGTTGAAAAACAAAAGCAGCAGCTCTCAGAGTTCTTGCGTCAGCAATACATGCATGGTGATAGCGATCGCATTAAATTGCTGCTATCCGGCGAGAATCCGAATCGGATTAATCGTGATATGCAGTATATGAGTTACGTCTCGAAGACCCAGGCGAAGTTAATCGAGAGTGTGAAGACGACGCTGCTTGAAGTTGAGAAAAATAAACAAGCCGCACAAGAAGCAAAAGATGAGCTCGATGAAATCGCTCAGGAAGAAAAGCAGCATAAAAAAGGATTAGAGTCACAGAAGAAAAAACGTGCCGCTTTGCTGGCTGAGCTGGCAAACAAATTACGTGCTCAGCGTAAAGAAGCTGAGAACTTACGCCGTGACGAGCAACAACTCAATAGCTTGATTAAGAAACTCGAAGAACAAGCAAAACAAGAACAGATTAAATTGGCGCAAGCGGAAAAACTGCGCAAAGAAAAATTAGCAAAAGCACAGGCCGCGGAAAAAGCGGCCGAGAAAAACGGCGAGGCAGGTTCACAAAAGTCCAGCGGAAATAAAACGGTCGATACGGGCGAGACGAAGATTGGTAAGTCGGTGCTTGAAGATACACCTATCATCGGCGTCTTGGATCAAGCTTCGTTCGCCAAACTTAAAGGCCAATTGCGCATGCCAGTGAATGGAGAGTTACTGGCGAAGTTCGGCAACAAACGGATCGATAGTTTGAATTGGAAGGGACTCTTCATCAAGGCTAACGAAGGTACCGAGGTGCGTGCCGTGGGTGCTGGGCGTGTCATGGTGTCCGGATGGTGGCGTGGTTATGGCAATATGATTTTGGTCGATCATGGCGGTGAGCACATCAGTATCTATGCAGGTAATCAGTCAGTCTTGAAAAATAAGGGTGAGATGGTTAAGGCGGGAGAAACCATTGCTTTGGTAGGTAATACTTTTGGTGCCGATGAACCAGGTTTGTATTTTGAAATGCGCTACAAGGGACAAGCTTTCGATCCTGTGTCGTGGATGCGAAAGTAAGGGCGCAACGCAAAGGGAAATTCTCGGGTAGACTGCATACATTGAACCGACCGTGGTGCGCGATTGTCGTTCTACCGTCTGCGGCGTAAGCAAACAGATAAGGTGTGAAGCATGGGTAGTAAGTTGAAAAATATTGGCCTTATCGGCTTGGGGATGGTGGCCGGTGTTGCGGCTTCCTTGCAGTATTCTGCTATGGCGCAAAAGAATGCTCCAAGCGCTCTGCCTTTGGAAAAGCTTGGTGAATTCTCCGAGATTTTTGGCTTGATCAAATCTGATTATGTCGAGCCGGTTGATGATGAGAAGTTGCTCAACGACGCCATCAACGGTATGGTGAGCTCGCTCGACCCGCATTCTGCCTATCTCGACAAAGAAGCCTATCGAGAACTGCGTGAGGGTACCGAAGGCAAGTTTGTTGGCTTGGGTATCGAAGTCGGTACCGAAGACGGTTATGTGAAGGTGATCGCACCGATCGAAGACTCACCAGCCTATCGTGCAGGCATTCAAGCGGGTGATGTGATTACACGTATTGATTCGGTCCCGGTGAAAGGCCTGAGCATCGATGATGCTGTGAAGCGCTTGCGCGGTGAACCGAACACAAAAATCACGTTGACGATTGCCCGCAAAAACGAAGACAAGCCTGTGGTCGTCAGCTTGGTGCGGGAGTTGATCAAACAACATAGCGTGAAAGCAAAAGTCATTGAGCCGGGCTACGCGTGGTTACGTATTTCGCAATTTCAGGAACCAACGGTTGAAGAGATGGCGAAAAAGATTCAAAGCCTGTATGCGCAAGATCCACAGTTAAAGGGCTTGGTCTTGGATTTGCGTAATGATCCTGGTGGGGTTCTGCCCGGTGCAATTGGTGTGTCTGCGGCATTCTTGCCGAAAGATGTGGCCGTCGTTTCGACGAATGGGCAAGTGGATGATGCCAAAGCAGTTTACTATGCGAAACGCGAATTCTATGGCGCGCGTGCTGGTAATGATCCACTTGCAAAACTCCCTACAGCGATCAAAAATATTCCATTAGTGGTTTTGATTAATACCGGAAGTGCGTCTGCCAGCGAGATTGTGGCGGGTGCTCTTCAGGACTATCAGCGTGCGACCATTATCGGCACGCGTAGTTTTGGTAAAGGTTCAGTGCAGACTGTGCATCAGATTACTGAAGATACTGGCGTCAAGATCACGACAGCACGTTACTACACACCTAATGGTCGGGCAATTCAGGCCAAAGGTATTACTCCCGATTTGTATGTGGAAGAAACCGAAGACGGTGATGGCTACAATGGTTTACGGACACGAGAGATCGACCTAGAAAAGCATCTCAAAAATGATAAAGAGGCTGAGAAAGATAGTGACTTAGCGAAGAATCGTGTTGATGAACTAGAAGAAGAGAAACGCCTCACAACTTTGGCGAAAACCTATAAAGCATTTGAGTACGGCAGCAAAGAAGATTTTCAACTCAAGCAGGCTTTGAATCATCTCAAGGGTTTGCCAGTGAAAGTGGCGCGGGCGCCTGAAACCAAATCGGAAACGGCTGAAGTGAAACCTAGTGCGGTCACTAAAAAGGCAAAACCTGAGGCGAAGAAGAAGCCGTGATTTTGCGTTATCTATCTGTCGCTGTGATGAAAGCGTGCTGCCATTATGAATGACGATCAACTATTGCGTTATTCACGCCATATTTTGCTTGATGCGATTGGGATTGAAGGGCAACAAGCATTGCTGAAAGCACGTGCCTTGGTCGTTGGCGCTGGCGGTCTTGGCTCGCCCGTATTGATGTACCTAGCTAGCGCGGGTGTTGGTGAGATCATCGTTGTTGACGACGATACCGTTGATCTCACTAATCTACAAAGACAAATTGCGCATACGACGGCGCGGGTCGGTATGGCGAAAGTTGATTCGGCCGCCGAAGCGATGCTCGCTTTGAATCCCGATCTGAAACTACAGCGCTTGCGAGAACGGCTCGACCCTCAGCGCTTGCAAGCATTGCTTGAGCAAGTCGATATTGTGTTTGATTGCACCGATAATTTTAAGACTCGCCATGCCATTAACGCCGCTTGTGTTCAAGCGAAAGTCGCTTTAGTCTCGGGTGCGGCGATCAGTTTCGATGGGCAAATTAGCGTTTTTGATCATCGTCATGCCGATGCACCTTGTTATGCCTGCTTATTCTCGCCAGACCAAAATTTCGAAGAAGTGCAGTGCTCGACCATGGGCGTATTCTCACCCTTGGTTGGCATTATTGGCACCATGCAGGCGGCTGAAGGCCTAAAACTTTTGATGCAGATTGGTGACTCGCTCAATGGTCGTTTGCTGATGTTGGATGTACTGCGGATGGAATGGACGCAAGTGCGTATCAACAAAAATCCACACTGTCCGGTTTGCGCTCAAGCGAGCTAACTGCTTGCATGTAAGATCTTAAGCCTGCATCAATAGCGAGCTCTACGATCAGTCCGTACCCTCAACATTGAGGCGATAGGCTGGCATCAAACCACGTAATGAATTGCCGAGCATGATTTGTTCGGCACTCAAAAATTCTTCGACGCTAATTGAACGCTCGCGCACATTCCATTGTGCGTCTTGCAGTATTTGTGCACGCAAAATGCCTGGCAATACGCCGTCGCTGAGAGGAGGCGTCCACCATTGCCCGTTGAGTTTGACGAACACAGTGCTGCGTCCACCCTCGGTAATATGACCGTGCGCATTGACGAAAATCGTGTCGAATCCACCGACCGCTTCCGCTCTTTGCCAGCCTAGGTCGTATTGTGTTCGGGCTGTGGTTTTGTGATTGAGGAGCGCTTGATCGAGCTCGCACACTTCGGACTTAAATATGTAACCGACAGCGCCGTCTACCTGTTTCAAAGGCGAGAGTATGCCGCTTTGAAGCTTGAGCTCACCTTGGGAGTTGAGACTTAAACGCAGGCGATAGGCGGTCTTTTCGACGAGTTGCGATAGATGTTGAGCGAGCTCGTTTTCAATCCGTGCTGCATCAAAGGCAAATCCAAAATGCCGAGCTGAGCGCTGCAATCTTTGGCGATGCAAGTCTAAGCAGCGACAACCATCTTCACGCGTGGCATACATGGTTTCGAAGAGTTCAAAGCGCGGTGCAAGTCCGGTCAAGAATTTCGCCTTCAGTTGGCATTCCGCATACTCCTCGTTGGCTTCGCTGTCGTACACAATCCCGGCACCTACTCCCATGCGCCCAGATCGCTCACCGTTTTCTTCGATGCCTAGTTCTAAGGTTCTGATTGGAACGGAAAGGCAAAAATCAGGGACGGGTAAACCGCTAGGTTCATCCTCCAGTGTGATCGTATCGAACCAACCAATAGCACCGGTGTAAATGCCGCGCTCTTCAGTCTCGATCTCACGGATGATTTCCATTGTCCGTTTTTTTGGTGCGCCAGTAATTGAACCACATGGAAAAAGCGCACGCATGGTCGTTGCCAAATCGAGCCCGTGTTTGAGGCGCGCTTGTACGGTCGATGTCATTTGCAGAACACTGCTAAAACGATTGACTTCGAATAAGCGCGGCACGGTGACGGAGCCGGTTTCCGCAATACGTCCGAGATCGTTGCGTAGTAGATCAACAATCATGACATTTTCTGCACGATTTTTCGGATCGCGGCTCAACGCCTCTGCATTCATCTGATCGATTTGGTCATCGCCGGTGGCGGCAGCCGTACCTTTCATGGGGCGTGCCAGCAAAGTCCCCGACTGGTGACGCACAAACAGCTCAGGTGAAAACGACAAGATCGTTTCTCCATTGGGAAAAGTCGCGAAGGCGCCATAGGGCACGGGTTGGCGTTGGCGCAGGGCCAGATATAGAGCGGCCGCCGAACCATAGCTTCTGAAGTGCAGACGATATGTGAAGTTGACTTGGTAAGTGTCGCCTGCCGCAATGAAGTCACGTATCTTTTGAATCGCTTGACGGAATTCGTTTTGGTCGATGTTGGCGTGAATATCGCGAACGCCAGCCACGCTTGATCCCGCCAAATTCTGTAAAAAATGCTGCGCCTGCTCGGTATCTAACGTTTGGCAGTCGTTGAAAATCAAGATGCGCGAGTAGGCTTGGTGTTTAGTACTACGTTCGGTGATCTGCTGGAGCTCAGCACCCGTTTCATAGCGCAGGAAAGCAACAGCGAATTTGCCTTGCATGAGGGCGCTTTGAGCACGCTGCCAACTATGATCCCAATCTTGCTCACGATTCCACACAATCTCCTCGATTAAGTCTTGGTAAAGGCGCGACTTCGCCTGCGTGGCGTGCGCATCGTCGAGGAGAACCATGCAAGGAGTGGCTGGTGATGAGGGCGTTGCTGGTGAAGACACGTTGTCGAGGGCAGGCAGTCATGAATAGTGCGCGTAGTTTACTCGGACTCGTGAGAGTCTGCACACAATTGCAAGTTTTCTATGTTTACGGTCTCCGTGGGATGGAATTGCGACGATTTTGTGGTGGATCATGTCGTCCGTTTATCCTCCATCACGTTTACTGTGGGCAGCGTGGTTAAACGCGCTATAATGCGCCGCTGAGCAACATGGTGATTAGGGCGCTCGCCGAGCCACCACAGCCACCTCTCAAACACGTTCTTGAGATTATTTTATTAAATTACATTTTACTGCCATGAAAAAATCATCTATCGCCCTGGCGGCACTGTTGTTGGCAATGGGCACAGCGTCCGTTACTTCAATCTCGACAGCTTATGCGCAAGAGAAGAAGGATCTTTCAAAACTTGAAGTTATTCGCTCCGAATGGTCTAAACCATATACCGAGATTCAAAAGTTAATTGGCGATAAACAGTTCGCGGAAGCGATGGTTAAGATCGAAGCCTTGGCAGCCTTTGAAAATAAAACTGACTACGAAAAGTTTTTCCTTAGTCGAACCAAAGCTGTGGTTGCTTCAAATACTGGCGATAACGCGCTCTTGGCAAAATGTTTTGAGGAGATGATCGCCAGTGAATTTATGCCACCTGCTGAAAAAGTAAAATATACAGAGGCGATGGCGGGAATCCTCTTCAACGAGAAGAAATATGCTGAATCTTTAGTTTGGACAAAGAGAGCGCTCGAGTTCAATAAGGACAGCGTTTTGATGCAAGATCTGTTGGCTCGCAATTACTATTTGCAAGACGATTTTGCGAACACGATTACGGAAGTGAAGAAACAAATCGATGCAGATATTGCTGCAAAACGTGCTCCTAGTGTTGATCGTCTGCGGATTTTGCATGGTGCGTATGCCAAAACTAAAAATGCTGATGGCGTGACCTCAGTCTTAGAGCTGTTGGTGAATTATCATCCTAGTCGCGAATATTGGGCAGACTTGCTTTATCGTATACCTACTAAAGCTGGGTTCTCAGATCGTTTAAGGTTAGATTGGTATCGTCTATTGTACAAAACTGGCAATATGGAAGACGATACTCAGTACATGGAGATGGCTGAAACTGCATTGTTGGCTGGTTTGCCACTCGAGGCAAAACAGGTTCTCGAAAGTGGTTTTAGTGCTGGTCTTTTGGGAAAAGGTAAAAATGCTGCGAAACACAAGCCTTTGCTTGATAAGGCAACGAAGCAGGCTGCAGACGATGCAAAGTCTCTTGATGCAGGTGAAGTTGCAGCTAAAGCCGGTAAGACTGGTTTAGGTATGGTGAACATGGGCTACAACTTTGTGATTCACGGCCAAGTTGAACGCGGTATCGCCTTGATCGAATCAGGGATTGCCAAAGGTGGCCTGAAGCAGCCCGAAGAGGCTAAGCTGCATTTGGGAATGGCATATTTGATGGCAGGGAATCGAAGCAAAGCAGAAGAAGTTCTGAAAACAGTTACCGGTGCTGATGGTTCTGGCGATATTGCTCGTTATTGGTTGTTGTACAAGCAGTCAACGAACTGAGCTGCTCGTATTTGACACGAGCATCGCAAAAAAAAGCGTGAATTTGCTTAATTCACGCTTTTTTGTTTTTTGTGCCGGCAATGGAGAACCAAGGGATGGTGCTTCGAGCCCCTACTTTATCGGCAAAGCAGTGGTGTTCTTAACTTCTTCCATCACGGCATAGGTGTGCGTTTCACGGACGCCGCTGAGCTGAAGCAAAGATTTTCCGAGGAAGTCGCGATAGGCGTTCATGTCTTTGACCCGCGCTTTGACCAGATAGTCGAAGCCGCCTGCGACCATGTGGCACTCTAATACCTCTGGAATCGCTTGCACGCCGCGCTTGAAGGCATCGAAAACATCAGGAGTGGTGCGATCTAAGACCACTTCGATAAAAACCAGTAGCGCTACGTCGAGTAGGTGTGGATTTAATTGGGCTGTATAGCCTAGAATGTAGTTTGATTCCTGCAACTTGCGAACGCGTTCTAAGCAAGCGGCGGGCGACAGATTGACGCGCGTGGCGAGTTCTACATTGCTGATGCGGCCGTCATTTTGTAATTCGGCCAGGATTCTTTTACTGATTTTGTCTAGCATAAGAAGGCAGTGAAGGTGGCTTTTAATAAAATTCGGTCTTATTGTCGCACAAAATAGAATATTTCGATATCACTTCGAATTTCCAGAATTAATCCTCGTCAATCCTCTATACAATTGAACATTAATCTGTTTATGCCCGTTTGGGCAAAATTATAATAAACCATACCTATGACCTCCCCATCAAAGCTCACCCCATTTAGCGCCTTGCAGCAGGAGTTGCTGGCGAATCCGACACCGCTACGTAATGCCATTACCGAAGCTTATCGCCGTGATGAGGGCGAGGCAGTGCAATGGTTGTTGTCTACTATCCGCGAAATTCCTGAGGCCAAGTCCCGCATTCAAGACTTGGCGCGCACTTTAGTCACTTCGGTCCGTCAACAACGTACCCGCGCATCTGGTGTGGATGCTTTGATGCACGAATTTTCTTTGTCTTCCGAAGAAGGCGTGGCTTTGATGTGTTTGGCGGAGGCCTTGTTGCGGATTCCTGACGCAGCGACCAAAGATCGTTTGATCGCCGACAAAATCAGCAAAGGTGATTGGCGTAAGCACTTGGGTGAATCTCCCTCTTTGTTCGTTAACGCTGCAACTTGGGGCTTATTGGTTACCGGTAAGTTGGTGGCAACGACGAGCGACCAAGGTCTCGGTGCAGCCCTGACACGCTTGATCGCTAAGGGCGGCGAACCTTTGATTCGTAAAGGCGTCGATTTGGCGATGCGTATGCTCGGTAATTAACTCGTGACCGGTCAAACGATCGAAGAAGCACTCAAGAATAGCCAAGACAATGAAGCGCGTGGCTATCGCTATTCTTACGATATGCTTGGTGAAGCGGCATTGACCATGCATGACGCTGCCTTCTACTACAAAGCTTATGAGACAGCGATTCACGCGATCGGTAAGGCGTCAAACGGTCGTGGCATCAAAAATGGGCCTGGTATCTCGGTCAAATTGTCAGCGCTGCACCCACGTTATTCACGTGCCCAACGTACACGTACCATGAATGAGTTGCTTCCTTTGTTGAAGCAGCTCTTGGTGTTGGCCAAACAGTACAACATCGGATTGAATATCGATGCGGAAGAAACCGATCGCTTGGAATTGTCGTTGGATTTGATGGAGGCTTTGGCTTTCGACAAAGATCTAGATGGCTTTGAAGGCATTGGTTTCGTGGTTCAGGCCTATCAAAAACGCTGCCCATTTGTGATCGATTACTTGATCGATTTGGCACGTCGCAGTGGCCGTAAATTCATGGTTCGTTTGGTCAAAGGCGCGTATTGGGATTCTGAAATCAAGCGCGCACAAGTCGATGGCATGCCGGGCTTCCCAGTGTACACGCGTAAGGTTTATACCGACGTTTCATACTTGATGTGCGCCCAGAAATTGCTGGGCGTGACCGATGTCATTTATCCGCAATTCGCGACACATAATGCTTTGACCTTGTCGACCATCTACGCGTGGGCGCAAGAAGCCAAGGTCACCGATTACGAATTCCAATGCTTGCACGGCATGGGTGAAACTTTGTACGACCAAGTGGTTGGCGCAGATAAGCTCAATAAGCCTTGCCGTATTTATGCACCAGTCGGTTCACATCAAACTTTGTTGGCATATTTGGTGCGTCGCTTGTTGGAAAACGGCGCGAACTCTTCCTTCGTGAATCAAATCGTCGACGAGAAAATTTCGATTGATTCCTTGATCGAAGATCCGGTGGCGATTACGCAGAAGTTGGCTGGCAAAATGCATTCGGGCATTCAGATGCCAAACAATCTGTTTGGTTCTGAGCGCAAGAATTCAGCAGGTATGGATTTCAGCAATGAATTGCAGCTACAAAAAATTAGTGCGCACTTCACTGCATTTAGTCAGCAAGCTTTGAGCGCTGGCCCATTGTTGGCCGGTGCTGTTTCAGCGACTGTGGCGCGCCCTGTCTTGAATCCAGCTGATCATACTGATGTGGTTGGCCAAGTCGTCGAAGCTGATGCAGCGGACGTACAAACCGCCTTGGTAGCAGCACAAAGCTATGCGGCGCAATGGCAGGCGCAGTCCCCAGCAGCACGTGCTGCCTGTTTGTTTAAAGCCGGTGATTTGCTTGAAGCGCAAACCTTGGATTTCATGGCCTTGGCAATTCGCGAAGCAGGTAAGTCTTTGCCGAATGCTTTAGCCGAAGTGCGCGAAGCGGTCGATTTCTTGCGTTTCTACGCCGCACAAGTTGAGAACCAAGCGCAAACCGAAGCACTCGGCCCGGTCGTTTGTATTAGCCCTTGGAACTTCCCATTAGCGATCTTCATCGGCGAAGTCAGCGCAGCTCTAGCAGCAGGGAACGTGGTGCTAGCGAAACCGGCTGAACAAACTCCGTTGATCGCCCATCGCGCGATTCAGTTGATGCACGAAGCAGGTGTGCCGGTTGGTGCTCTACAATTCTTGCCGGGCACGGGTGAAGTGGTTGGCGCACAATTGGTCGCGGACAGCCGTGTGAAAGGCGTGATCTTCACCGGCTCGACGGAAGTCGCGCAAATCATTAACCGCACTTTGGCGAAACGTTCAGTCGCAGAAAATATCGAAATTCCTCTCATCGCAGAGACAGGTGGCCAAAACGCCATGATCGTCGATAGTAGTGCATTACCAGAACAAGTCGTCAACGACGTATTGACCTCCGCTTTCGATAGCGCTGGTCAACGTTGCTCAGCCTTGCGTGTGTTGTGCCTGCAAGAAGATATCGCTGACAAGACTTTGGAAATGTTGCGTGGCGCGATGCAAGAATTGCGCGTTGGTGTGCCTGATCGCTTGGCGACGGATATTGGTCCTGTAATCGACGCCGAAGCGCAAAAGAATTTGCAGTCGCATATCGATCAAATGCGTAGCAAAGCGAAATCCTTCTACAGTTTGGAATTGCCTGAACACTGCAAGAACGGTACTTTCGTTGCCCCAACTGTGATGGAAATCGCTTCCTTGTCGGAATTGACGAAAGAAGTCTTTGGCCCGGTATTGCACGTTTTGCGTTATCACCGTGATCAATTGCCAGCATTGTTGGACGCGATTAACGCCACTGGATTTGGCTTGACCTTGGGTGTGCATTCTCGTATCGACGAAACGATAGAGTTCATCACGCAACGTGCCCATGTCGGTAACATCTACGTTAACCGTAACATCGTCGGTGCGGTGGTTGGTGTGCAGCCATTCGGTGGTGAAGGTAAATCGGGTACTGGTCCAAAAGCCGGTGGTCCTTTGTACTTGAAACGTTTGCAGAAAAATCCAACGATTAGCTTCTCTGGTAATGCGGTGTATGACAAACAAGCGCCAGCAGCACTCGATGCCTTGACCGTGTGGGCGAAGAGCAATGGCCATGCTGATTTGGCGGCGATCGCAGAACAATACGCACGTTTGAATCCGTACAAGATGACGATGTTGTTGCCTGGTCCAACTGGCGAGACGAATACTCTGTCCTTTGTCGCCCGTGGTCGTATTTTCTGTGCAGCCAATGATTTGCCTAGTCTCTTGAATCAGGTTGCAGCAAGTCTGGCAACAGGCAATACCGTCGTGGTTGAAGAACTGACCAAAGCTTTATTGCCTGCGAATTTGCCAGCACTGGTGCAGCAGTCTATCGTTTGGGGTAATTCAGATGATGTGCAATTTGCCTTGTTGGCACGCGATGTCGCGAATGACTATAAACTGAAATTGGCACAACAAACTGGAGCGATCGTGTGTGTCGCTGAGACCGATGCGAAGTCTGAGATCCCATTGTGGCGCTTGTTGGCTGA
The DNA here is from genome assembly GCA_964459555.1 of uncultured Burkholderiaceae bacterium. Lineage (GTDB taxonomy): Bacteria > Pseudomonadota > Gammaproteobacteria > Burkholderiales > Burkholderiaceae_D > Undibacterium. The sequence continues at coordinate 9,624 of CAYWNE010000008.1, read as the reverse complement.
GCGCGCATTGTGTGTGAACACGACGGCAGCAGGTGGTAACGCCAGTTTGATGTCTTTGCAAAGCTAAGCTTCATTCAGCATTAAGCAATAAAAAACGCCTCGCATTTGTTTTCTGCGAGGCGTTTTTTTATGTAGCTAAAGAATTCTTCTTAGTACTTATAACCAAAGCCAAATGTGATCAGGCTGGTGGTTTTCTTAAAGTTGTTGCTCGGTTTGCTGGTGTAGTTAAACGCCGCGCCAGCATTCAAGGTCCAGCCATTGGCAACCACCGTCGCTAAGTTGATATCGAGCGTGCTGCGTGTACCGATGTCGGAAGTACCCGGATAGATTACCCAACGTTGTTTGACGCTAGAGGTCGGGCTGAGTTTATGGGTCGATTCCTCACCAAGCAAGAATTCCACACCTTTCTTGCTGGTTGCAGATGGTGGAATCGTGACGCCAAATTCTGTTTTCGAGTAACCTAAACCGGTGAACAAATCGAAACTGGTTTCACTGGTTTTGATCGCCTTGTAACCAGCACCGGCATTAACGGAAACGCGTGAATCAATGTTTTGTATTTTATTGGTCTCGGCTTCACTACCGCCGAAGAAGAAGCTATTTTCAGATAAGTTGTAATCATAGCGACCGCCGACTCTGAACAACTGGGCGGTGGTGGTGCGCACATCGTTGACCTTGTTGCTGCCGTAGTTAATCAAAGTGTATAAGCCTAATTTGTCTTCTTTTGTCGCTTTACTACCATTGGCATTGACTGTAAAGGCTTGTGAGGTGGTGTTGCTAGATGCATAAGAGCCACCTATGGAAATTCCTCCGTGCCATTGATTATCTTGTAATACCTGTGCATGCGTGTTGGTGTAAATCAGAAGGCTGGAGGAAAAAAAAAGGGCGGTGTAAATCGATTTGAGGTTCATTAAAATTCCTAGTCGTTGCAACAATATGTGTGATGGTCCTCGCCTCAGAATAGACTCATCCCTATAGCGGAAACTTTTGAAAGCGATGCTCATCAAAAGTGAATGATTATATCGTAGGGGCAAAAACAGCTTCTCAAAGCTAACGCAAAATTAGGGACTTGGTTGACCGGATAGTTGTCGGTGACATAAGAAAAATTTTGTTGTATAAAGGATCTAAGTGGCTCAATACAGGGTTTTCTGCGTTTTGAATTTGACGTGCATACCCTACACTTGACTAAAACGCGGTGAATTTAGTCCGCTCGTGTTGGATTCAATGCAGGTGGTATGCTATGCGATGTTCATATTGTTTTTTCGTGGGAGTGTTGTTGTTGGCAGGTTGTGATCGTTTGGGAATACCTGACCCTGCTCGAGACGCTGCTCAGCGTGAGGCTGAGGCAAAGGCGACGGGTAGCGCATGCCGTCATGCTGGCCGAGGAATAGAGGATTGTTATGCTTTGAATCCAGATGCTGGGAGGGCTGCAGTTTATGCGGGATGGCGCGAAATGAATGACTATATGCGCGAGAACAAAATTGAAGATGTAAAACCAGAGATACCGCCTGTGAAGAAGGCAGTTGCGTCTGAAGCTGCGTCATCGAGCGAATCAGCCAGTAGCAGTGCGAGCTCGCACTGATAAAAAATATGAATCAAGATCATCCTAATGCTGAGCTTATAAAGCGCTTTTACGAGGCCTTTCAGAAACTTGATGCTGAGACCATGGCACAGTGCTACGCCGCTAATATTCGATTTTCTGATCCAGTGTTTACTGATTTACGCGGTAGTGATGCGGCCAGTATGTGGCGCATGTTATGTAGCAGAGCCATGGATTTTTCTTTGACCTTCGATGGTATCAGCGCTGACAATCGATACGGGCGAGCTCATTGGATTGCGTCATATACTTTCTCTCAAACCGGCCGCCGCATCGTAAATCATATTGATGCCGAATTTGAATTCGAAGATGGCAAAATCATACACCATACCGATCGCTTCGATCTTTGGAAGTGGGCCCGTCAAGCTCTGGGTTTTAAAGGATTCTTGCTCGGGTGGAGCAGCCTAGTTCAGAACAAGATCAGGCACCAGGCTGGGCGCGGCCTGCGCACATACATCGAAAATCAACTTAAGGGATAGTCTCGTGAAGTTGGGCGTCATGAATTGGGCTTGGCGCATGCTTGTGTGCGCATCACTTTTTTCATGTTCTTACCAGAAGAACTCACAGTCTGTTGGTGGTATCGCTCCCGGCTATCCCGTGGTTCCACCCGAGTTGCAGGACATCGATGTGCGTTCGATGCCGCCTGAACGAGATTTGAGCGATCCCAATTGTGGTTTGAATACCCCGAATGGAATTGAACAAGAGTTGGTCGAAAGAATTAACGCTTTCAGATCTGAACCACGCATGTGCGGTCAGATTAGTTATCGAGCAGCGCCACCCGTACATTGGAATCTAAAGCTCTTGAGCGCGGCATATCGACACTCGGTAGATATGGCTCGAACCAATGTCATTTCGCATACCAGTCTCGATGCACGCGAACTAAGAAATCGCATTAATCAAGCGGGTTACAACCACGAGCAGGCGGGAGAGAACATAGCTGCAGGACAGAAGAGTGTTGCGCAAGTCGTCAGTGACTGGGCGAACAGCCCATCGCATTGTGCGACGATGATGAACTATGATTTGAATGAAGTTGGCGCCGCCTGCGTCTTCAAGAAAAATTCCTTCTATCGGTTTTATTGGACGCTTGATATGGCGAGGCAACAGTCCAAGCACGAACAAATAGGATTGCGAGACCCGATTGCAGTCGAAGATTGGAAAGAAAAAGTCGTGAAGTAATCGCTATTACATCGATGAATCAGTTTTACGCAAGGTAAACCAGAAAGTGCTCCCCGAACCAATTTGACTTTCAAAGCCGACTTCGCCGCCCATTTTTTCGATAAATGATTTGGCGATATTAAGCCCCAAACCTGTCCCTCCTTGCTTGCGTGTATTCGATCCATCTGCCTGCGCGAATTTAGTAAAGATACGATCACGGAATTCAAGGGGAATACCTGGGCCTTTATCGATCACTTCGACCCGATGGAATTCCCCCGCTTCGACTAAACGAATTTTGACGTGTTCACCTTTGGGCGAGAATTTGGCAGCATTCGACAACAAGTTCGCCAACACTTGCATGACACGTTCGCCATCTCCGCGAACCAAATGGCGGGAATCGCTTTGCACGAGTTGATATTCAACTCCAAGCGCAATGGCATAGTTGGCATTTGCTTCGATTGATTGTTCAGCTAGTTGTTGGAGATCAATTGTTTCATCATTGAACTCCATTTTCCCTGAAACGAGCTTTTCCATGTCTAGCAAATCATTGACGAGACTGCCAAGGCGCTGACTATTGCGATGCGCAATTTCGATCAGGTGCTTTGTTTTGGGGCTCAATTCACCAGCCGCACCGCTTTCTAGCAACCCAAGGGCGCCTCTAATCGATGTGAGCGGCGTTCGAAGTTCGTGACTAACGACAGAAATGAACTCCGATTTCGCACGGTCAGCCTTACGTTGCTCCGTTAAATCAAGCACGAATCCTACCCATTCCAGCTTTGACCCCTCAAGCCGCGCCAACCCTACCATGACCGGTACTTTACTACCGTCCTTCCGAGTTAACTCGGCCTCAAATGGTGCAGCTTGACCAGAAGCCTCGAGTTCTTTCAACGCAGCCTGATGGGCGGTGTGATAGGCAGGGGAGGTCAATTTCAACCATTCGACGTGATTACCAATGATATCTTCGCGCTTCACTCCCAACATATCGAGCAGAATCTCATTGGCGACAGTGAGGTGCCCCTTCATGTCGCCTTGGAAGATACCAATCAAACTAGAGTTGATCAGTCGACGCAAACGCGATTCGCTCATTTTCAAAGCGTCGAGCATATGCGATTTATCGTTGACAGCTTGTTCGGCCATTCCTAGTGCTTCAACTAAGTCGCTTTCGACTTTCTTGATGGCGGTAATGTCGCGGACACTAAAGACGCGGCCAACCAGTCTGTCTCGTAAATACTCTGGTTTTGAGACGCAAATATAATGCCTGCCATCATTCAGCTGCAGGGTGTTCTCGGTTTCAGCTTCGGGTTCACGTCGTAAGCGTTGAAGGACATCTTCAAAATATTGAGGCTTCTTGAGTTGAGTCAAAATGTGGCTAAACATGGCAGGAGCCCGTCGCTCAACAATCAACTCATCGCTAATCTTCCACATTGTGCTAAAGCGGCGATTGAGGTTGATGATTCTACCCTCGAGGTCAATCGACATTATTCCTTCAGCGGTTGCCTCAAGCGAGCTCTGTAATTGTGAGGCCAATGTCACTTGTTCTTGAATCAAGCGACGTCGACTAGTGAGGTCTTCGACCTGAATAATCCATACAAACTGTTCGCCATCTTGGTAGCTAGAGACTCTTTTCTCTACAGGGATAGCTAAGCCTTCTCGAGTCAGCCATTCGCTTTCAGCAATTCTCACTTCCACCAGCTCAGGATTAGCCCTGAGTTCTTCCCAAAAAAAGACATCTTGAAGCGCGCATTCTATCGTTAGTAAAGGATTGCCAATGAGCTCTTCGCGTCGTGCTCCAACCAATGCGCACGCGCGCTGATTGATTTCCAAAATATTTAAATCAGGTGCCGACACGATAACCATCGCTTCGCTCACCATCTGCACAATATGGTGCAAGAGTGCCGGATCAAGTGGGATGGTTTGTTTGTTCATGACGGCCGCGTTTAGGTCGCAGTTCTCGAGCTTGTCGAGTTGGACTTCTTCGATTTTGAGTCGAAGTAATAGTTCACACGTTTGCGAGGGTTCAAATAATCAAAGATAAGCTTTGGCAGCAAACCCGGACGTATACTTCCAGTGACAGAGATATCGCTAGACTCATCTGCTAGATCCAAGATGATGGCGTCTTCTTTTGGAATTTCAGAGTCATAAACCAGCACTCTTGGTCTTAAAGGCTTGCCGACATTTACATTCATCACCAAGCCGATCGCTTCGTTTGAGAGCCGCACGATGGTACCCGGTGGATAAACTCCAAGGCTTTTAATCATGGTAGCCATAATTGCCGGGTCGAATTGTGCCCGGCGATGCGCGTACATGCTCGACAAAGCTTCATGCGGCGTCAATGACTGCGCGGGATCAACGTGATTGCAAAGATTATCGTAGACGTTAGCGATGGTAACAATGCGGGTAGGCATGCGTATCGCTTCTGCCTTCAATTTCTTGGGGTAGCCACTACCATCGAGGTATTCGTGGTGTGCCGCGATCACCTCCAACACCACAGGGGGCAGTCCCGCCTTCTTGCCAACCTCGACGCCATAGTCGGGGTGCAGCTCGAAGAAGTTTTGTTCTGGCTTAGTAAGTGGCTCAGTTTTGTTGAGGATTTTGTCAGGTATGTTAACTTTGCCCAGATCATGAAACAGTGCGGCCATCCCCACCGATTTCACTTGGGCTTCGGTACATTTCATTTCACTGGCGATCATCATCGCTAGCACTGAGACGTTCAAAGCGTGGAAATACAATTCCTCGTTTGCGCTCGCTTGCTGAATCAGATGCATCACCGTATCGTTAGAATCTAGAAAAATCTCGGCGATGCTATCAACTAATTTTACGGCTTCCTTGATGGTCGCTTCGGGTTGCGAGAAGATGGTTTTGCCTATGCTTCGGACGACGCTAGCAGCGTGGACGAATTTTTCTTCACAGCGCGCCAGCTCTTCGCGTTGTCTCGTTAATTTTTCGAATCGCGCTTTCTTGGCTTCGATGATGCTATCGAAGACTTGACCGTCAACAGTCGGACCGCTCGGCGCGGTTGGTTTGCTAGGCGCATTGATCTTGGATAGATCCGACTTGGACGGGATGTAGCGTATGTGTTTGAGTTTGAGAGCGAGGAGTTCTTTGATTTGCTGTTCGTTCGTGATTTTGAACGAATTCATTGAGAAAGAGTGCTCAAACCAGCTTAAATCAAGCTTGATGAACATGCCGATTTTGACCTGATCTATCGCTATGAGTTGTGAATCGTCTGCCATAGGAATACGAGCCCGTAGAGTGAAACTGACAATAGCATAGGGCTAGTATTTTGCAAAGCTTCGCCATGCTTTGTGTTTGGTAAAGACACCACAGAGGGTATGGCAGGAATCAGAGCTTTATGGTTTGACGCGGCAAGTGAGGGGGCGTCTGGTTTGTATCTCGCGCCCCTTTTTGATTCTTATTTGCTTTGTGCGCCTTTGCCTGCGAGCTCCTACTCTTTTGCTTTCTTGACCATATCACGAACATCGGTCAATAATTTTTTTGCATCGTAGATGATGCCGTCTTTGATCGTGTACTTGACTCCGCCAACTCGACCAACTTCGCCTTGCGCATTCAAGCGCATGTGTCCTGTGCCATACAAGACTTTGAAGTTGGCCAATGGGTTTTCATCAAGAATCGCCAGATCCGCGAGTTTGCCCGGTTCGACGCTGCCGATTAACTGGTTGACGCCCAATGCTTCAGCGCCGGACAGCGTTGCGGCACGCATGACTTCAAGCGGATGGAAACCCGCTTCGCGTAGTAGTTCGAGTTCTTCGATAGTACCGAATCCATACACCTTATATATGTAACCGGAATCGGAGCCCACCGTGACACGACCACCGCGATTTTTATATTCATTGACGAAGCGCATCCACAAACGATAATTCTCTTTCCAGGCGACTTCTTCCTCGGTTCCCCAGTCGAAAAAGAAGGAACCGTGGGAATCACGATTCGGCGAGAAGAAGCGTGCCAAAGAGGGCAAAGTGTATTCGTCATGCCAATCTGCACGGCGGGCCCGCATCACATCGCGGGTTGCTTGGTAGATGGTGAAGGTGGGATCGATGGTGAAATCAAGCTTTAACAACTCATCCATGACCGCATTCCATTTGTCGGAACCTGGCTTCGCCGCTTGCGTCCATAAGCGCCCAGCTTGCCCAAAGCGTTGCTGTTCATTTTGATAGTTGTAATCTGCGGGATAATTTTGTACACGCTGCCCATCAAATAATGCCTCAGGTAATCCGTACCAATGCTCCATCGAAGTCAGTCCCCAACGCGCAGTATTTAAGACGTTGACGCGCGCCACATCAATTTGCGCATGGTGACAGGCCGAACGCAAACCAAGTTTCTTGGCCTCTTCGAGTGCCGCCTGCAAGATGTCGGGACGATAGCCAAAACCTTTCAAGCCATCGGCTCCTTTTGCTTTGATTTGTCGAACCCAGTTGCGTGCTTGTTCAGGATCAGTAAAAGGGCCATCTTGTCCTTGTCCGAAGAATGGATAGGCGAAAATCCGAGGCGCAGTAATTCTATTTTCAGCGCTCCGTTTCTTCTCATCTAAACAGAAATTGAGGCCATTGCCACAGGCCGGATCACGAATGGTGGTAATGCCGTGCCCCATCCACAGTTTGTAGACGTATTCTGCTGGCGTGCCTTGTTCGGCACCGCCAATGTGTCCATGCATATCAATGAGGCCGGGCATCACAAAATGTCCGGCTAAATTCATCTCTATGCCGCCCTCTTTGAGCTTGGGGCGGTTGTAGCGAACTGGGGAGCTCGGTGCGCCCACCGTCACCACTTGGGTGATTCGATTGCCTTCAATCACGACATCAGCTGGACCGAATGCAGGAGCGCCGGTGCCATTGATCACCGTGACCTCGCGCAAGATCAGTTGCTTGTAAGGACCTTGACCTTCGCTACGTTCGGGGGCAGCTTGCACCGCCTCGTGAGCGACAGCATTCGGCTTTGCATCTGCAATGCCGACTAATACTGTGACGGATATCAGGCAAACCAATAAGTTGGGGAATGTGCGCATGGGTGCATGCCTTTGACGGGAAAGTTGGATGAGTCCACACAGTATTCATCAAAAAGCACCACTGCCTCAAGTGAGTCTTTAGACTGTGTTTAATTTTCACATCAAACCATTACAGTATCGGTGCTTTCTATTTGAAAAAGCAGCACGAGGAGATCGTGATCGTGCATACGCTTTGGTAAGCATTTGTGTATGTGATTGTAACTAAGTGGGCTTTCCGCTAGTATCGTCATCAAGCATTTTTTCGCAGCGCACTCTCTTCAGATAGGTGACCGTCATGCCAGACATTATTCCATTACTCAATTCCGGTAACAGCGCAAATCGCGTCGACATTGCGATCGTGGCTGAAGGTTATACGCAGGCGGAACGGGACAAATTCATTGCTGATGCCAATACCTTTTTAAAAACCTTTTTGGGAAGTGAAAACGCGCGTTTGAATTCTCCGTTTTCGAATTACAACGGCTTCTTTAATGCGAACGCTCTATTTTTTGCGTCGCAACAGTCGGGCACTGATCAACCGAATAATGGCACCTTCGTCAATACTTACTTCAATTCGACGCAACATGGCAGCGATGGTCGATTGTTGTATGGTGATTCAGGATCCGTTGTGATAGAAGTCGGGCGTGCACTACCGACGAATGCTCATGAATTGATCATTGTGTTGGTCAACACGCCGTTATACGGTGGAGCTGGCGGAGAGATTGCTTGGGCGTCCGCCGGCAATAGCTCGGCCTCTGAATTGGCTTTGCATGAAATTGGTCATAGTTTCGCGGGTTTGCAAGACGAATACGTTGATTCGACCGTGGCTGCTAGTTTCCCCTTGGATGCTTCAGATTTTCTGAATAGCGCGCATGTTACCGATTCTTTGAACCGTATCCCATGGAGTGCATGGATGGGTTACAACGATGGTGAGCTGGGGGTGGTCGGAACGTATCAAGGCGGCTACTACCGCTCGACGGGAGTATGGCGCGCCACGCAAAACTCCAAGATGCTGTCGCTAGGCGTGCCTTTTAGTGCGCCAGAAAAAGAAGCGTTTGCTCTGAATTACTACAAAGCGATAGGCGATTATCTGTCGGTTGAATCAACCATACCCGGCATTTACCGTCCGGTGACGCCGAACAATACTCTATTTAGTTTTGCCTGGTCAGCCGCTGGTAAAACGACGCTGACCACAGACGGGAGTTTCTTTGATGCTTATGCGTCGGGTCTAATGTCTGGAACGAGTTCTTTGACCTTGACGACGACCGATAGCACGGGTTTGATACGCAAGAATCTCAGCTCAACTCAGCAAAAGGAAACGATTGCGCTGACGTCCGTTATCAAACAAGTCGCTGATGTAAATTACACGCTGTCGGCTAGCGACAAGGCATCGATACTGCAATTCGGCACGGGCAATAATCTGGTAACGCTGACAGATTTAAGCAACGCGCAGAAAGTCTACGTTGATGGTGGTAGTGGCAATGATAGTCTCAAGCTCCCAGTTAAGTTGGTAGATGCGCAACATTTTAGCGTCGCGCAGATGGCGAATGGCACTTTGATTCTTGGCGAGAACCTTGGCTTGAATCTGGCCAGTCATCAGATTGAATCGATTCAATTCCAAGACTTCACGGTTAATCCCGACATTCATCAAAATGCGAAGGGTTTGAGCAAGGCAGATTTAAAGAGCTTAGAGGATTTATACGTCGCCTATTTCAATCGGGTACCTGAAGCAGACGGTCTGAACTATTGGATCTCCCAGATGAAGGCTGGCATGAGTTTGAATCAGATCGGTACGGCGTTTTACACGGCGGCCATTCAGTTTCCTGAACTTACAGGATATCGCGATGGCATGTCGAGCGCCGATTTCGTGAATATC
>CAYWNE010000007.1:0-65646 GCA_964459555.1 uncultured Burkholderiaceae bacterium | reverse complement strand
GCATCGAGATAGGAAATGGAATTCAAGGCTTGAGAAATTTTGTTGGCCTCAGCCCATTCGCCTTTTAAGACATGTTCTTGCATCGTGATACTTGCTTTGGGGAAGATGGTACCAACACCTGTGATGCCACCGCATGCGCCAGCAAGCCCTGCATGCACGGTGACGGAATCAACGCCTGCCAAAATTTTTAAATCACTATTCTCTACGATCAGTGTCTCGATAATTGACACATCGAGCGTCGAAATTTTAAGTGCGACCACTTCAGGCAGCGCGGACAATCTTCTCAGCAAATCGGTTGACAGCGCATGGTATCCGGCTGCATCAGGATTGTTGTACGGCATAATGGTCACGCCGACTCGTCGCGCAGTTTCTGCAGCGAGCGCAAAGTACGCATACATCTCTTCATCTGAAGGCGCTTCCTTCGTTTTTGGCGGCATCACCATGACAGTATTCACGCCGACTGCTGCTAGTCCTTCAATGATTTTCGCTAGCGCTTCTTTGGTTTCTGCGGCAGCACCACTGATTAAAGGGACTTCGTATTCTTGCGCAATATCGGAGAGGGATTTCAGCAAAGCGAGTCGTTGCTCAGGTGTGAGATAACTGTTCTCGCCGAGCGTACCCGAAGCGACTAGTCCACCAAATCGGCTGCCGCCCTTGCCCTGCGCTTTCAACACATGTGCGGCTTGTTTTCGCGTCACATCAAAGTCAATCTCAAGAGCACCGGATTCAGTTTCTTTGAGCCAGGTGAACACCGCCGGCATCACTGTATAGCGCCAATCTTTACTATTTGTTTGCATCACATTTCCTATTCTTTAAAAACTTTACGGCATCAATTGCGTCAGAGGAGTCATCACAGTGAAACTAGGCTTCGGTAAAACTCGCGGTCGCTTGGCCTGCGCACCTAAAACACCACAGTGAACGCTTCAATCGTATAACCCAACCCATGCCAAAAAAATACCAAGATAGGTCAAACTCCGGTAGATTCATGGCGGCACTTCTATCGTTCAATTCATGGTGTGCTGTACAAAAGCGATCTACCCAAGGTATCTACTTAAAACAAGAAGCATAGGGAATTCGAGGTTCAGAATCAATATTCCGCAAATATACCATAAATATATTAATATAGGTTAAAATGCAAAGGACGCTCATTTAAAAGAACTAAATAGACTTGAAGTGGGTGTCCAATCAAATTGCTTGCCGCTCACCGAAGTTTAGTCATTGATTACACCCCAAGCTCCTATCTAATTGGCAGGTCGGTAGGCAGCTCATCTATTCAATAAATCTCAAATAGCTGGAATCCCTCAAGACGATAACTTTGTTTGCGTCTGCTTTTTTTTAGCCTTGTTCAAATATCGATCTTAGAAAAAATCCACTTCAAACTATTTCAGTTCAGGGCTGCAAATAGTTCTTGACCTCAAGTTGACTTTAGTTCGTAAGCTATATTTTGTCGGACCAAACAAGAGCTCGTCCGCACAAACATGACAAGGAAAGATATGAAACTGACTCAATTCAAAAATACGATTCAAGAAGTTTGGAATGAATCAACAGCAGACAAAGCTCAGATACTCAAGTCTCATATGCAGGCATTGGTTAAAGACAAAGGGCTGATCGACCAGTTAAACGTACAGCTTCTCGAAAACGGTCTTGTACTCGATCACAATGAGGAACATGGTTATTACCTCTATGCATATTCAGAAGGACGAGGAACGTTCCGCCAGCCGCACAATCACGGCAATGGGTGGGTCATTTATGTCGTCATGGACGGCATCATGGAAATGGCAACCTACTTCGAAATCCAAACCGACGATGGAGAAAGTCAAATTATCGAAAAAGAACGATATCTCCTTACATCAGGGGACGGCAGAGCATTTTTCCCTGGCGATATTCACCATACCCTATCACTATCCGATGGAACGATCATTTTGCGATTGACGAGTCTCGATCTAAAAGATGAATTGGACAAAGGAAGAATGAAACGATTCTGATTTGTTCGACTTCAAAAATTGAATTGTGATGAAGCTGATTCTAATGGGCTAATTACTTGTCGAAAGGAATATGATGGTTACGTCTGTATGGATAATCACTTTGATGTGTGTCCTACTCTCCTTTGCAAAAAATAGAGACAGAACAAAGTTGGCGGTTCAATCGAGTACTCGAATCTTTATCGGTTTGATTCCATCGATTTCTTTGATGATCCTGCTCATTGGATTCCTTCTCGCAGCAATACCCGTGGAAGTCATCGGGCAGCTTTTCTCAAAGGGGGGGGTTAAGGGATTTCTTGTGGTCTCTGTTGTCGGTTCCATTGTCTCGATACCGGGTCCCATCGCTTTTCCATTGGCGGGCGAACTCCATCGTGCGGGGGCATATTTGCCCTCATTAGCTTCGTTTATCACAACCTTGACGATGGTTGGCGTCGTTACAGCTCCTATCGAGATTTCCTTTTTTGGAAAGAAATTCACACTATTAAGACAGGCACTGAGTTTTGTCTCTGCGCTGTGTATTGGAGTTCTAGTCGGAGCATTTTTATGAAAAACCTCATTTGGGATTTCAAGGGTACGATTATCACGGTCGTCAGCATTGTTTTGTATTGTGGTTTCAATGACGCCGTCGCGCGAAATACGGTACTAAATACAACGCACTTTATTTTCGAAGTTTTCAAAGTTTTTCCGGCAATACTCGTGTTAATGGGGCTAATTGATGTTTGGATTCCCGAGAGTTTTATTGAGAATAATCTTGGTAAGTCGGCAGGCGTAAAAGGTCAAATAATTTCGCTCTTTCTTGGGAGCTTTGCTTCGGGACCTCTCTTCGCATCTTTTCCGATTGCGCTCACGCTACTCAAAAAGGGAGGGCGTTTGCAAAACATTGTAATTTTTATTGGAGCGTGGTCAACTATTAAGCTACCGATGATTCTGATGGAAAGTAGTTTCTTAAGCTTACGTTTTGCCTTGTTGCGACTCGCGTTCACAATACCCTTCATTCTACTAATTGGTTATGTCATGGAGAAGTCGATTGATTTGAGATTCATGGAGGTTAAAGATGGATATAGGTGAAGTATCAGAAAAGTCTGGATTCAGTGTCGCCACACTTCGTTATTATGAAGAGCTGGGCTTAATTCGAAGCACTGAGAGAAAAGGATTGCGTAGGCAATACCCACCAAGCATCCTTAATCACCTTTCGCTGATCAGTCTCGGCAAAGAAGCAGGCTTTTCGCTGCAAGAGGTCGGTGGATTTTTTAAGGCAAATAGTGGCCAGTTGCGTATTGATCGAAGTCAATTGAGAAAAAAAGCGCAATCGATCACACACGAGATTGATCGTCTAATCGCGATTAGAGATGGTCTGCAGCACGCTGCCGAATGCCCTGCAGATAGCCATTTGGAGTGCCCAACTTTTATGCGCTTAGTGCGGTTAGCCGTAAAGAAGCAAAAACGAAGTAGAGACTGAGCTTAGTCGTTGTCTTGCGCTTAAAAAGCAATTCAGTAGACAGCCACCCTCATTAAAAGGTGGCTGTCCACCCATTTGGTTGGTGAAAAACTGACATCCAGTGTCCTCCACAAAATTTCTTTGGAATGTAGGAGATGCTAAATGAGCGGCTATTCTATAAAACTAAGTCAAAAATATAGTGTTTAGCGGTTTCGTTAGTAGCACTTAGCACGAGATTAGTTCGGATAGTTAAGCCGTCATCATCATAACTATCTAATTGCCCGATTAATGTTTTGATTTTGATTTTGAATTGAAATTCTTAAGGTAATTTGAAAGCAAAAATTATGGGATTCGAGTTAAAGACCCTACAAAATGAAGATTTGGATTTAGTTTATGAAGTTGCGGAACAAGCGAAAATGTCGAATGAACTGCAATTTAGGTATTGGATGCAGGATTGCCTAGAATACTCGAAGATTGTAATTGACCACAGTCGAAAAATATTCATGCTTGCACATAATGTTGATCGAGATGAAGTACGTCAACGATTTATTCTTGGCATAAATAGAGGAATAGTAGTCTTCTTTGAAAATGGACAATGCGAATATTCAATAGAGAAAATATCACCACATCTGATTGAGGATGTGAAAGCCATAGAAGACTTTATTCGTGAAATTTTTCTTAATTTTGGTATGAATTTAAATGGAAATATTAGCGAACACGATGTTCCATTCGTAATTCACTAGACACCCACTCCAAGAAGCAACTAAACCCGATCTAGGACTAGTAAGCGTAGCTAGGTTATGTTGCTTTCAGAGGTGGGGGTCTCCGACTTCATGTGACTTTCCGGTTACGACCGATGCACTAGTGGTTTGAGTTGAACAGAAAACACTCGATCATTACAGTACATAATGGGAAGAGTAAATTCATTGAGTCAAAAATATTGTAAGCGATGATTCAAGATCTTTCGAAACGTAGTCAACTCCAGACAGAAATAGCGAGTTGAGATTGGAAGGTTTGAGTGCTTCTCCCATTGGCACGCTGAGCGTATCTGAAAATCCATGCGCATCGATTTCTTTTGTCCAAATTATTTTTCCATCAAAATATAGATCAGCCTTAACCGTAATATATGGTTTCGTTGTCAGCCAGTAGCCTTTAACCAGGCCATAAGTCAACACTGCTAAATGTAACTCCGCACTCTTTGCGTTAGCCGATTTAACCAGCTTAGAGTTCAACACGCCAATGTGATTGCTCATGCGATCAAATAACATATTTCGGAAGTCGATTCTCTGTTGATCAAGAATTGCTTTGAACTGAGCAGATTCGCCGCGTTGAGAATCGACTTTCAAACTGTTTTCCTCGGCTGTTCGAAGTTGAAGACTTGGTCCCACCAATGGGTTTTGGGGCATTTGAATACGGGAGTTGATACTTATGGTCGATATTTTTTCTCGCTCACTAAATTTAGAACCATTTATTGCACACCCCGACGCAAGCAGACAGAAAGATGTGACTAGAAATATTGTGTTAACTAAGCTTCTCATTTCGAATTTAACTTATCTTTAAAAGATTAATAGAAATATTGAAAATAGGATCGCATTCTATTTCACGAGATGTACGAAAGCAAGTTACTAACTGACCTCCTCTCTCCTAAGCGACAATTAACCAATTCACGAGATCGCCAATTCAAAAAGCCAGTAAATTACCATTCGGAATTCGTAAGCAATGTTAGTTTTGTTGTTTTCAGCAACGGGGGACCGCGGTTTTTTACTCCGCTCGAAGTTTTCACAGCTCACACTTAGCGTCATAGTTTCAAGCCTGTTCGGCGCAAAACGCTAGCCTTCGCGACCGTTGTTCAGGGCCTTGCTCTGTACTGCCAACCACGGCAATCATCGAAAAAGTGATTCTTTTGTTAGAAACTCTCCATCGCATTGGGATGAAGTTTCTTCGCCCCCTTCCTATCATAGCTACACCAAAAGCAAAGCGTGCGACATCTCAGTAATTCACGTCGCAACACGCTTTGATGCGGCACCGTTTGATCTCGACTTATCGTCCCACAATCGCTTTTTACGAAAGAGAGTGCTATGAATTCAAAGAAACCATTTTCTCTACGCCGCGCCATCGCTGTTGGCCTGGCCATTACTGCATCTGCTGTGACTATGCAAGCTGCACATGCATCTGATCTGACCGTGACTGTCACTAATTTAACGCGTGGTACGTGGTTCACCCCGATGCTAGTGACAGCACATCCAGCTTCCTTTAAGTCCTTCACCTTGGGTTCGGCGGCAAGTGTCGAGTTGCAGAACATCGCTGAAGCGGGCAACACCGATCCTATGCAAGCGATTTTACCTGCCGGTTCTACCAAATCCGTAAATCCGAATAACGGACCGCTCAAACCAGGTGCAACGAGTTTGCCAGCGACGCTGAGCGGTGGCGCAGGCACGAGCAACTCACAACTAACAATTTTAGCGATGCTGGTTCCAACCAACGATGGATTTATGGCGCTTAACGCGATCGACATTCCAACAACTCCTGGCACTTACGTGTATGAAGTGAAAGCATACGATTCGGGCACAGAAGCCAACGATGAGAAGAAAGCGGCGGCGGGTGGCATCAATCAAGCTGGTATGATTTTTCCACCGTTCTTGAACGACGCCAGTGGCAAATTGAATTCCAACATCAACCCTAATGCCACAGGTTTTACCAATGCCACAGCTGAGGGATTTGTTCATATTCATCGTGGCATCATAGGCAGCGGATCTGGCGGCCCTAGCGCCTTGGACAACACGGTGTATCGTTGGCTCAATCCTATTGCTCGCGTCGTTCTGACAGTGAAATAAGGAATCACCATGCATAACGTATTCAATCCGAAAAGAAGCGTAATGAATGACACGCAATCAGAACAAAAAAGACCGTCCATGACAAAGCTCGTCAAGGCGGGCTTCTTAAGCGCTGCAATCGCGACGACTGGATTGCTGAGCGCGTGTGGCGGTGATACTAAGATGCCTGTTGTCGCACAACCTGAGGCACCCACAACGGCTGTGTATGAAGTCAGCCTTGTTAATGTCACGGCTGGTCAACCGCTCTCGCCTTTGCTTGCCATTGTTCATAACGACGGCTTTCAAGTGTTTAAGGTGGGTGATGCCGCCAGTGTTGCGCTGGAAAATATCGCAGAAGGTGGTAATGTTGCACCGTTGACCGCCTTGGTGAATGACTCGAAGTCGGTCATCACTTCGGCGGCTGGCCCAGCAGCACCATTGCTGCCGGGCGCTGGCAATAGCGTGAAAGTGAATCTGACAGTACCACTGACTAGCCTTTCCACCGCACGCTTATCATTTGCAGTCATGTTGGGCAATACCAATGACGGTTTTACGGGGCTCAATGCAGAAGCTATTTCCGATCTTGCTGTGAATGCCAGTCGCACCATTGACCTGATTGGCTACGATGCCGGAACTGAGTTAAACACCGAAAGCGCCGATACCGTACCGGGCCCAGCGACTGCAAATTCTGGCGGCAAGCGTGAGGGATTTAATCCGCAACGCGACGACGTCATTAGCGTCATTCACGTTCATCCAGGTATCGTCAGCAAAGATGATGGCTTACCAACCTCGGCGCTTACGCAGGCTCAACGATGGGATAACCCTGTCGCGCGTGTGACCATAAAACGTATCCAATAGGATAGATGCCGTTGTGCACTACAAACGAGTTCATTCCAACAACGGAAGTCGAACTCGTTTTCTATCTTGATGTTCAAGGTGAAAAGCCCGAGTGTAAGGAAAGTGAGAATGGGCTCGACTAAGAATAGTTACAGCTACCGTTATTCTTTATTTGAAACGTTCTTGCTCTCATCACTTTCCAAAAAACAATGAACATTATTGTCGTCGAAGATAGAAACGATATCGCGAATTTAGTTCGCATCAATCTCGAAATGCTCAATTTTGAGGTGTCGCTGTGCGCCAATTTGGCGCAGGCTAGAAAGCTACTAGAGCATCAACCTTGCGATTTGTTAATCTTAGACTTAGGACTCCCTGACGGCGACGGCGTGGAATTTTGTCGACAGCTCCGTTCGCAACAACGTCACATTCCCATCCTCATGCTGACCGCCCGGACTAGTGAATTAGAACGTGTGGAAGGATTAGAGAGCGGCGCGGATGACTACCTCACCAAACCGTTTAGTATTCTTGAGTTGCAGGCGCGTGCCAAAGCTTTACTCAGGCGCGGAGCCTTGAATCGCCCTCAGGCGCAGCAAGCAACGCGATTACAATTCGATGGCTTACACATCGATACCGAGCGGCGTGAAGTACTCAAGGAAAATAACACAAGGTGGAATCCGATTACATTGACATCGACGGAATTCGATCTACTTCTGCATCTAGCGCAACATCCTGGAAAAGTGTTCAATCGTGCTCAACTCTTGAGTGATATTTGGGGTTATCAGCATGAGGGCTACGAACATACTGTGAACTCACACATCAATCGCCTTCGAAACAAAATCGAAGACAATGCGGCTGAGCCGCGTTACGTCAAAACGGTGTGGGGTGTTGGGTATAAATTTATGTCAGAGGGTTTGTAATGCGTACTTTATTCGGTCGCCTAGCACTGTTACTCATCGCTCTGTTTGTCATTGCCGGAGCATTGATTCTGCGTCTAGCGAACAGTAATAATGAAGCTTACAGCAATGAGGTGCAACAATCTTTGCATCGCTCATTGGCGCACAATATGATCGAAGACAATGCCCTATTGAAGAGCGGCAGAATCGATCAAACCAGTTTGGCGAATACCTTTCACTCCCTAATGCTGCTTGGCCCCGCCTACGAAATTTACACCGTCGATTTGCACGGCAACATTCTTGTCTATTCAGCCGATCCAAACAAAATCAAACTTCATAAGATTTCCCTTGCTCCGATTAATGAGTTTTTGCGGGTATCCAATAGACCCGACCACAATCCGATTTATGGTGATGATCCACGTGATCCAGGCACACAAAAAATTTTTTCAGCTGCACCTATCACGCAAGCGAACGGCGAAACGGTGGGCTACCTCTATGTCATCCTGCACAGCCAACAGCTCGCGGCAACCGAACAAAGTCTGGCGTGGAATTCTGTGAGCAATCAAACTTTAACTTATGGATTGCTAGGATTGGGTTTTGCAGCCAGCTTGATACTCATCATCTTTGCGCAATTAGCGAATCCACTCAAAAAACTCAATCAAGCAATGAATTTGCTAGCTCAACAGCAATTCAGAAATATTGACCATCTTGTGCTACCCAAAAAATCTCTGTGGGCTAGTAGCGAGATCACACAGCTACAACGAAACTTCGAAGCCTTGATGGAGTCCCTAGCAACTCAATTTCATCAAGTGGCGAATGAAGAACGAATGCGCCGAGAGCTACTTTCTCACATTACACATGATCTAAAAACGCCGCTTGCGGCACTGCGGGGTTACCTTGAAACTTGGTTACTGCAACAAGCATCAAGTTCCGAAACATCCTACATAGAAATCGCCTTGCGCAACGCCAAGCAACTCAATGAATTGGTTGATCAATTAGTCGAATTGGCGCGCTTGGAGGGCGGCATCGAAACACTCAGACTGGAGCCCATTGCTATAGCGGAGTTTGCACAGGACGTTATGAGCAAATTCTCTTTACGCGCTGCGGAGCAAGGTATCGATTTAGAAGTGACACCGCAAGATACGAGCCTCATGATCAGCGCTGACATCGGCAAACTAGAACGCGTGCTGAGCAATCTAATTGATAATGCGCTCCGCCACACAAACAAAGGTGGAGTGATCCGTATCGAACTTTCGCGTGCGACTGACAAATCGACTTTGCTTATCACAGTACGCGATACGGGCACAGGGATTATTCCTGCTGATATAGAAAAAATCTTCGAACCGAATTATCGCGGCCAACAGGGTATTAACGATAATGCGGTGCATTTAGGGCTAGGGCTGGCGATCGTCAAACGCCTACTCGAATTGCATCAAAGCCGAATACAAGTGATTAGCCAACCTGGTAAAGGAAGCGCATTCAATTTCGATTTGCCTTTGATTACGGTGTGAATTAAAAAGGGTACGCTGAGCCGAAGACTGACCTTTGTGCATTTGGTGGCATGCACCGGTTACACCGATCCCCAACATACCAACATATTCAAGATAGACGTGCAAAGCATCAAAGCAAGTTTAAAACGTTCCCAAAGATTGATTGATCTGTAGGATAGTTTGGTCGGGTAGTGGTTCGTCGAAGCGCTCTGTCATGCGACGCTTCAAGGGTAATAACATTTGAATTAATTCGATTTGCCGCTGACTCAGAATTGCTTGGTACCAATCCGCCCAGTGTTCGAAACCCAAGCCCATACTGCGAAGTTCGGTGTCGAATGAAAAGACTAGTTTGTTCCATGCTGAAGGTGAGCCATTGGTCCAAAGTGGCTGTTGGAGCAAAGACTGGTGTCCCTGTGAATGTGCGATCTCTAAATCCCTCTTTGTTTGTGCGTTTAGTGTTTCGCTCAATTCGGCGAGGTGTTCTCGCGTTGGTAGTAAGAAACCTTCCATAGCTTTGTGTGGATGTTTAGGAAAAAAATAGTCGGGTCGCGCAATCTCACACGCGCAGCCGATTGCTCTTTCCGTATCTTCTAAGCTTTCTTCCAACTCGGCACAAGCGGTTGTTAGCGAGTTCTCACAAAGGTAAGAGATACCACGTCCAATTTTCGCACCAAGTAAGGCGTCGACCGAATACCTCCCTTCACACGCTGCGGACGCCTGCGCTGTTGCATGAAAGAAGCGCATTGCCGGGCCTTTGCGCCACCAAGTTTTGGGCTGGCTGGGTTTTAAAAACGCAATAAAACTGCGATCCATGGAAGACAGATGTCCAATCATGCAGGCAATCATCAACGCCAAAAGGTGCTCATGTTTGCTTCTTGGCGTCCAATCATAGCGATGCACACTTGCTGGGTTTAAGTAATAAAAAGCTCCTGTGTGTTTCGTGCACGAAAGAAAAGGGAGGTATCGTAGCGCGAGGCGTGAGGTAATCTTCGTTAGTGCATCGATCGGCAAGTCTTTGAGGTTTGCCTTGATTTCATCAGTTCTCATAGAATCATTGTTGTTGATATCTGGATTGGTTGCGATTGCATGGTGTCAACAACTTCGCGTGCGGTGAAATGCGAGCTAGTCATTAGATCTCACATTTGCTTGGATTGTTTTTCACGCACTTTAGAGACCACAGACCGCACTGCTTCGATGACAACTGCAGGTTGATCAAATTGGATATAGTGACCTGTATTTTGTACTAGCTGATGCTGACTCTGTGATGACCACTTTGCTTGATCTGCCTGCATCCTTGACCAATTTTCTCTTTGTGCTTTATCGAACTTGGATTCTTGTTGAGGTACAGGGTATACCTTTGTCAAGACTACTATTGGGCGGTCGCCAAGTTGCCGAAACGTTCCCGCTTCATTTAATGTTTGCTCAAGCACATCTCCTTCCTTTAGAGACGGACCAAAAGAAGTCGACGCGTAAGCTTTCACGGCCAGATCATTGGACTCAGTCCAATTTCTCTCTTTTTCTTCCATAGCTGCAACGAGCCGAACTATACCGGTCCAATTTAATGCAGCCGCCGATTTCTCAAGAAAAGCCGACAAGTTCCACTCTGAGTTCCGATTCAATGGTGCCGAATTCGACTCTAAAACCTCCAGTTCTCTACCGCTGGAAATCATATCAGGGGGAGTAGTATCAACAAATACCAATCCCGCTACATCGGCACCGAAGTACTTCGTGTAGATCATGTTGTAAGGGCCACCAAGAGAGTGCCCTACGAGGACTAAAGGGCCTTTTTCGTTGGCATTTTTCAAGGCAGCATGCAGGTCTTCTGCGATCGATTTTCCAAGCTGCGGAGCATCATGAGGGTCACTCCACATGATGCCAGCACGACTATAGGCACAAGCCCGCGTTGTCTTCGCGATTTCGTCATGCACTGCCGACCAGCTCAGTGATCCCGTCTGATCTAGTCCCGATTGAAATACGACAGTGGGGCTGCCCGAACCTCGGCAATCCAATTGAATATGACGACCACCAATATCGACTAATTTGCCAGGTGGTGGAAAGTTCTGTGCAGCATTTCGTCTGCCCAAGTTCTCATAGATGACGCCGACGATGAGTAGGACGATGAACAATCCTAGAATGCCCAAACCAATATTGGCGAAAATTTTTTTCATCGCATCTCCACTCTAAAGTTTTTTGTATGGCGCCCCCGAGAGAGGCGCCGCGTAGCGGCGTCCGCGAGCTATGAACTTTGCGCGGCGCGTCGGCTACTGCTTATAAATTTGTTATGGGGATTCTACGGGTTGTTAGAATGAGAAGCAATTTGAATTATTGAAATGCACGGGAGGGCAATTCAGAAAGCGATAAATTAATCGCTTCGAGTGTCGATTTCTGTGAAATAGCCGTTCAGTCAAACCGCAGTCACTTCACCGCGCTGAATCTTTTCAACCCAAGCCTTTTAAACCAGTACACCGAAAGGCTCATCACGACAGCTGGGAGCAGATTGAGTGTCATCATAGTGATAGTACTGCTGCTATGAGACATCAAAAAACCGAGGTTTAGCATATAAAACAGAATCGACATCAGTAAAAAGTTGACCAATAAAACCAATCTTGCGACGACCCGCCACCATCGTTGCCCTCGTACAGTAAGCAAACCGAAAATGAAGGCAATCAGAAACCACAGTGCGCTGACAACGCCGGAAAGCACATAGACTTTCAATAAAAATTGTTCTTCGATATAGGCGCGATCGCCTGCCGCATGAGCAACGCCACCCAAAGCAAAAATACATAGAGTAAAAAGCGTTAATATTTTTCTTCTCATATCAATTTGTCGTCGCAAATCAAGCATTAAGAATGTTATACGCGGTTGTGAAGTTCACAGAACTCCGACTACAAAAAGCAACTAAACACCAATCGGAATTAGCAAGCAGTGTTAGTTTTATTGCTTTCAGGAGTGGATGTCTTCGATTTTTCGTTCGATTTTCTGGGCTTCGACAAATGGAATCATGCCATATGGCGTCCATATTTTCTCCACATTTGATTGGCAAAGTATGCGCATGGCAAAGATGCCGCTCATCACTGCCAACCACGGCCTCTCGCTTGATTATGCGATCACCAATCGATGTTTCGTTGCACCGAAGGAGAGCGCCACAACTGCGGCCTATACCGAGGCGCGTCAAATTCGAAAATAGAAAGTGAGTTTTTTATGAAACTTTTGAGTTGGATACTTACGATAATATTTTGGGCGATTATTCCGAGCATTGCCACTGCAGGATCAGCGCGGGAAAGGACGAGTTTCTTTGAGAACTCAATCAAGCGATATATGTTTTCGATGGACAATTTCGCTGCGACGGAGGCAGAGTTTGGAAAGCGTAAGGTAATTTTCGCTACAAGGTTGAAAGAACCTGCCGTCGGCAAAACGGTGCGCGTAATGGGGACGGGACCCAGCGGCTTTCCTACGCCATTCATCGTCGAACATGTGGACGGGCGCTTTCATGTTTACGCTGAGCGTCGCCGCCCACAGCATCCTGTTGCTCCACTCCCTTACCGCACGCAAGACGTGGTCTTCGATACGCTCGACCCTGATGTTTCACCCGTCGGCACCTTGAGTTATCCAAAGACGGGAGGGCCTTTCCCAGCAATTGTATTGGTGGCTGGCTCGGGGCCACACAATCGCGATGCGGGCATGTCCTTGCATAAGACTCTATTAGTATTGGCGGATTACTTCACGCGTCAAGGATTTGCGGTTTTGCGTTATGACAAGCGCGGCGTTGGTCTGACGGGCGGAAGGCTACATCCTCAATCTACCACCGATGAATATACCGCCGATGCAATTGCCGCTGTTCGCTTTCTAAAGTTGCAGGCAAACATTGATTCAACAAGAATTGGTATCGTCGGCCACAGCGAAGGCGGCATTATTGCTGCGATGGCGGCGGCTGAAGCGCCCAAAGATGTAAGCTTTATTGTGATGTTAGCGGGTACCGGCTTACCGGGCATTGATATCAAGGGCTTACAGGACGCTGCGGAGCGACGGGGGGACGGGATGCCTGAGGCGCATGTACGTCTCTTTCAAAGTCATGATCGTGAGCTCTTTGAGATCGCGGCGAGCAAGCGTACACATGTCGAGGCCCTGGCTGCGATGCGCGCAGCGTATTTGGCCCTACCGATGACGACCAAAGAAACACTAGGGCTTCCAATTGAAGAGACTCCGGAAGAATTGTTTGAGATTCTTTTGTCACCGTGGTTTCGGCGTTTTCTGTCTCTCGATCCGCGCTCATATTTAGAGAAAATAACTTGCCCTACCCTTGCCCTGATTGGAGAAAAGGATAGGCAGGTCCCCGCAGCTGAAAATCTGAAGGAAATTCAGCATGCGCTGGGTCGAGCTCACCCACTGAGCTCGGTTCGTCTGCTAGCAGGCTTGAATCACAGCTTTCAGACCGCAAAGACAGGTCAAGTGAGCGAATATCTATTAATCGAGGAAACTTTCGCCCCTTCAGCATTGGCGGAGATAGGTTCATGGTTGCACGCTGTGGTGAGGTTGAAAAAATAGCGAGCCCGAGCTTGTATTGAAACGTGCCTTATCGGCCATGAGATGCCATGTCGGGTTGCTGCATATGCGGGCTAGTCGCTTTTTCCGGGGGCACGAAAGCAGCTTACAAGAATGCCATCCACAGGACATCCATTTTCAGCAATTGAATGCGTGTAAAATCGAGGTCGAACCTGTGTACACCTTGTAAAACGCAACAATCATTTTAATTGAAACGACTATGACAAACTCAGATGAATGGGCAATGATTGCGCTAGATTCCGAAGATGGTAAGCTCATTTACCGCATGATGATGGCGCCAGCTCCCGGAATTGACTGTGCTCTCTTTAGCGAGAGTATCTCGGTAAGCTGGCAGTTTTCTGACGAGGGCCTACCTACATCCGAACTCAGCGATGAGTTACGTGCTTTCGAGAGTTATCTTGATGCGTTGGACGACCCGAGCGGCAATAGCTTCATTACCTTTGTGTTTACGGGGCGAGGCAAGCGCGAGTGGTGTTATTACGCGAAGGACTACGACACATTCATGTTTATGCTCAACCAGGCCCTCGCCTCCAAACCTTGGTTTTCAATCGAAATCGAGCATAGTCATGACCCTGAGTGGCAATATTGGAGTGGCGTAAAAAATTACATAGCAAGTCCTGAGTCGTGAGCTAGATAGAAACAAAGCATTACCTTCGACTGAGAATTCACCTCAACGACTAAACTTTCACCATAGCTTTCGCCAGTTTGTGGACTAGTGTGAGTGTGAAGCAGCGTCGTATTTAGTTTAAATTGATTCATCCTTCAAGGAACTCTCCCTTCAAAAAGTAATGAAGGTAAAACACTCAATGAACGTTCACCTCAAAATCTATCTCAATTTGCTATTGACGCTGTGCGCTATACCAATCGCATTCGCTGATGATCTTAAAGAATCGGGCAAGGTTTACATCGCCAGCTCGGTCGCTTCAGTTCGCACTGCGCCGCATGACAAAGCGCCGATTGCCGCAAGGCTTCCGATCGGCACTGAGGCGACTTATATCGGTTCGACCTCCGACTTGGCCGCCGGTCCGAATCGAGTGTGTGAAGGTGGCGACCTTAAGGGAGATCAAAAATGGTCTTGTGTTTGCGTACCGAATTTTCGGGTTGACTATGGTGTGCAGTGGTGTGGCTGGGTTGCAAGAGAACTTCTCTCGACCAAGCAAAGTGACTTGACTACACTATTTGCCGAATATGATAAAACGCCGGCCGAGCGAATGAGTGACCGTAAGAAGTGGGCAGAGCGTGCATTCGCTCTTGATCCGCTCAATATGGATGCACGCAAACGTCTGATCGATGTTTTAGAAAAACTAAAAGATGCCAAGGCAATCGAAACGGCGCAGCGTTCTTTTGACTTGTATTCAGTGTCTCCGCCACCAACTGCTGGTGCGAAGCTAGTCTTTTATTTCGATGGCAGTTATATGGAGCCGATTGCTGAACTCAGGAAGGGACAGCTTGTGATGCAGGACTTCAATCAGGCGACAAATTATGAGTTCCGAGACCGAGGGCAAGTCTACAATCTCTACTCTGGAGGAAGAAAACTGGGAATGGTGGTTACCGAAGCCCAATTCGATTGCAAAGTTCAGCTCTGTCCACAGCAAACCATTGCGCGAGCGGTGTCGCCGGAAGTAGATGCAAGATTGGTCGGCATCGCGACAAACTTTGCAATCTCAAACGCAGAGCATCCTATTCGAATCGCATCCAAGAAAGAAGAGGCCATCCTACAAAAACTAGGGGCAACTTTCGTCAAATCTCTAAAACTTGATCCTCGGGTGAAGAAGACTATTCTAAAATTGATTCGGCAAGGTGAGTCAAGTTCATCTATCGCAGTTGGCGCGATGGGTAAGGACGGTCGCATTATGCTGATCAGTAATTGGGTTATCGGCTCTATGAACGACGCTCATTATGGAAATGAGGAGGATGTACACGAGTCGATTATCGTAATTGCAGAACAGCAGAATGACGGTTCATTTCGTGTCGCGGCTGGATCAGGATCTATCGCGGAAATGGGATGTTCATTGATGGACTATGCTGACATCGATGGCGATGGTGTAGACGAAATTTTCTTGTCTTGTGAACAGTTGGAAGGACAGTACAGCTACGCATTGATGAAGCGAACAGCCGGCAGATGGCAGGTCAGCTATGGTCCCGGCCGTAACTGATGGACGGAGCAAATTCTCGAGATCTTCAATAAAGAGTTAACAGCTCCTACACAAACTAAGAAGCAAGGAAACTCGGTTGAGAATTAGTGAGCAGAGTTAGATTATGCTTGCATGCCGAATTCGGTGTTCGATTTCGGAACTCGATTTTTCGATTCACTTATTTGAGATGGGTGGCCAAGCTCCACTCTCTTCGTCCAAGCTCCAGCCCACTAGGCACACGCCCATATTGAGTTTTTCGAATGGACGCCGAATCGAGTCCTTGGTGTGCAGAGCGGTAGTAATTACGATTTAGAAACGCATTCAAGCCTTATTGGAAATGCAGGAACTTTTCCTCCTGAGTCGAACTCTGAGTTATTTATCTGAAATTTTTTACGATTCCGCTGGCAGAGCAGTCGCACATTGTTGTCGAGTAAGCGAGTTCTTTTGATACCCTTGACGGCTCGAGCGGGATTCTTTTTCTCTTTCCTAGGGGCTTTCATGTCGCAAAAACGTTTTAGAGAATCCTACACAACTCACTGTACATCTATATTTCGCCACGTTGGCGCTCGTCCTAGTAGTGCACGAACTTTTCTTGTTGCATCTTTCTTGTTAGGCATGGCTCAGACGGTTCTGCCGTCTGAGTTTGCATACGCTGGTGAATTGCCTCAGCTTCAAGGCAAGATGACATTGACTCAAACTGCAAGAGAGAAGTGGATAGCCGAATACGAATTCGCCGAGCCTATTGATCGTCTGGTGTTTAAACAGGTCGGTGACTATCGGCAGACAGCGTGGAAAGTTATTACTCCAGATGTTCAGTTTCGTACAAGCGACGGAGTTGATACATTTTCTGCACCAAAAGGCGTGACTTTTTTGAAGATGGAAATAAGCGCCTATGGCAATTTTGTCCCTAAAAATTATGCACCGAATATCCGTTTCTCAGATGGTGGTGCCAATGTCTACATGGGTTTTTTTCATGGTTCGGTGACGCAAAACATGAAAGAGCGGGAACTGCAGTTGACGACGAATTTGAAGGGCTTACCGGGCGAGACGCTGATCGCTACGCCGAAGTTCGAAAACAGCGATAAGGGTGATTATGCCTACGCCTATTTTGGTCCGCAAAAACCGGTCTCTTTTGGCGACGTGCAAATGATAGTGGATCCCGCAGTACCTGTTTGGTTGCGCGATCTTATACTCAAAGTCAATTCAACAAGTGCCGCTTACTTTGAGAAAGTTTATCAGCGCAAATTGTCCAGGCCTTTGTCATTGACCCTAGCTTTGTCCGACCCCAATGCGGAAGGCTTTTCCGTTAAAGGTGGCGCGACCAATGGGCAGATAAACTATCGCCTGTCGGGTAAAACCTTAATGACCGAGAATACTGAAACGCAGGGGAAACTTGCGCAATTATTGAAAGTGCTGGCGGCCCACGAAATGGCACATATCTGGCAAAACGATGTAAAGAGAGGCGGCATTGGCGTAGAATCCCCGTGGATACACGAGGGAGGCGCCGAGGCGATGGCTGCAGATCTCTTGTTGAAAACTGCAATGTGGAGTCAAGCCGACTTTGATGCGTATCTCGCAAAAAGCAAGCGAACCTGTGAAAGTCTAAAGGACAAGCCTCAAGCTTATGAGTACGCTTACGCATGTGGCCTCGATCGATTTGCTAGCTATCAAATCGATTTCGCCGTGCTCTGGAAAAACCTCATACAGGAGAGTGAGAAGACCGGCGAAACTTATTCCGAAAGCATGATACAAGCTGTCGTTGAACGATTGCGTCAAGCAGAGAAACGCTAGTCCGAGCCCATCGCATATATGGCCGCGACCTTGGATTTTGGGCTTCGTTAGGAAGTTAAAGTGGCACCCATTACTAACCGCGAGTAGTCGATATGTCTCACTTGAAGTCACTTTGTACTACTACGTGTTGGGCGCGGTGTGCGTCGCGCCCTCTTGTGTGGTGGAGATCATTCGTTTGGCCGCGATCACATAGATGCAATTGGGAATTACTAAGCAAAGCAAGCAAAATTAGATCCTGTTGTTTTCAAAGATAGGTGCCAACGACTTTGCCGCCTACTCCGTCGATTGTGGAGGTGATCCTATTGTGCCTCCCGTAGGGCTTCTAATACACCCCAAAACGCAGGTTTTGCTTGACCCTCTCCATCAAACAATAAAGGCCAGTCTGGATGAGGTTTGCTCTCAACCAACCAAGAGTCTTTGTCGAGTAATCCCCAAAAGCTAATGCCTGCGCGTTGAGCTGGCGGCACGGTTTGCAAATAGGTGCTGATCACTTCTTTGTATCTGGCTTTTTGAAGTTCTGCCCATGCAGGGTCGAAGTTTGCCGCCTTGTGTTTTTGATTGACGCTGACATCCATTTCAGAAATACGGACTTGCAAGCCACGCGCTACTACGGCTTGTAGCGCGTCACGTATCTGCGTGATCGGTGGACCATCGACACTGAGGTGCATCTGAAAGCCGATACCGTGTATTGGAATATGGCGACGCTGAAAGTCGTCGATCATGGCAAGCATGAACTGCAATTTCTCTGGTCGACTCTCGATTGCGAAATCGTTGTAATACAAGACTGCGTTTGGATCAGCCTCATGGGCGGCGATGAAGGCTTGTTCAATATAAACAGGACCCAGTTTGTTAAAAAAGGGCGTTTCTCGGTAGTGCCACGGGCGCTTGTTTTCGATCGCCTCATTGACCACGTCCCAGCTCTTTACTTTACCTGCAAAATGTTTGCAGATGGTCTGCACATGTTCGCGCAGCATGGTAGACCAATCGCCTTCGTATGTCTTTAGCCATTCAGGGAATTGATATTCATTATGCCAAATCAAAGTATGCCCATGCATGACCATGCCGTGGTCGAGCGCGTATTTTGTCAGCGCATCGGCGGCAAGAAAATTGAAAGTGTTGAGTTCTGGGTGAAGATAGGACATCTTCATGCCGTTCTCCGCTACGATGCTGCTAAATTGCGCTGTGATGAGTGCCGAATGTTCTGCGATCTCTTCCATGTCGCCGAGCTCGTTGCCGACATTGAGGGCGACCCCTATCGGAAATTTTGCAAAGTCTTTCAAGGCAGGTAGAGACTTTGTAGCCTGCGCTGCGCTTGCCAATGTAAAAGCACTTAACACAAATGCGAGCACCACTTTGGCGAGATAATTTGACATATCACAGGCTAGTAGATTGAAATCGTAAGATGGTAAACGATTCGATTGAAACTTGGGAAATCGACGCGACACATGAATTAGCATGTGGAATGGGTGTCTAGCAAAATCGTAGCGAAATCGCAGGCAAATCATAGACCTCATCTTTCAATCCGAGAACGAGCACCTGATCCCCACTTTAGTTTCATGTTTGAATAAGATGCTCGGCTAGTCGTATTCGTTTGTGGTGACTGGATCAATCTTTTCGCTTCAGGGGTAAGCAAATATCCGTTAGCAAGTCATTCGGTGCAGTTTCACGTGGGTTATTCAAATAGACCTCGAACACGGGTTGATCAGCGGCTTCATATCCTGACGCCGGCAGCCAAACACCGAACAGCCATTGGTAGGCCGCATGCATATCTGAGTAAGGCCCTTGATAGTGTAAGACCGCGCAAGTTCCGGCTTCAATTTGTGTCGCTTGCAGCGGCGCGTCGGCAGACTGTTTCTGCACTTCTGCTGTGACGCTGATACATGCTATTGAGCGTAGTTTTTCTTCCTCTACTAAGGCTGGGTCGTCGAGGTAGATACCGATCATACGCGTAGTGGCGGAGAATAATTGCCGTGACGCGGCGACACCAACTAACTGGTCGAAAGCTCGTCCAATATTTAGATAAGAACCCTGATGTGGAATGCCTACGAGACTATCGCCAGCGACCTCTTGAATTTCAACTTTAAACATAATCTGATTCCCGTGATTTGCAATTGTCAGTGATTGAGAAAAATGTTGATGACTCCCCTCCTGCCGATATCGGGCAGGAGGCATGCCATAAACAGCCGAAAAAATACGGGTGAACGATTGCAAATTGGAGTACGCACATTGCTTGGCGATTTCATCAACGGTCATTCGAGTGTTGACTAATAGACTTGCCGCACGCTGCATGCGCAGTCGCTTGACCGTGGCGACAATACTCTCGCCAAAGAAAGACTGATAAACCCGATGCCAATGATAGGGAGACATACACGCCACTTCCGCTAGAGAATTCAGATCGAGATCCCTCTCCAAATTCTCGTACAGATAATCAATCACACGACGAAACCGACGTTCATACAAGGACCGTCTATTGCTAATGAGATTGAGATCTTGCTCCATCACTACTCCTTATTCGTAACTCGTTTCCGCAGAACTCTGCATCAATTCAATACACAAACATCAGGATAAACGATGTTGCCCGTCTTAGAACACTTTGATAATGTGTTTCAAACTAAGGCTTTTATCGCATTGTAGAAGAGGCTCTTTCGGCGAGAAGAACAATAGCATGTGGTGATTTGACAAATCTTGCGGACTTTACATGCGTGAGCCCAATTCAAAAGGCAATTAACTGGGAGCCAAGCGCAATTGGCACACAACGAGTCATCATTTCGGCATAGGATTATTTGGACGTTCTGAATCCCAGGTCTCTGACAAAATCCAGAAGCGTTGGCCGTCGAAATACAATTGAATATTATTGATGCCGCGACCAACCACCGGGCCGTTGGGTGTGGTTCTTGTTTCGTAAGTGCTCCACACATGGAAGGTTTGGCCGAAGGATGTGACGGTGCGTTTTACTTCGCTCTCGTAAAATCCTGCGTCATAGACAGGCTTCCCCCATTCATGAAATTCTTTGATGGAAAATACGAGGAGTTCGGGCTTACCGTTCTTATCGTGCATTAAGGGAAAAATCTGTGCCTTGGGGTGATGCAAAGACAGGTCTCGCGCGATATCTCGCGGCGTGTTGGCGGGCCCGGAAACCACTTCGTAGTAGGCTTTCATCATGCCTTCGATGCTGGAGACATCTTCCGGCCTCGCTGTCTGCGCTAAGGCGAAGTTTGAGGAGAACAGCAGATAGCTGAAGAGCAAAGGAATTATGTTCAGTGCCATGGTCATACGTGTGGGTTTTTTCATAGATTTGTTCTTTCGGTGGTGTTTTCTTAATTGAAGGTGTAAGGCCGACTTGGCGTCGATATGAAGCGAGTGGCTTGCACCTTGATCGGCGAAACCGTAGTATGGGAAGCATCGAAGTTCTGCGCTAGCGACAATATTCGAACGCGGTGGTGAATAAAATTGACCGGATGCTCTTGATGATGAAAAAAATCCCTGGCTTAAATGATTTGCGCATCTTTGAAGTTGCTGGCCGGCTGCAGAACTTTCGTCAGGCCGCGCAAGAGCTGCATCTGACACACAGCGCGATAAGCCATCGCATCAAGTCTTTAGAAGATCAGCTCGGCCTGATCCTATTTGAACGCCAAAATGGTGTGCAGTTGACCGATGCTGGAAGAGAACTGCATCGCAGTGTGACGAAGTGTCTCTCAGAGTTGAGTGACAGCATTTCTGCCATCACCAAGCACCATGCCAGCGAGAACTCAGTTGTGAGAATTTCGGTGTTGCCCAGCTTTGCGGCATATTGGCTATTACCAAGGCTGAAAGATTTCTACGCTGCGCACCCAGAGATCCGCTTGCAAATCTTGGCGAGTGTGGAGTTGGCGGAAATTGGCGAGCGTGGTGCCGATATAGCGATTCGCTTCGGTGATGGGAATTGGGCAAACTTGCACGCCCAAGCGTGGATGAATGAGTTTTACTACCTTGTGGCGTCACCTGATTATCTGCGCGAACATTGCATCACCCAAGCTAAGGACATCAGTGAGCAAGTGTTACTGCAACCTGCTCACACCATGGGGGCAGGCGGGAGTTGGCTGCAGTTGTTTAAGAAGTTGTCGCTGGCACCGCATACCGATGTGAGGCAAGTTAGTTTCGATGACAGTAATTTGGTGATTCAAGCTGCAGAACATGGTCATGGTATCGCCTTCGAACGGCATAGTCTTGTCGCTGGAAGAATTGAGGCAAAGGCCTTGTCACGTCTGCTTGATATCGGTATGCGTAGTGCATCTCAGTATTATCTCGTAACGGATCCAGAACATCGCTCGCACCCCGCCACGCAAAAAGTACTCGCTTGGCTGGAGAAGGAGGGCCGGGCATTCTCGCTCAAACACCAGGATGAGTTGGATAGATTGAATTGGTTGTAGGAGTTCAAGCAATGCACAGAGCAAACTATGCAAAGGATACCCAATTCAGAACGCAATAAAGTCATCGATTCGAATTCCAATTTTACGCTGGAGTTACCATTTGAAAATATTGTCCAGACAAAGCACACAGCATCATCAAGATTTGCGCACTCAATCGCTTCTAAGCTATTCTTCAAAACACTAAGCCTGCCACCGATGTCTGGGCATACATCGCCGATGGTTCTGGGTTTGCGGCTTGGGTTGAAATGATTAATCTTGGTCCAGCACTATCAAGCACAACCGCGCCAACCGCGGCAACCACCCCACCATTGATTCGAAGGAAGAAGCATGCGACATCTACATTCAACTTTTTGGATTCTGCTTGCGTTGGGAGCTGCTGTTCCCGCGTTCGCCGACGAACGCTCGGATCGGATCGCGGCGGCATTACCTGAGCTCGATAAAATGTACTCCAAACTTCAAGAGGAGCAACATATTCCAGGTTTGGTTTATGGCGTGATCGTTGACGGAAAATTAGTACATACGCGTAGTTTTGGCTACGCCAATTTAGAGACCAAACAAGCGGTCACGAGTGATACAGCTTTTCGTATCGCTTCGATGACAAAGAACTTTGTGGCCATGGCCGTGCTTAAACTTCGCGACGAAGGTAAGTTGCAACTTGATCGACCTGCATCGTATTACTTACCGGAGTTGCGTCGCTTGCGCATGGCTAGCAAGGACTCCCCTCAGTTTACCGTCAAGCAAATGTTGACGATGACGACTGGGCTACCAGAAGACAACCCATGGGGCGATCGGCAGATGGCGCGCACGAACGCAGAACTGGAAAAAATTGTTGGCGCTGGTTTGAGTTTTTCCAATGCGCCGAATGTGGCTTTTGAATACAGCAATTTGGGTTATGTTTTGCTCGGCAAGATCGTGAGCCGTCAATCTGGCATGCGCTTCCAAGACTACATCACGAGAAACATCCTGCTTCCTTTGGGTATGAAGAATACGGTGTGGGAATATAGTCGCGTGCCATCACATCAGTTAGCGCATGGTTATCATTGGCTTAATGGAACGCATCAACCGGAACCCATTTTGCACGACGGTGATGGAGCGGCGATGGGTGGCTTGATTACTACCATGAATGACTACGCACGTTATCTCGCCTACCACATCAATGCTTGGCCAGCGAGCGACCTCGAAGAGGTGGGACCTTTGCGTCGTGCCTCATTGCGCGAAATGCATCAGCCGTCGGCATTTATCGAACTGAGAACGAAGGGAACCGAGGCGATGGCTAGTTTCTACGGATATGGCTGGAGCATGCGCCAAAAAGTCAGCGGATCGAGCACAACGACTATCGTCGGTCATGGTGGAGGATTGCCCGGTTATGGCAGTCAGGTTTATTTTATGCCGACGCACAAAGTCGGTGTCGTCGCTCTTAGCAACTTGCGTTACGGACCGGTGTATGGACTGACCGCGACTGCGTTAACGACGCTGGTTGACAACGCCAAACTCAGCGCCACAGCAACCGTACCCTCACCGCAGTTGTTGGAAAGGCAGAAACAAGCGGTAGAGTTGCTGCAAACTTGGGATCAAGGATTAGCAAAGCAAGTCGTGGCAGAAAACTTTTTTATGGACAGCCCACGAGATGAATGGATCACCCTCTCGCGTGAGGTGCTTAATCGCATAGGGCGAGTCGTTTCTATAGGCGCAATTGAGCCAGAAAATCGTTTGCGTGGGAAGTTTGTGTTGCAAGGCGAATCGGGGAAGGTTGAAGTGTTCATTACATTGACGCCTGAACATGACGCGCGCCTTCAATTTATGGAGATTAAGTTACTCAAAGAGTGAGTAGAAAAAAATAGAACAATCCAGGTGACTTCAAAATCAAATTAGTTGAATTGCGCGACATCTAGTTGTGCGAGAGTGAGAGTGGCCGATTCAGTGTGCAATCATTGGAGACTCGTCACCACCAGATCACATTGGATTTCTCGGCCTTCCAAGTTAAACTCCGATTTTGTCAAACAGGGCGGCAGCCAAAATGGAACGCCATCGAATAATTCAGGCCGCTCAGCACTTCGCCGGAAATGCCGACTTAAGTGATCGCGAGTTGGTGAAATGCTTGTGCAATGAACGATTCACGTTAGAGGAATCTGAGCGCCTCGTCGCCTTCTTACCGATGGCGTTTGCCCGTGTTGTGATTTCTCATCTGGCTAAGGTCAGCTTTAAGACAGACTATAGAATTAAAGAAACAGGGAAGATTGCATCATTGATGGATGAGCCGATCTTTGTCGAAGCAAGCAAACTAGCTATAGAAAGCTATCACAGCGATCTGATGGCGCGCGAAACTTTTTCAGCGGTGGCCGCAAGAAGCGCAGAATTTAACGCGGTAAATACCGCATTAAACGATGGTGTCGATATTAACGGCGCGTCCTTTAACACAGTCGAAATCTTTGGCTACAAGACCTTCGGAAAGACTGGCTGGTTTAATCGTATTTTCGGTTAATAGTCCATCAGAGACAATATGAAAGCGGGGAACGTGCATCGATTTCAAAACGCCCAATGAATTCGAAAGAAGCAGTCAGCTTAAGTTACTTCCCATCACATCAAGGTTCAATTTCTTCTTCATTTCTGGCCGAAGACTTACTTGTTCAGTGTTGATAATGGTATAAAATTAACATAATTGACTAAAAAATAATGGGCTAGAGATGAACAATGAAGCATTCGAGACGCTGGTAAAAAAACTTGAGATCCAAGCGGTAGAGGCGCCGCAAAAGTATCTGTGGAAAGTATATTTCCTCGCTCAGCTGGGAAATCTCTACCTCGCATTAATTCTGGGTTTGATCGTCGCGGTTTTACTTGGCATGGTGTTTGCGATCGGAACCCTGAAAGCCCTTGCTGTGAAAATCTTGTTCATCGGTGGCGCATTCTTGTGGATGTTGTTGAAGGCCATATGGGTTCAAATTCCGGCGCCGGAAGGTCGGGTCATTCACAAAAAGGATGCACCAGAGTTGTTCGCAATGATTGATGAAATCGGTAAGCGTTTGAATGGGCCGAGGTTTCATGAAGTTTTGTTGGTCGACGATTTCAATGCGGCCGTTGTGCAATCACCTCGCTTGGGAATTTTTGGCTTCTATAAAAATTATCTCTTGATCGGATTGCCGTTGCTGAAAACGCTCAGTAAAGCGCAATTTAAGTCGGTCCTGGCGCATGAGTTTGGACATTTGGCGAAAGGGCATGGGCGGCAGGCGAATTGGATTTATCGCTCTCGTTTGCGTTGGGCTCGCTTAATCGCTAGCTTGCAAGACAGTGAAAGCGGTGGAAGCTTTCTATTTACTCCTTTCTTCAAATGGTATGCGCCGTACTTTAGTGCTTATTCTTTTCCCTTGGCGCGCGCTAGTGAATATGAGGCCGACGCAGCAGCTGCCGAACTCACCTCACCAAGAACTTCTGCGCAAGCTCTGACCAATGTGAATGTGATTGGGTGCTATCTTGAAGAGAAGTTTTGGCCTAGCATACACAAGCAAGTCTTACATCAAGCTCAGCCGAATTTCTTGCCTTTTGCAAGCATGAATAGTGGTTTGCAAGATGCCTTGAAATCGCAAGAAACAGAGGAGTGGTTGGCACGCGCATTGAGTCGTACGACTTCGGTTGAGGACACCCATCCTGCACTATCTGACCGACTGAAAGCAATCGGCGCAGAGCCAGAACTGGCCGCGCCTTCTCCAGAAGAGTCGGCAGATAAATTACTTGGGTCAAGCTTGGAAACCGTGGATCGAGAGTTCGATAGTCGTTGGCAGCAAAACATTCAGTCCGCTTGGGGAGCGCGGTATGATGAGCTGCAAAAAGATCGTTCTCGGTTAAAAGCGCTAGAGGAAAAATTACAGAATGAAGAAGCGCCAAACCTTGATGAGAAAATCGAACATGCTTGTTTGATCGAAAGCATTAATGAAGATACAGCGGCTGCCTTGATTGAGTTCAAGCAGTTGCATGAGGAGCACCCGGATAATCCAAGGGTTTCTTATTTGCTGGCTTCTCGCTTATTAGAGACGAATGATCCTAGTGGTTATGAAATGATGATCGCTTGTAAGGATCAAGAGCCACGCTTTGCCGTCTATGCTTGCAAAGCAATTCTTGAATACTGTTATCGACAGCAGGATCAAGAAAAAATCAAATTGTGGACCCAAGCTTTCGAACAAGCTATTCATATCGAAAATCTTGATCAACGCGAACGAAATCAAGTAAGTGTGCATGATCAATTTACAGAGCACGGATTGAGTGAAGAAGTAATCGCAAAAATGCGCGCACAGCTCGCGGCAATAGATGACCTTAAGGAGGCTTATCTAGTTCGGAAACTCACTAGTCATTTCAAAAATGAGGCGTGCTATGTGCTGGCGTTCTCGAGTAGTCGCTTTATCAGACGATTTGGAGATAATGCTGAGAAGAATCGTCAAATCATGAATGTGATAAAAGCGAGTCTAGATTTTCCTGGCGAGACTTTGATTATTGCGATCGACGGACAATATCATGAGATAGGCGACCGCATCATTAAGGCTGGTCAGAGGATTTTGTAGGACATGGATGCACTTCGATACCAATATCGAGCAAATTGATATTCGCAATATCGCAAGCGGTAGTTCTATTTTTCGAATCAAAAAATAGTTTAAGTTTTGCGATCACTCGTTGCACCATGATCCTTCATAAATTCCGAAAGTACCTGTCCGTACATTATTTTTGCTTGACCCTTAGTCTTGTCTTCTATGGGGTTTGCTTAGTCCTTCCAGCCTACGCGCCCCTAATAGATGGTAGTCGTGGAGAGCAATACTCAGGTTTGGCCGCGCTGGTACTTGGACCAATTGGACTGTTCGTACTTAAATTCACGTGGTTGGCGAACCCTTGCCTTTGGGTCGGATGGTCAAAGATTATTCATCATCGATTGGAATCGGCTCTCTTCTGGTGCTTAGGTTCTCTAGCTTGTTCTTTGTCTTTTCTTCTCAAGGATAAGATTCCAGTGGGGAGCTCTGGTAGCTTCCCCTTTGAGATCATGCTTGGCTATTATGCTTGAATTGCTAGCATTTCCTTTGCCCTTGTGGCGGCGATCATGATTCCTTGGGCAGTAAAGAAGGATACGCCAAAAAATCCTTAATCCTGTGTTGCAAATCACGCGCAGAAATGTCGTGCTGGACACTCAATTCTTGCGCCTGAACGATTGAAATTTTGCGAACAGATTTATTAAATACCAATTTCATCAAAGTTAAGTGAGGCTATCGAAACATATCCAATAGGACTTCGAATCTTTGGACTCAGAATCAAGAATCGAAATAAGGTTTTGAGAAAGTTTCGCCCGATTAAGTCTAACGAGGGGATTTTCCTTTCATCTTAGTTTTACGCCGTTTGCTTCCCATTTTTTTCCAATTCATCGCAAAGGCAACGCATTCTTTCCGTCATTGAACTACATTGAGCACATCGACGAACCTCAATGGTGAACTCGATAAATAACTCCCTGTATTGAATTTCTTAGGATTGGAAAAATCATGAAAAAATTGGCTCTTACAATTGTAGCTGCAGCACTCGCTCTCTCTACCTCGGCCTTTGCAAAAAGTCCAGATACGCAGAACACAGTGACGGTGCAAGCTAAGACTCTCCATCGTGTTGTTATCGCACCGGACGAATTTCGAGAAATCGGTGGTCATTACGAATTAGAAGACGGCAAGGCCATCGACATCACGCAAGTTCAAAAT
Source organism: uncultured Burkholderiaceae bacterium (assembly GCA_964459555.1). Lineage (GTDB taxonomy): Bacteria > Pseudomonadota > Gammaproteobacteria > Burkholderiales > Burkholderiaceae_D > Undibacterium. The sequence goes on along the minus strand of CAYWNE010000007.1, from coordinate 37,578 downwards.
CGCTTTTACGCCGAAATTCCTGGCCTTGGAAAGACTGAAATCATCCCAACATCGAACACACGTTTCGTATCGAAGGACAACGCTGTGCAAATCATGTTTCAAACATCAGCAAATGGTTATCCAACTAAACTGCAAGCAAGCTACGCAGTAGCAAACTGATCTAGAAAATGCATTGGGAGGCATGCGCGCAGCACTTAATTTGCTGCGCGATTCCATCTATCTGCGTTTGGATGCGCGTGATTCGATATTCGATTCGAACCAGCCATCGGCACAAGCAAGCAATAGCCCCTGCTGATCTTGCGTTAACGCGCTGGTGTCAAGGCCCCGAAAGTCATTGCTATTATTAGTTTCCACTAGCGCTATCTTCCATGCTATCAGTAGCGTGGTCTCAAGTTTTCTCTCACGAATGCGGCTGCGTCATCGCCCTCGTTCTACTAATCGTTGTGACGAGCAAATCGACGCTGACAATTCACTTTAGGTCTCTCTTCACCATCAGAATCCATTTGTAATTGCGGTAGATTCTTTCAATGTTTGGTTGCCGTCCCGCTATTTCTTCACCAGGCATGACGATTATTGGTAGTATGCATTCTACGAGCATCGGCTTCGAATACTAGGTGCCAGCAAACACCCTTCCTCGCCTCCATTTCATAGTGAGAATGTATGAAACTTCGCCGTCAATTTTTGATTAATGCGCCATTAGGTTTACTCGCAGTTGCAACTTCGAGCCGTGCAGCACTTGCTGAACAAAATCCGCCGATTCCGGGTGCGCCGCCGACTTTTGGGGCGACGGCTGCAGTGGGGCCAGAAGTGACAGCAACGACTTTTGCTGAAGCAGAGAAGTTGATGCAAGTGTCGATGACACCGGCCGAACGCGAGATGGCGGCGAATAGTTGGCGCGTGTCGATGGCTTCGTCTCTCGAACGCCGTACTGGACCGCGTAAATTGGCCTTGGAGGCCGACATATCGCCGGCGACAGTATGGAACCCTGCTTTCGTGTCGAGCAAAAAACTCTCGACCCACAATAAATTCATTCGTACACATACAAAGACAACACCCTTGCCGAAACGCGATGAGGACATCGCTTATGCTCCGGTTTCTCAGCTTTCACGCTGGATAGAAAGCAAGCAACTGAGTTCGATGCGTTTGACCCAAATCTATCTTGATCGTATCCAAAGACTGGACCCTCAATTACGAAGCGTGATCACGCTGACACGCGAACATGCTTTGGCGCGCGCCAAACAAGCCGATGCCGAAATCGCCGCGGGTAAATATCGTGGGCCTTTGCACGGTATTCCTTATGGCGTTAAAGATTTATTGGACACCGCAGGCATTGCTACCACCTGGGGCGCAGAACCATTTAAAGATCGCATCCCCAGCAAGGACGCAACTGTCATCACGCGCTTAAATGAAGCGGGTGCGGTGATGATCGCTAAGCTCAGCCTCGGTGCACTGGCACTCAATGATATTTGGTTCGGTGGGCAAACTATGAACCCTTGGTTGCTCGAAGAAGGTGCTTCCGGTTCTAGTGCGGGTCCCGGCGCTGCGACCGCAGCAGCATTGGTCGCGTTTTCGATCGGGAGTGAAACTGGCGGAAGTATCGTTAGCCCGAGTATGCGTTGCGGCGTCACTGGGTTGCGCCCAACCTATGGCCGCGTGCCACGCACAGGGGCGATGACTTTGTGCTGGTCTCTAGATAAATTGGGGCCGATGACGCGCAGCGTTGAAGACGCTATGTTGGTGTTGAACGCGATTTCTGGTCCTGATCAAATCGATGTCGCCTGCGTGCCATCGACTTTGGATTTCGATGCCAATGCCTCGGTACGCGGTTTAAAAGTGGGCTACATTCCTGAATGGATGAGCGACAGCGGCGCGACCGCAGTCGATCGTGCTGCTCTGGACGCTGTAAAGAAACTGGGCATGATTCCAACGCCTGTATCATTACCCGATTGGCCTTACAGTTCTTTGAATGTGGTACTGTTTGCCGAAGCTGCGGCAGCCTTTGAAGAAATTACTTTGGATGCCAGAGTAAATCAATTAAAGGCCCAGGTCCCAGACGCGTGGCCTAATTTATTCCGCGAAGCACGCTTCCTTTCTGCAGTCGACTTCGTGCAATCAGATCGACTGCGTCGCAAAGTCGCCATCGAAATGGCGCGCATTATGAAGGAAGTCGATCTCCTACTCGTACCATCTTTGCGCGATGAGATGCTGACGATTTCCAACTTTACTGGACATCCATCTCTCACTCTCAAAACGGGCAGCGTCGATATTTCCGAAACGCGCAGTGATTGGGCGCCTGATCCGAAAAATCCGCCGATCAAATTCGTCGCACCAAGAAAAGTACCTTATGGCGTGACTTTGATTGGACGTTTGTTCGACGAAGCCACCATCGCTCGCGTAGGCCTCGCTTTGGAAAAACATTTCTCAGTTGCCGGCGAAAGACCACCGGGGTTTTAAGCAAACGAAGAACTAGGATTTCTCTTCCCTATTTTTAAACGCCATCCCACATTTCTGCTTGAATTTGGGATGGCTCTCCACCTCCCCTCGTGCGGCCTGCAAAAACAAGGCTGTTGCAGAGCCCCTATCAAAATTTCCTTTATTAAAATATTATTTATAAAAAAGAGTTGACATCGCAAAATCAATAAACTACAGTAGTAGAACTACGAATGTAGTTTTTCAATGAATTGCTACCCAAAGGGGCAAATAATGGAAGAAGAAAATAAAGGCGTGTCGCTTAGTGAATCGCAGTTGGCGTTAATGCGTATCTTGTGGCAGCGCCCTGAGTCCAGCGTAAGCGACGTTGTCGAAGCGATGCGCGAACAACGCTCGCTTGCACATACCACGGTCGCCACCATGCTCAGTCGTTTAGAAAAACGTGGATTGGTTCGGACCCGAAAAGAAGGTCGTCAATTTTTGTATTCCGCCACAGTCAGCAAATCTGATATTCAAAAGTCCATGGTCTCGGATCTACTGTCATCGTTATTTTTGGGCAATGCCCGGGCGCTGCTCAGCCACTTAGTCCAAGAAGACGAAATCAAACAAGAAGACCTGGATCACATTCGTGCCCTATTGAAAGATCACCAACAATCAAAGTAAGAGGAAATATCATGCAACAAGATTTGCTTTTGAACTTCCTGCTCGCCTACCTTTTGCATAGTAGTCTGCTTCTATCATGTGCGACACTCGCTCACCGAGCCTCATACTTGCGCCATCATCGCTTGGCTGAAATCATCTGGCGATTCGTTCTGTTCGGCGCGCTCGTCACGGCTGGCATACAAGTCGCATGGACCCATTCGCGTAGTGAGCCATTGCCAGTGAGTAGCAAACAGGTTTCACTCGCGATGCCCACCAGTACGGCTCTTGCGGCCTCGACGTCGCCTATCCCAACAAGTGAGAAACAGCTCGCTAAATCAGAGCAACAGCGCTTGCATTCGAGTGTGCCGCGCGCAGAGGTTGCCCCTGCAATTAATCTGCCGCGGAGCTTTGAATTCTATACGAGGGCATTTTTCCTTTCTTGGTGCGTATTCGCAGTGTTCTCGATCATTAGCATTGTGCTCTCAGTGTTTTACCTGAATCGCAAAATTAGCGCTATGCCTGAGCTAGAAGATCATGAACTGCAACAGTTTGCGGATAGCCTTGTCCCCAGCAACAAGACAGTAAGTATCCGCACAGGCGACGCGTGGCAGAGTCCTTTGCTGGCGCCCAATGGTAGTGTCTTCCTACCGACTTGGGCATTGAAGACGCTCACTCTAGAACAATGCAAAGCCATGGTGGCACATGAGATTGCACATTGGCGCAGGGCAGACCATATGTGGCGCATCGCGTATCAATTGACGCAGCGCCTATTCTTCTTTCAAGTATTTAACCGCTACGCAGTGGCGAAACTAGATTTACTTGCAGAATTTGATTGCGACAACGCCGCGCTTCGCCATCAAAGCGCATATTCTTATTCCGAGACATTACTGGAATGCGCACAAAGAGGAATCACAGGACAGCCTCGATTCGCGTTGGCAATGGCGCGGCCTTCTTCTCTATTGCAGAGAGTTCACTCACTTTTCCAGGAAGAAAATATGCGCACACCAACTTTTTCGAAAAATACCTTGTTCGCGTTTAGCCTGGCGGTCATCACTGGCTTGTCTGCAGTAAGTTATGCGATGCCACGTTTTCGCACTGATACGAGCAAAGCTGATCTCGCTAAACCCAACTCTGACTTGAGTCAAAGAAAACTTACCGTAGCCAAAACGGCCCCAGTGACAACTCAGTTTGCGCCGCCCGCCACAACGACGAGAGACACCAAGGCAATTGTCGATACTAAGCCTGATGCAACAGCGCCTACAGAGCGCATTTCAGAAGCGGTCAGTGATACACGCCTGAGTCAAGCACTTCAGGCGTGGAAGGAAAATCCCGCACTCGCTTTCAAATTGTTCTCTGAACTCGCGAGTGAAGGGCACGCTGAGGCGCAAGAAGCATTGGGTCAGATGTTTTGGTATGGCGAAGGGACGGCTGCGGACCAGAAGCAGGCACGCCTTTGGTTAGGCAAGGCTGCGACGCAAGGGAGAGTACGTGCGCAGAAATTTATTGAAATGTTTGATGAGCGCGATCGCCGTCAATCAGAGCTTCGTTTCTATCTTGAAGAATTTGATGGTGGCAGCTTAAAGTGGACTGAGAAAGTTTGCCCTGCACCAGACTTAAGTGAAAGCAAGATGAGTGTTACTCAACTCAAAGCAAGTTTGGATGCACTCAATAAAAAAATTGATTGCTACAATCAGTACGTCAGCAATATGAGAACCAGCTTACAAAATTTGAGTTTCATTCCTGGAGATCTGCGGAGGCTCATGCGGGACGAAGAAATTGGCCAAGCGCAAGCCTTAGCGGAAACACGTTATTACGAGTTTGGATTGAAAGAAAAGGCAATTAATGAGGACCTGCAGGCGACTCTTAATCAGCGCTTTTTGCAGCAGGCAAAGAATGCTGATAAAACGCGGGACAATTTTGATGACAACACTTATTGGAGATGGCGGGAGAATTATGATCGTCAACTCAGCCCCCAAATGACGATTAACCCTAAATCCGAACCAGCAGCTAATCGAGCGGCAAAATAAATCTCGAGGGAGCGAAGTTTGAATTACAGAGCTCCCAAGAGATTTCGAAGAACGAGTGTATGGGTTGGTAGTCGAGAGTCAAAGAGATGCTTTGCCCCTGTCATCATTCTTGAACGGGATTATGGGGCCCCTCTTTTGCAGGCTTAGAATCGCATTAACGCTTTTCTCTTCACTCAATCACGGCAAGGTGAACTCAAACACATAGAAGTGCTTGCCGTCTTTGATCTCAATTTGCATCTGTCCTTTCAATCCCACCAATTCATCGGTCGCAGAATCAGGCACGACTTGTATGGTGAGCTGCGGCGTGCCTCTATCCATGACGCCGGTATGCATCAAGACGAAGCTTCCGCGTTTGCCTTGTAGCGTACCGCTGACGCGCTCGATAGCGACATAGCCAGCCGAGCCTTTGACTTCAGTCATCGCTGCTAGCATTTCACCGAGGCTGTGTGCTTCGAGTTCGCCATGAAACTGTTTATCGATGGTTTGGCGACCTAAATTCGCTTCTGCGATGGCGGGCGCTGGCGCTTGAGGTTGAAGTTTGACGTCGAAGCTACCGCGTATTTGTTGCATGGTGAGATCTTTCAAATAATTGCTGAATGCTTATTTCGAATTCCGGTTATTCACTTCGCCTTGGTAATCTCGCCCAACAAATCACTCGCACCTTCAATTTTTTCCAAACGTGGATATTTATGACCGCCGAAGTAAGGAACGCGTATGGTCGTGAAATAGTCTTGGGTGGAGACTAGCAGTTCAATCGGTTTCTTGTCGATCTTGGCTTGAGCAATGGCGACGCCGAGATTGTCTGAATCGATCGCCTCACCATTGACGGCGACGATTTTTTGTCCTGGGGTGAGGCCGGCTTCAAAGGCTGGGCTATTCCAGAGCACGTCGGCGATTTCGCCTGTGGTTGCCCCCCCGGAGTTATCGCGCATGACGTTTACGCCGAGTGAATACAGATACATATTCACGTGGTTACTGCGTGAGCGAGCATTGAACACTTCGGTCGGTGTTTCGGTGTAGACCAATTTCCAGCCGCCGCGTTTGATGCCTTCGAGCGGTGCGCGTTCGTTTGTGCTTTCTACGCGACTCGTTAAAAATTGACGCCAATCGTGAGGCTGTACGGCGTCGAGGGCGCGTACCACGTCTTCGAGTTGGTAAGGCTTAACGGTGGTGCTACTCGCTGGGAATTTGCTATCGGCACCGTGGAATAATTTGACAAAATCATCGATCGATTTCTTGCCGTTTGAAAGACTGCGCAGCTGCGTATCAACATCTAACCAAATCAAACTACCTTCGCGATAGAAGTCAGTGGTGCGACGATAATTGCCCCATGTAGGCGCAATGTGATACAGCACCTGTGCTTGGTCTGCAGTGTCGCGTAGCGGACGCCAGGTGCGACCTGGAGTGTTGTCCATTTCAGCAGCGGTAATCGCGATCGCATCGCGGTATTGTTCGGCATTCCACATGCCTGCGCGGGCCGACAAGATCTCGCCGAGATAATTGGTTAAGCCCTCGTACACCCACAACAAATCACCCTTCATGGGTTCGCTGTAGTTGGCCGTGGTCAGTCCGCTTGGTCGGCGATATTTGCCATTCCATGAGTGCACATATTCATGTCCTAACAGGCTGGGATCTGAGAGTGCAGCATCAGGTGCGGTGAAGTAATCAGCGGGGCTGCGATTGTCGCTCGATTGATGATGTTCTAGACCATCGACCTTGGTGTGGTTGGAAAGCAGTAGTAGGAATTCGTAGCGTTGAAAATGTTCGACCCCAAACATCGTGCGCGCTTGTTTGACCAGTGCTTGATGTTGTTGAATTTGGGCATCGCTGAGTCGCAAATTATCGGCACGATCGGCGGCGAGGTTCAGAAACACGGGACGTTGCCCTTCGGTCGATAAGGGAATACGTTTGAAGTGGGCGCCAGCCATGATGGGAGAATCGACCAGCTCCGTCAGGCTGACCGGCTTAAATTGGAAACGGCCATCGGCTTGCGGACCCTCTTGTTCCAATGCCGTCGCCATCTGCCACTTCGCCGGTATGGTCAGACTCGCAGCGACTTTGATTTTGTCACTCGCATATTCGGCTGGATAAAACACGACTTGGTTCCACTCCATCATGACAAGGCGCGGCGTGGCTGAAACGCCAGCGCCAAAATCACCGCCGGCGACAGGCGAGAGGAATTGAAACTCCGCTTGAATTTCTTTGGTGCCTGAAGGCACATCGAGGTGCAAGAGATACATATCCTGCAAATCACGTCGCCAAGCAATGCGCTGGCCGTTGGCAAAAAATTTCAAGCCGGTGACGCCGTCGATGGGGCCAGTCGGCCCGTGTTCACCAGGTATCCACTTCGGGAAAGTGAGACTTAATTTCCTATTGTGTAGCGCTTGTGTGCTGACCGGAATCGTTTCTTTGATCTGAAAAATCTTACGTGCTGATTCCGATAAATCGACCTTGAGTTGAATCTGACCAGGATAGGCTTCCGTCTTCACAGCAGCCTCAGCATTCGTGCCCAGTGCGGCGATTGCAACAAGTTGAGCGATCAGCGTACGGCGAAAAATGGTTTGCATGGTGGTCCTTTTCAAATGAGCATTTCAAATACGGCTATGTACGAAGTGTGCCTCAGAAATAGATCTTCTCGTGCGGAATATTCGCTGGTGTACAGAGCGGCTAACCCGCTATCAATCAAGTGAATTTGTTGTACTGGATTGATTGTGAATTCATTGATGGAATGGTCTCAGTCTAACAAAAAGATCCGTGATAGCAAAACCAGCAATCGAGTTATTTCCTAAACGGGCGCCTCTTGATGCATACAGGTAGGAATATACGGCCCCTGATAAGTTGCTGCGCCTATTCCCTGACTTTTCTAATATTGAGATTGTTTGACAGTTAATTGCTTACTCAGTTCCACGTAACCATGCGATCGCACGAGCCTGTACTTTGAGAGTATCGTCGATGACTTCGTCGGGCTCGATACGGCCATTGTAGGTCACGCCGTTGCGGTCAGCGAGGGCGACTGTTGTTAAGTATAAAGTTGCGCCATCGCTTAATGGAAATGTTTGGTTACCGGTTGAGACGCCAAAGCTCGGCGTGCCAAAACTACGCGTGTTAGGACGTCCTCGAAATGCGACTATGACCGCTTCACCTGAACTACCGGTCTGGCAATCCGTAAGTAACGCGATTTTTGGACTTGGGAACGGGCTTGAATACGGGTTAGTGACAGTGAACTGTGAGGTGTTGTCCAATTTAGCCTGTCCGGCGATGTAAGTCCATCGCTGCCGCTGGTTGAGCGCATCAGTAAAGTAACCCAGACTACCTTCGCCTAAGATAGGACCTATCCCTGCAATCATAGGCCACATATTACCGCCCCCATTGTCTCTAAGATCGACAATCCATCCAATCAAAGTTACTTTGTCTTGCGCTTTTATAGAGCCTTGTAATTCAATTGCTTGGGTTGCGGGGTCCGCCGTCGCCGTACTATTTGTTTGGTAGTTTCCTTTAATCTTGATGTAACCGACATCTTCTGGGAGCGATGGTTTTGCTTCTCCCGGAGCGGCACAACTACGCGAGAGGCTATCACCGAATATCATCTCGCCATTCGCCTTTGTGATAAAACTGTGATGGTCACCAAGCATCCTTAGTGCCATTTTTAAGGCGGCATCAATACTACGGGAATTTGGCGCGGTTCCAAGTTCAGCCAAGCTGGCTGACCGAATATCACTCCACGCTAAGGATTTCCGATATAGGGAATTGGCCTGCATGATATCGATTGTGCGATTCACATAATCTTGTGCTGAATTGTCCTTTTGTGCAGGCAGCGTTTGGGAGCTAGTACCGCCACCGCAAGCGCTCAGCAAAGTGCTGAAGCATAAGACAACGAAGGTTTGCCAAACAAGAGTTTGTTGACGCATATTTTTCCTCATAAATTCCGGTCTATTTTGCCTAGTTAGGATGACGATGTAGCTTGGTTCGACGGCGCGTTCTAATGGGAAAACCAAGAGTTTGAATCGCAACGGAAAAAACTGAAATGCCAGTTCTGGTGCAATTATTAGAACCCAAAAAAATTGATGTCGACGCACTAGAATGAATAGCAAAAAGTGAAGACTTAGTATAACCGTAATCCTCGATGGAGTTGGAATAAATATGAGCTTGTGCGCAATGCGAGTTGCTCGGAAGCTGGTCGGAACCTTGGTGGCCTTGTTGGACAACTTGAGCGCAGATTTGACAATGCGATCTCATGGTTCGCGCGCCCCATTGTTGTTAACGCTTCAGGCCAATCGGCGTATCTTTTAAAAGATTGATGAGTTGAAGAAGTCGAATTCTCACGACGACCAAAGGAGGGATCTGAACCACCGAGAAATGGGGGCAACAGCCTTTATCAAGTGCCATCCAGTGCGTTGGAATGGCACTATGGCAGCGCGCAAAAATTAAAGGCTAAGATTATCCGGCGAAACACCAATAATTGAGAGCGATGTTTGGGTATCGGTGGCGCTTATCGCGGAACAAATTCGCATCCCCTCTTCGATTGCTGTTGTACTACTCTTATAACCGAGCCCCCAATCGATGGCGATCGTTTTTGCTACATGTATTTTGTTGTCCAGTAGATCGGCAACCGCGCCCCAGGTTACGTCTCCTTTGAAGCCGTGTGCGGCATCTAGAATTGTAGAAACGAGTGCCCCACGTGTCGCTTTGCCAGAGCTTAATTCAGCGTTCCAGTAATTTAGTCCGTCACTGTCCGCGCCATCCTTTCTGCCTAGAACATTTTTATATACCAAGTTGATAAAGTCTGAATTGCTCATGTTTGCCTGGTATCCAGTCAGATTTGAAAAGGACACGCCAGCGTTGTAGAAAACTTCGGCAATTTTATCAATCGTTTGGCCGGATTTTTTCTCTCCAATCCAATACGCAAGCCCATTCGCATCCGGTACACGATTGAAGAATGCAATATATAGCTCAATCAGCCGAGCAAGATCTTTGCTCGCAATTTGCGTTGACGTCTGTTGAATTTGCAAGTTGATTGTCTTATCCGAAAAAGCCAATTGTTCTATGTTGATGACATGGTCGACGCCGTCTCTTCCTGTTTGATCGGACACAAGGTATTGCTCACCTTGTTTAATGATCTTGTAATTTGAAAGTTTTCCAAGATAAAAGGCCGTGTCGAATCCAGCACCACCGTTGATCGAGTCATTGCCGCCGAGGCCGTAAATTTTATCATCGAGTTTTGATCCAACTAGGTTTTCGTCTTTGTCTCGACCGAAAGCATTGGGGGATGAAACCAGCGTATATAGTGCTGCTTCGGAGGGGGTAGTTTGTGGAAAATCGACAGGCTTTGTTGCTGCAAGAACGAAATCGATGATACCGTCATCATTAATCTGAATCGGGTAACCTCGTCCGCCGATTTGATTTTGTTGTCCTGTAGCTGTGGTTTGGTAACCGTCCAACTGCCACGGCTGAATAAACGGGATGAGACCACGATCCATTAAGCTAAAGTGACCGCTACCATCATTAATGAAAATTGCGATCCCGTCCGTCTCTGCTGAATTGGTATGAATCAGATCGGGATGTCCATCGCCGTTCGCATCAACAAAAAATAAATTGCCTTCGGCGCCATTGATATTGCTACGGGGTGCGTTGTCAATTCGGCTTAGCGTCTGATCCTCAAACACTCCAGCCGAGGTTTGTATTAAGATCTGAATTGCGGAGCCTCGATAGTAGGGCTCAGCTCGCGTCTCCGCGACGACGATATCGGCGAGCCCGTCTCGATTAAGGTCAGCGATAATCGAAAAGTTATCTTTCGAATTACTTCCAAAAAGACCCGGAGGTAAGTCGATACGCTTGAAAGTGGGAAACGTTTTTCCATCGCTGAGTAAGACAGAACGCTGACTAGCGAAATTCGGATATAACACTAAGATGTCATTACGGCCGTCTCCGTCAATATCACCAATTGCGGACGACATCGGATTGGCAGTATTCTCGTAGGGTTGCACGAGAGAAGTCATGTCACGCCAGGTTCCAGTCCCGGTGCTAATCCATAGTTCATTGGATGCAAAGATGTCGTCAATGTGATCCCCATTGAGGTCACCGACCGCAAGATCGTGCATAAAATCGACAAGCGGGCTGGCCTTGGTGAGGGTCTGGCCTTCCAGCATGGCGCTCGCGTCAACGAATTTTCCTGATGGCGTCGAAATGGCGACGACGGCGGGCTCTTCGCTTTGGTTTGGGCCATTTGAATCTGTATAGGTAACGACCCAATTGCCATTCTTTTTTGAGAAGACTGGTAAGCTGTCTTTGTCTTTTGGTTGAATGATAAGCGTATCCACGCCTTCAGCGCCGTCAAAAAAATCGTGGCCGCCAATACTCCAGAAAATATTTCCAAATTGATTGCCTGTGACGGTATCGTCATGGGCGTTTCCCATCACGGTGATGAGATTCGTATTGAACTTATCAACTCCACCAGCACCATCTTGCGCAACCCCTGTCGCTAGATTGACGACTGCACCTTTTGGCGATGACCAAAACACGAGGGTTGTGTTTGCTGTTCCAATTAGCTCATCATTCCCGGGACCGAGGTCAACCAGATTATTGTCGGCGATGACTTTGTCATCTCCATCTCCCGCGAAGATATTTGTACCCGGTGACAGCTTTAACTCGGCAGCATTGATGGTGTCGTTGCCTTGGCTACCCGTGTAATCTGGCATGATATTTTCTCCTACTTGGTGCTAATCAGTAACTGAGGTTAGATTGAGTAATTGACTCGTATCGTTCGGTCTTTCTTCGGCAACGACCTACCCGAAAGCGCAGGGTACAATAGTATGGTAGCGATGGGTGTTTTTGTGATAAACATTGCACCACCTCGTGCATCAGAAAATGAAACCATTATCCTAGCAGGTCTGGTTTTCCTGATGAATGCCGAGACAGGCGAATGTAGTTTTTTTTCGCAAGTATGCGAGATCATAGTCAAACGAGATCGCGAAATTTTTCTTATATTGAAGACGATCGAAGCAAGCAAGGATTTGCGGTCTTAAGCCTTCCAATTCATGGTCAGCTCTTGTGATTAGCAACTTCGCATTCAAGTTACATATGCAATTACGGAGGTGGGAAGAGTCTGCAGTTATGTTTGATTTGGTATATCGATAACTGTGGAGAGTCGGTTTAGGTGGAGGACATGGCTGACCTTGATAGCTCAGCTCTTCCCAAGTTGCTTACGCAAGCGACTCAGGCTTACCGGTGTTATTCCCAAATAGCTGGCGAGATGATGCTGGGGGACAGTGCGGTAGACCTCAGGCATGTCTTGGTAGATGGCTGTGAGTCGCTCGCTTGCAGATTGCGAAACGAGAGCGATCTCTTTATCGGCACGTTTGATGAGTTCGCGATGCAAGACAGCATTGCCCCAAGTGGCGAGATCGAGGTTCTGTAGCATTGCTTCACTTAGCGCATCAGCGCCGAATACGACGACATGCGCAGCGCTGAGTGCTTCGCAGTCAACCCGTGATGTGTTTGCTTTGGAGCGCGTGATCGCTGGCGCGATCGCGCATGGGCCTTGATAGAAATCAAATGTCACACTCCGCCCATGAAGGTCACAAAGACTGGTGCGTACGACACCTTCTAGCAAAAGAAACTCTTGCGCGGGTTGTTGATTGACACGACAAAGAAGCTCTCCTGCATGAAGCCTTACTACCCGCATCACGGGCCAGAGTTTTGTGAATGCCGATTCTGGGACATCACCGTAAATCCGCGCCACTCGCAAGATATCGCGCTTTTCCTCCTCAGTGATAGAAGTCGATGGCATCTTATTCATTTGTAAGCACTTATCATTTGATAACGACGCATTGCATCTTAACAGGCACCATTCCACTTCACAATTTCTTGTTGAGGCTGAATATGCAATCCTTCCGAATCTTTAGAAAAGCCCTTGGCTGTGCTTTGTTAGCATCTGTCTTGAGTGCGTGTATTAAGCTCCCTCCGACCGTGGAGCGCGATAGCAGTATTTCGCAAATTAGCCTTCAAGGGCACCGATTTCATGTGCAAACCTATGGCTCAGAAGATGCACCTGTGCTGATTGTCTTGCATGGTGGGCCCGGCGCGGACTTTCGGTATTTGTTGAATCTTTCGGTGCTATCCGATCAGTATCGCGTGGTGTTTTATGACCAGTTGGGTACCGGACTCTCGCAGCGCGTTGAAGCGAAGGATATAAGCGTCGATACTTTCGTGCGCGACCTTGATGCAGTGGTCGAGCACTTTGGTCGCAAACGAAAAGTCATCTTGCTTGGTCACTCGTGGGGCGCAATGCTGGCATCTGCCTACCTAGGAAAATATCCACACAAAGTGAGTCGCGCAGTGCTGGCCGAACCCGGTTTTCTTGACGCCGATACCCTCAAGGATTTTCAGCGTGATGAGCTGCCCAGCTTCAGAGTGATTGCTGGTTTTACGAAAGCGTGGCTTGGCAAATGGCGAGTGTCAACTGATGGCGACCCTTACGCAAGAGACGATTGGTTTTTGCTACAAGTACTGCCTCTCATGCAGCATCAAAATCCGCAGTGTCAGGGCGAGCAAACAGCGGGGGCAGAGATGAAGGCATGGCGTTTTGGTAGCCCAGCATTTCAAGCAACCATGGGCAAAATGATGGACGATCCAGAGTGGGCAAAAACCCTGAATCTTGCTCAGGGCCTTGAAAACTTCGAAGGCAAAGTTCTGTTCCTGCGTGGGGCGTGTAATACGGAACAAGGAGAGGCTTATCAAAGAAAGATGATGAGCAAGTTTAGCCAAAAATCGTCAGCGCGTTTGGTCACCATTGAGAAAGCTGGGCACTTCATGTTTAATGATCAGCTTGAGGATAGTATTGCGGCGGTTCGTCAGTTTCTGGTTGAGGACCACATCGACTGATGGAGTGGAGGGGGCGTCGCGACCCGCTTAGCCTACGAAGCATTTGTGAAGTCGGAAACCGCGATTTCGGCCATGTCTTTCGATGCTACGCTCTACACCGAAAGGTATTCTCTCTCCTACCTTCATGCTTTGGCGCGACCGTGATAAGTATAAGGTTTAGCGATGCGTCTTCGAAGCTTCTCTTGATGATAGTGAAATGATAAAATTTCGGAATCGCGATAGCAAAGAATAATCAATGCCAGACATAAATGACGACTACCCAGACAACGGTAGCATAAAAGGAACCATACGACTTAACTCATCCACCACGGGAAAATTTGAGCGTGGTCTTGATTTGGATTGGTTCGAAACTACGCTCGAAAAGGGTCAACGTTATCAGTTCACACTTTGGGAACCAGGCTTCAATCCCTCTTCGGTTAAGGGATATGAGATATTGGGCCTAGCCCTGTACGATGAAAGCGGAAAACAAGTTACTGACTTCTTAAGCGGCACAAATTTGGAGTATCCAATTTTGGATTTCGTGGCGCCTTCTACAGGCGTCTACTATATCGGCGCGCGGTCGCTCTACCGTTGGGATGGCATCGGTAACTATTCATTGATCATGTTAAATCGTTATGGTGAGGACGATTACTCAGATAACCCCGCGACGGTTGGTAGGTTTGAGGTAACCGGAAGAGCTGTTGGAAGGTTTGAAGCCGGTGGTGATCGAGATTGGTTCAAATTTCATGCGGATTTAGGGGTGCATTACTCCTTCTTTGCCGACGGATCTCTCGTTGGGCCTTCCTCAGAGCTCTTGCAGCCATCATTCATAAAAGTCCACGATTCAAATGGAAATCTGGCGCCAATGCACGGATGGATGTTTGATCCGGAGGAAAGCGGTGACTACTATCTCGAAGTGATCGGTTTACATCTTGGCAAATATAGTGTTGGTGTTAAAGCTGTGCCAGATGACTTTCCGAGTACTAATCGAACAAACGGTGTGCTTTTGCCGAAGGCCGTTTTACAGGGCAGGAGCGACTACGACAATGATTTTGATAGGGTCAAGCTAGTTTTGGACGGCCAAAAGTTTTATACGGTAAGTTTGAATAGTGAGCCGACTTTTTTTACCCTCTTTTTATATGACGCCAACGGAAATCGTCTGGACTATTTGACCGGAGCGACCGACATTAAGCCTGTACAACTGGAAATACATCCTCTTGTTCAAGGAGTGTATTATCTGGATGTATTACATATGCAGGCAACGAATGTCGAGGTGGTTGTTCCGTACACTCTTACTCTGAGTGCTGGGATACAAGATGATTACGGAGATACAGCAAAGACTGCCTCGAACTTGAGCCCACTGTTCCCCGTGAATGGCACGTTTGAAGGTCGTGACGATTTTGACGTATTTAAGGTCGCCTTGAAAGCTGGGGCTCGTTATGCGTTTTCAATTTCGGCAAAGGACTCAAGCGCAAATTCATTTTCAATTACCCTGATAGATGGAGACGAAGTCGCTCCGCTTCAGTTCGATGGAACGAATATTTCCAGCTCGGTTAAATTTGGAGCCAGTACCTGGCTTAACTTTACTCCAGCAACGTCAGGCGACTTCTATCTAAAGTTAGGGCCAGCCTTCGAAGGTGCTCGAAACTATACAGTGCAATTTGTGGATGTTTCGAATGATAATAAGGCACCGATGGTTATTGCACAGTCGATAAAGTCAGGTGAAAAAGGTATTCCCCTGACGACTTCAGAATTGACTTTTTCTTTCAATGAGCCGTGCTTGATTTCCAACAGCACGTTTTATCTCCTAAATAGCAATAATTCAGTAGTTCCATATGGTTATTGGAATAAGGAAAGCTCGGGAGGTAGAACGGTCTCAATAGAGGGAAATAAACTTACTTTCAAATTGGCTCAATTCTTACAGCCTGGCACCTATACTTTCGTCTTCCCTACTAATGCGATTCAAGATCTTGCAGGAAATAAGTATGATGGGCCGCAAAAATTCACATTTTCTACGACTGCCGCATCGGCGGTAGGTACGCCTTCGGATGATGTGCTTTACGGATCTCTTTCAAGCGATATAGATGCCGGGGGCGGAGTTGATACTGTGCTCTATAGCTATTCGCGACAGGGTTTTCACCTGACTAAGCAGGGCGATGTAGTTTTCGTTGAGGATATCGCGACCCATCAGGGAGATCGGCTGAAGAATATTGAGAAAATACAGTTTATTAATTGCAGCGTGAATCTCGAAATAGGTGCGAGCGCAAAAAAAGTTTTCGCCTCTGAACTTAAGATCTTAGAAGAGCTATATGTTTCATTCTTCAATCGAATTCCAGATGCAGATGGTCTCAATTATTGGTTAAATCGATTCATGAATGGTATGTCGCTCGACAGCATTGCTGAAAGTTTTTATGGCGCAGCAATTCAATTCGCTGACTTGACCGGCTATTCTCCTCAAATGAGTAACACCGATTTCGTTCAAGGTATCTACGCTAATGTGCTTGGAAGAAAAGGAAGCTCTGCACCGACGGAGCAAGAAGCATCGTATTGGGCTCGACATCTTGATGATATGACTGAGACGAAAGGAGGCCTTGTGCGTACGATGCTTTCTGCAGCACACAGTTTTAAAGGCGACAGCAATTGGGGGTGGGTTGCTGATCTGCTAGACAACAAAGCGAGTGTTGCACATTATTTTGCGGTTGAGCAAGCGCTAAGCTATAACTCCCCTGAAGAAAACATTACAAGATGTTCAGCTATTGCCGCCGCAATTAGTCCAGAGTCTGTTAGTCAAGCACTAGCTTTGATTGGTGTTCAAGATCCGAATTGGACTTCGTAATTATGACATTTCAAGAATAGCCGCTCTCGCAAATTCATAGAGAGCCGCGACCTCAATACATTGAATTTTTACGAGGGTGGCATCGCTTTAGAAGGTCATGTGCATCTTATTTCAGTTTTAATTCGATAAACCTTTGTTTGCGCGTTCCAGATCATAAATTCGGATGCTGTTAGCTGGATTTTGAGGATGCTTCATACATGAGAAAAACGGTTGTAAGAAAGTGGTTTTTGCGTCATCGTGCTTTCTGAGAAATCGGCGTCAGACACAATTTCTAACTTCTCATAGTCGTCCCCAATCACAAATGTCACCAGATAAAACCTCCAATTGCAGCCTTCCATTTACAGAAGATCTGAGCCCTTGGTTGACAAAGAAAGATACTTTCCATCTGCTTGTCGCCTTGGCAAAGGCGCTGTTTGAAAGAACGTAGTGAATTAAGGAATCGTCTGCGACTTCTGCAGTCAAGAAGCGAAATTAAGCCTGCATAATGTGTGTGGATAAACAACTTTTAGCGTGAAAACATTATCGCGCAGGTGCTGCTATGAGGGCAGTACGAGGCGAGCATCCGTCATTCTCGTAAGGCCAAGATCCTAGGCCAGTTATCCTGCCAAGAAAGCAGACCCGGTCGGGCGCTTTACCCATTCTTCATCGCTTTTAATCACTTGTTCGGCGCGTAGAGCGAGCTTGGTGGCAATCGAAATTGAACGTTCAATCAATACATCTTCATTCTCAGTTGTGAGTTCATGTTTTTGAATGAAGCCGGAAAAAATTGTTGCCGCCATTTGCGCTACAACAGATTCGCTATGCTGTAGGTGTAAAAACTCTTCTTTTGACATTTATGTTCCATTATTAGATTGCAGCTACATGGCATCCATGAAGGGCGCCTCAATTTGCACAATTCGTTTGCTTTCTGTCCATATTCCGCAAGCAAAAGTATCGGATAAGTATGATGTGAAAGCGCGTACTTGTAAATCAGTGTCAGGTAGTGGAGTAAGAATCTCGATCGGGTCCGCCACTTCCTCACACGAAGCGTTGTCATTGGTATGAGGAAGATTGGTTACACAAGTGTGAAGAACTGAAGGGCGCGGACAGTTGATACTTCCTTGCATCGAGTTCCTCTGACTCAAATCTCACATGGCCATCATGGGAGTATCTCGGAAGGGCGCACCGTAATTGCTAGGCCAAGAAGCTGTTTTTTATGCAAGCATTGTGGGCGCGAGAACGAACTAAGATGACGCCTGACGTCCTCAATCGCGTTTTAGGTCGCATGATATTCGTAGTGAGCACAAGATGGAGACCACAAACCAGCAGGAAAGAATTGCGGTTTGACCTTTTGTTGATCGAGTCTCCCTCCCTCGGGGTTTTCATTGGATGAGTTTCTATGCGCTTTTTCGTTCTCCTTGTTGGATTTTTGATATCTTGGAATTGCCACGCTGGCGCACCAAAGATTAATTCCGCTAAAAACAAAACACCTGTTTCAGCCTGCAAGCATCATTCCGACCCGATTGACGAGGAAAAATTTGTTAGTGCGAATGGCATCGAACACTGGGTCACAATCAAGGGCGCGCGTTGTGATAATCCTGTTATCTTGTTCTTACATGGAGGTCCGGCCAATCCCATGAGCCCGTTTTCTGAGGCTATTTATGGCACTTGGAAAAAAGAGTTCACCTTGGTGCAATGGGATCAGCGTGGAAGTGGCAAGACCTATATTCGAAATCCTGCAGTTGCCGATTCTCCTTTAAGCATAGAACTCATGGCAAATGATGGTGTGGCCATCGCAGAATATTTGCGTCAGTATTTACATCAATCAAAAGTCATCTTGATGGGAAGCTCCTGGGGATCTGCTTTGGGTCTTCAGATGGTGAAGACGCATCCAGAACTATTTAGCGCCTACATCGGCACAGCCCAATTGGTGGCGCAACACAGCAATCAGGCAGCAAGCTATACGCAAACCTTAAACCGAGCGCGTGCTGAAGGGCAAACCGAGATCGTCGAGAGTCTCGAGAAAATTGGTAGCCCTCCTTGGGATAATCCACGTCACTTCGGCGTTTTGCGCCGCGCCACTAAAGTACTGGAAGCAAGAAGGACCACACCGGCTCCCAAAACTTGGTGGTTACCTGCGCCGTCTTACCAAATGGAGCGTATGGAGGCGCAATACGAAGCAGCTGAAGAGTACTCATTTATTCAATTTGTTGGTATGAAAAATGATGGCATGTATGCTCAGCTTGATTTTCCTGCCAAGGGCTACGATTTTGCCCTCCCTGTATTTCTCGTTCAGGGTGAAGAGGACTTGGTGACGGTGTCTGATGTTAGCAAGGCCTACTTCGAGCAAATTCAAGCGCCGCAGAAAGCCTACTTCTTGGTCGCAAAGACTGGGCACAACCCGAATCCATTGAGTGTTGCGATGGAATACAAAGTCTTGAAAGAGCACGTTTTGCCGCTATTGAAGCACTAACACTGCATGGCGTTTCATGCGGCAGCCTCTTAGTTGATCGATATGCCCAACGTCATAGTTAAGTCAAAGCTGCATCCGCCCCTTATCAGGAAAAACCACATTCGGCGAGCGCGCCTTATTGATAAGTTAGATCAAGGCTTCACCAGTGGGCGCAAGCTGAGTGTAATTTCCGCGCCTGCCGGATTTGGCAAGACAACGCTTGCCTGCGACTGGTTAGAACAGTCGAATCTGCCTCGCATCTGGATTAGCCTGGGCCAAGAAGACAGCAATGAGATAAATTTTTTGGCCTACCTGATTGCGGCGATTCAAACCCTAACGCCAGAAAACTCAGATTTGCCTGCGTTTCAACTTGAGGGACTGGCTTCAAACGAGTCAATGCTGGCCAGTCTCGTGAATGCCTTTGAATGCCTGAATTATCGCTTCGTGATCGTACTTGATAACTATCATTTCGCAGAGTCTGACACAAATAATCAGACGCTGAGTTACCTCCTCACTCATGTTTCGACGAAATTACATCTTGTGATCCTAAGCCGTTATGAGTTGAGAGTGCACTTGGCGCGACACAGGGTATTGGATCAGGTAACCGAAATTGGGGCCAACGAACTCTTGCTGAATCAGATCGAATTGGAATGCTTTGTTCAAACAAACGTGGCGCCCGATCTCACCACATATCAGATCGAGGCCTTGCAGCACAGTACAGAAGGGTGGCTTGCAGGCCTACATTTGATTGCAGCCTCGCTTCCACAACAAGTCGCTCCTGAGGTGTCGATTGAAAGTCTATGTTCAGATAATCAAGATGTTTTCGATTATCTGTTGGAGGAAATCTTCTTGCATCAGGATCGATCGCTCAGGGAATTCTTGGTGAGAACTGCAATTCTCGATTCTTTTCGTGCCGACTTATGCCAGTTTGTAATATCTGAGCAGAATTTACTTGCAAGCGAGGCTTTGGAATATCTTAGGGCAGCGAATTTGCTCGCGTCATTTGTTGATAATGATAGCGCTTGCTTACGACCTTATCGTTTTCTCCAGCAAATGCTTCGCAAGTTGCAAGGCCGGCATTTCACACAAGAACAAATTTCAGGGTTTCATTTGAGAGCCAGCACATGGTTCGAGCAACAAAATGACTTGCCAAATACTTTTAATCACGCCATTGCGTCAAGAGACATGAATCTCTTAGCGCAGATGGCAGAGAGGCATTGGGAAAGTATGTCCGTTTGCGGGCAGCACAACTTATGGTTGGAGTGGCAGAACCATATCCCTGAAGCAGTGTTCAGTTGTCGTCCAATTTTATGCGTTCAGACCGCTTGGTCCATGATGATTCAAGGTCAGTACGAAGCTAGTGAGATTCGTCTACGCGCAGCAGAAATGTGTCTAAAGATGCTTCCGCTAGAGATGAACGTGGTAGCCGTCGACCAATTTCAAGATATTGCTCAGAGAATCGCGTTTGTAAGGTGCTTGAATGCTCATCGTCGGGGGGATGTCTTTGAAGCGATCATGAATATTGAGGAGCTTATATTGTATTGGCGTGCGACTCGGGATCGGCTTGCTCTGGCGCAGGCAAGATGTATGCTCATTGCATGTTATCGATTGCGTGGGGATTTGGATTTGGCTCAGCAATTGATTCTTGAATCGATCGACAACGCTCGATTGAGCAAAGACACCATGACTGCTGCCATTTGTGGGCTCCAAGCGGGGCAGTTGATGAGTGAACAGGGTTATCTTGCGGACGCGATGTCCTTCTTTCAGCGTCTTATTCGGCATTCGCCAGAGCCTCTCCAGAAATCTGAGTCTGTTCTGCCACACTTGTATGTAGAGTGCGCCTTGATTGCATATGAAATTGGCGAGAAAACGAAGGCAAAGAAATATCTTGAACAGGCGCATGAGAATGCGACTTCTTCGTGTCGTGTGGATTGGCGCTATCGATATCATTTGGTTTTGGCTAAGATGAAAGAGTCTGAGGACGATATAGACGCCGCACACTTTCATTTGGATGAGGCACAAAAATTGATGGTGCCAAACCTCTTGCCAGAAATTCGCAGTGTTGAGGTGCACCGGATGAATCTCTTTCTAAAACAAGGTGAAACCCGCAGAGTGAAAAACTGGTGTCATCGTATGCGACTTTCAATCACCGATGAGCCTTACTATTTGTATGAATTCGAACATCTACTAATAGTGCGTATGGCTTTGCTAGAAGCGATGAGCGAAAGTAAGCAGGTGAATTTCCAAAGCTTAGATTTGCTATTGAGTCGATTGCTGGTGGAAGCGAAGCGTCAGAGTCGATTGCGAAGTCAATTGGAAATTTTGAAGCTCAAAGCCTTGTTGTATCACTCTTTGGGAAATCAAAAAGAGTGCATGCAGTTACTCGAACAGACGATTCAACTAGCGCGGCCTGAGGCATTCGTGTCGTTCTTCGTCGAAGAGGGTAAGCCGATGCAACTCATGTTGCTCGCCCTACGAGGCAGCCTTCAAGACCGTGATGGTATCGCTTCCACGAACCTTGCATATCTCGAGACCATTTTGAAGTCCTTCCCTGAGCGATTAATCAAAGATTCCACGAATATGTTTGATCCGCTCAGTCAACGTGAGTTGGACGTGTTAAAGCTGATTGCTGAAGGTTGCTCTAATGAGGAAATATGCCAGCGCCTCTTTCTTGCACTTGATACTGTAAAAGGTCATAACCGTCGTATTTTCGATAAACTGCTCGTGCGCCGTCGAACAGAAGCCATTGTGCGAGCGCAAAAACTAGGCTTGATTTAGACTGGATTGCCGCCTTGTTTGGATCAAGGTGCGCACGCTTGAGCGGCAAAGTAGTTCCAAACGGTATTTCGCTGCCCTTTTTAATGGATAGCGAGCGCCCAAGATCAGCTATTCCGACAATAGAGCGTCGTGGCGCCCCACCATCCGCCGTCTTGGTAAAAGAACATCTAAAGCAATAGAATGCCTACGCGCACTTGCTAAAATGAGCGCGACAACAGAACACTAATAGTTGAGTCAGGTGATCGCATTGGGCTTTGTTCTTAGTGGCGTTCATCGAATGTCGAAAGTAGTCGTGGGGTACCCTGCGAATCTCGGCGATTTGTCCCTCAGATTGCTTAATTCAAACCAAAACAGTTTTTGGTGGTTGAGTTGATTCCTATACTCGAAGACAGATGGCATGGATTCGCGTCCAAAAAGGTATAAACTTTCTCTCGCCATGTTCGGACCTTGAGAATGCATCATTCTGAATGATAGGAGATCAAATTGAAGCCCTCTTTTTTTAATTGTTTGGCGGCGTTACTTTTGACACTCGGCGTATCGCCGGCTTTTGCACAATATGTCTCTGTTGCTGAGGAGTACAATCAGCAGACTCGGGCATTGAATTCAAGTGTTGCAACCAGTGGATCGAGAATAAATCCAAGTATCAAAGCAAAAATGAATTCACATACTGCGGATGCGCAGTATGTGATGGGTGTCAACCTAGAGACAGGCAAAGATGGAAAGCGTGATTTGATCGCTGCAGCTGAGTGGTACACGAAATCAGCGATGCAGGGACACGCCGGCGCACAAATGGCGCTGGCGAGGATGTATGAACTCGGCCTCGGAGTGACTAAAGATCTGCGGAAATCGGGTGACCTGTATGAGGCCGCGGCTACGCAAGGCGTTCAAGAAGCACAATTCAACCTTGCCGTGATGTACGCGGCGGGAGAAGGTCGAGACCAAGACTATAAACAGGCAGTAAAATGGTATGAAAAGGCTGCTGAAAGTGGTTTCGGAAAGGCCCAACATAATCTAGCTTTGATGTATACGCAGGGTCGCGGTGTTACCAGTGATTTGGCACAGGCGTACAAATGGTTTTTAGTTGCGACACGCGATAGCGCCTCTAAAGAGCAAGCAGAGAAAAGCTTGAACACGCTCGAGCAACGGATGTCAGCAGAGCAAATTGCAAGTGCGAAAGTGCTTGCGGATGAATGGCAGAGTAAGAAATTGCATTGATCAAATTTAGTCTAGATGTAAATCCTCTAAATCAAGTGAGACGGAGGCAATATGCAAACATTTGAGTCTTTGGCCTGGTCTGGTGATTTTCTCTCAAAACATCGGTCAACTTCTAAACGAAATTGGACTAGCGTGAACGCCTTGGGCCTGGTGGTCGGTGCCCATTTTTTGCTGTTGATTTTGGTTTATTCTCAGCGACCAGCGGTTATGAAGGAGCTGACAAGACGTGTCGCTGAAGTCAGGCTGTTGAGCAGCGCATCGACCACAGAGCTTCGCCCTCAAATTGACATGGCGACACCGAGTAAAACGCCAGTTAATTCAGTGAAACAGGCTGCTCCAGAACCGCAAACAAAGAGTCCGAGTGACATCTCTAAGCCTGTGGTTGAAAAGACGCTCATCCCAATCGGACTCGAGAGCGCTAATATCGCAGCCAAAGTCGAAACTAAAGCGGAGATTATTGTTCCGACGAGAGTCGAGACACCTCAAGTACAGATCGACACCAAGCCCAGCGTCAAGGAAGTAAGCTCGATAGGCAGTGAGGATCATATTGCGAAAGAGATTCGTATCGGTGAATACAGCAACAATATCGTCGAGATTTTGCGAATGGGCAGTAGTAAAGCCGTCTACGCGATGACAGATCTGAATAATCAAGACAACAAGAATACATTCAACGTTGAAGTAGGTGATTATCCAGATATTGAGACCGCCATTGTGAATCACATTATCGCGCGTATTCGTAGTGCATATCCTAAAGAGATCGAATGGAACTCCAAGGTGAAAGGCCGTTTCGTTAAGCTCTCTATGTTGACCAAAGATCATGCGGCGACGGAAAAATTTCTGCGTTTAGAGATTTTCGGAAAAGCACGGGACAAAGACTATTCGTTCTGGGATAAATCTAAGTTTTAAATATCGTTAGTGTAGGCTCTCGTAAGCTGTCGAACTGACGAAACGGATGAATTCTTTCGGCGATAGTCATGCCTCCTATCGCCCCTTTCAAACATCAATCGTGATCGACAAGATTGTCATTCTGGTCCTCTGCTATTCATGAAGCTACGTCCCGCCGTTGTCGAAGACTTGACTTGCGTTTTATCTTGGATAAGCACAGCTGAGTCATTGAGGCTTTGGGGCGGACCTTTGCTGAGCTTTCCCCCTGAGGTAAAAGTGACCTGGCAAGAGATCGTTGCCGACTGTCAAAACAGCTTTGTTTTGGAAGATCAGCGGAATCAGATTTTGGGTTTCGGACAAACCTTATTGCGTGAAGCAGGTGTAATTCATTTTGCGCGAATTATTCTGGCACCGCAGGTCCGTGGGCGCGGTTGGGGCCGAGAATTATGCGAGCAACTGATGCGCCAGTCATTGCTACATCATCGTCCTACCAAGTTTACTTTGAACGTCTATCGCGACAATCAAACCGCCTTGGCGTTGTATAGGAGGCTGGGATTCCGCATGGCCCAACATCATCCTATGCAGGGTGCTTATGCGATGGAGTTTATTTGCAGTGGCGGGACCTGATTCAGGTTCATTGGGCTGCTCTGTGCGGCCCGGTGAATTAGTTTCAGAGCTACCTTATTTGGCGGAGTTTTGCATTTTCGGTAGATGATCACGCCGAATGTTTTTGAGATTGTCTAGTGCTGGTCTGTCTTGCGCAAGGCCACACGTTGATTCGCTAGGTCGATGAATATCGCATTCTGACGAAAGAAATCAGATCCAGTAATTCCATCCGCCTTGAATTGCGACGGTAGTTCGATCAGTAATGCTTTGAGGTGAGAAGTAGTGCCCTCGTCGGCAGATGACGTGACATGTTGTAAGTCGAGTAGGCGACATTCTCGATCGGGACCGAGATTGAAGTCACACTTTTGAATGGGTTCTTGATTTGAAAGCACTAAACTCTGCTTCATAATCGATGCGTTCGCAGCGCTATCTAAAACGAGTTTGTATTGGTTCCTCTCGGAGGAGAACTGAGCGACCAAACCCTCCTTCAGACGTTCAAAGGCCAATTCATGCCAACCGTTTTGCTTTAATTCAATCGCACCAAACTGAATTCGTTTTGCGGCTAAATCGTAGAGCATCGGTGTTCGTTCAAATAAAGGAAGACCAATTACTGATATTTGCTTGGTCCGTTTTTTCTTCTCCTTCCCAAGTTCCAGTCCCCAAGGAATTAAGGCTTCTCCACGTACTTCGCCGAAATGGACTCCATTCGCGACAAAGTCAGGCACGATGAATTCATCGGACTCACGTTCTTTCCCAGCGAGATCGAGGCTGCGAATTTTCTTACCGGTGAGTTTCAGACCTGGAATCATTGCCATCACGTCCTTGGTTAGGTGTAGGCCAGTATTGGAGCCAGTGTCGATTAAAACAGGTACCCTATGCTTACCAATCGCTAATTCGGTGATAGGGCGACCATTCTGATCTAGGTGAATCGGCAGCTGCGCAGAGTTCGCTGTGTCAGCCTTGACGGAGATTGCAAAAGACATCAAGAGGATGGGGATGTAGTTTCTTAGTTTGGAAATATTGATCATACCGTCGTGCTTATTATCGGAAAGAGTTGGTTTTCAACAAAGGAGAGGAATTGGAGATTCACGAAAATCTATCGAACTCCCTTATGTCAATCATAGCACGCAAGTTCAGCATGAGACTTAGGCGATCCTGATGCGACTCGTTTTAAAAATCGAATTATTGACGTGTAAAAAGCTGTCGGTTTTGTTGTGATTTAAAACCTCTTATACTTAAAAAATGACGCTCACATTCGAGCTCCTCACTAGGTCAAACAATGTGAGTATCCTTACTCATTTACTCGTCTAGTGTGGTGCTCAACGGCATGACGTGAAAGGACGAATAGTGCAAATACGAAAGCCGAATACCGGAGAACGACCTCATACAGGACGAAACCAGCAATCGGGTCTACCTATGGTCGGTCAGCTCGCCGCTGTCGAGGACTCACGTGATATGCAAATTACTCAACTTCGTCTTCATCAAGCGGCTCACTCGATTTTTGCTATGACGAATTTAGCGCAAATACAGGCAAAAATGGCAGCGAAGACTGAAACGCTGCAAGGCTTTGAGGTGGAACAGCCAATTCAGGAAAAACGCGAGACACCTAATCCCTTAGGTGAGGTGACGACTGTTGCACATAAATTTGATGCGGGCCCGACTTCATTTGACGTTGACAATAGCCTTAAGAACACCGGCTTGCCAGCACAGTTAATGAAAGGAATCGAGGCGCTTACTGGCATGAGCATGGCGCATGTTAAGGTCAATTACAATTCAGATAAACCTGCGCAGTTGAATGCCCACGCATATGCGCAAGGTAGCGAAATTCATGTGGCGCCGGGTCAGGAAAAACATCTTCCGCACGAGGCTTGGCACCTTGTGCAACAAGCTCAAGGCCGAGTAGCGCCAACCATGCAAATGAAAACCGGAGTCCAAGTTAATGATGACGTTGGCTTAGAGCGTGAGGCAGATTTGATGGGTGAACGGGCTTTAGGAATGGGGCAGAGAATGCATAGTGTTCAGAGGCAAACCAAAACCTATTCGTCATGGCAGAGTCCGGTTCAGTTGAAATCACAAATTGATTACGGTGGCCTGACGGATATGAAGGCTGGTAAACATAACATTCAGGTCGCCACTAAAGTTGAGGCACATCTCGATCCCTATCGCCCCATTCTTGGTAGCGATACTTCGGGTTTCAGTGGCTGGGGCGACAAGTTTATCGGGGATATGAAACAACTTACGGGGGAGAGTTGGGTCGCCGGACATTTGATTAATCATGACCTTGGCGGTCGCGGTGTGATCCATAATTTCTTCCCGATCACAAAGAAGGCAAATAGTCAGCATTTGTTCGAAGTCGAGTATCCTGTAAAAGCTTGGATCACTGATGGCCATACGGTTGATTATTCAGTCACCGCGTGGCAAAAGGATACAAGCAGTGGAAATCCAGCAGCTTACTTCGATTGTTTCGCGGAAGTAAGCAAAGCGCATCCTTTTAAGTCAAAACCTGGAAAAATTCATAAACAGATTCAATCCAAGTCAGAGAAACTGGACGGGCAGAATGCGTCGTATGCGCACTTCAAAGATAACGAATATACAGACCGAAGCCGGCGCGGCGTGCCTAAGACTTGGGCTCACCTCAGCGGAAGTAAATATGATAGAGAACTTGAAGAGAGATTCGGCGATGGCGCTTGGCGTCAATGGAATGAAGACGATCTTAAGTTCACTTTTGACCGCACCGAACTTGGTGAGGTTGAAGATCTCGATGATCTCGAATGAGATCTGGAA
Organism: uncultured Burkholderiaceae bacterium; assembly: GCA_964459555.1. Taxonomy (GTDB): domain Bacteria; phylum Pseudomonadota; class Gammaproteobacteria; order Burkholderiales; family Burkholderiaceae_D; genus Undibacterium. The sequence goes on along the minus strand of CAYWNE010000007.1, from coordinate 10,085 downwards.
AGAATCGTTGGTATCAGACCAATTTTCAAGTTCTATTTTCACCTCCCCATTCCCCTTGGTTTCTGGCTTCTTACGGCCTCAATATCGTAGATGTCGACTGCAATCGAAATCCAAAGCGCAGCGCTTGTGTTTCATGTAGAGCGAGTTCCCACTTCTTTGCCCTTTGCACTCGACTTGCCCCGATACAACACTTTAGGGAAAACAACACTTAAGTGTCTATATCGCACGTCTAGGGCTCAGTACAGTTAAAGCGTGCTGGCAGAGCTTCAATTCACTTAAGGACGAACGCACTAGTGTGCCCACGGTGATTCTTTGTCCTCAGTATTGTGGCTCGCGCTCGCCAATTTCGGCCAAACCTGCTCGAAATGAAATTCTCGACTTTTTACTGGAGGCTCTATGAAAACTATCCGTCGTGCCCTATGTTTGCTGGTTGTAGGATTGTCTGTGTTAATGGGTGTTCAGACCGCCAATGCTGGCGAACGGGCTACCAAGGAAGAAGCGGTTGCGATGGTGAAGAAGGCTGTTGCTTACTATAAAGCGAATGGTCGTGAGAAGGCTTTGGTCGCGTTTAGCGATCAGCAGGGGCAGTTCAGAGATCGCGAACTGTTTCTAATTGTTTTGGATCCCAAAGGGGTGGCGGTGGCTCATACGGCATTGAAGAAAATGATTGGCGCTAACATCATGGAGTTGAAAGATGTAAATGGTGTGATGATCATAAAGAGCTTCTTTAAGGCGGTCGAGAAGACTGGTTCTGGATGGAGTGATGAATACGTCTTCATTAACCCCGCCACTCAGCAAATGGAACCTAAACGTACCTATGTAGAAAAGGTCGATGATTTGCTGATCGCTTGCGGATATCACTTCTTGAAGAACTAAGCGGCTTCTTGCAAACGCGCTCTTCGCAGCTGGAGCGTTTTTCGTTTCCTCATAATAGACTGACCAGCTAGAACCGCTAGCTGGGCTTTATCCTGCACTTTTTCTATCGAGCTCATTATGTTTGGAAATGCATGTGTCGACGCAGAGAGTCAAGCCAAACTAGCGCAATTGGTGGTCGATGAGACGCCGGCGATTGTGGCGTATGTTGATCGTGATCAGCACTATCGTTTTGCGAACAAGGCCTACTTGAGTTGGTTTGGCCGAGAAAAAAACGACATTATTGGACGATCAATGAGAGAGGTTATTGGCTCGATTTATGAACTCAATCTTCCCTACATCCAAGCCGCTATACAGGGCAACCTGCAGGTATTTGAAAGAAAGGTCACGATACCTGATGGTTCGGTAAGGTATGGGCTCATGACTTATAAGCCAAACCTCGTAGATGGTCGGGTAGAAGGGTTTTTCATTCATGTCGCTGATGTGACACCTCTCAAAGCGATAGAGATGGAGCTGCATGTCGAACGGGCGAACGTCAGAGAGGTTGTCGATCGGGAGCTACATAGTCTTCGGCAAACAAATAAGGTGCTAAGGCATTTCGGTGCAATATGCAAAGAGGTCACGGCTCAGCTCTCGATGGAAGAGATCACCGGCTCCTTAAATAATCACGTCCAGCAGATTCTTGAGGCTGCCGCCTTTTCAGTCTATCTCTTAGATACGAAGCAGGGATTGCTTTACCCGATTTTTGATCAAGCGCTTGTTGGGCGCCATCAAAAAAATCAGGTTTTGCGGTTTGATCCAGATTCTTGCTTATACCGCTGCCTTACGAGCCGTCAGATCGTCATTGAAAACACGAACTTGAGGCATGTTGATCTACCACCGAATCCCGTTAGCGCAAAATCATGTTTGATGGTGACTCCGTTGTTGAGCGGAGAAGAGGTATTAGGTGTGATGTCAATTCAGGCTGTAAGGGAAAACGCATACGGCGAACGCGAGGCTTTGACTTTTAAAGCACTTTCCACGTATGCAGCCAACACCTATATCAATGCGAACGCATATCAGCAGTTGCAGGAAACCAAAAATAAATTAGTGGAGCAAGAGAAAATGGCGGCATTGGGATCGATGGTCTCGAGCCTAGCACATTCTTTGAATACGCCAATCGGCAATAGTTTACTAGCTTCGACAACGGTTGATTCAGGAGCCCGACAATTGGTCACCTCACTGCAGTCTGGTAGTCCGCGAAAATCTGAAATTGAACGAATTATTTCGAACATCAATCAAGCATCAGAGCTCGCCTTGTCCAATCTGCATCGAGCCTCACGTTTGGTAGATAGCTTCAAATTAGTGGCGGTTGATCAGAGCACGGAATCGTTACAACATTTTTCCCTGATCGAGTTGTGTCAAGACAGCTTAAAAAGAGTATCGACTGGCTTGGAGGCACGTGAAATTGAAATTGAACTGGACATTGACCCACGTATTTTCATGAGGTCCTATCCACATGCTTTAGGTTTAGTACTTCAGAGTCTCTTCGAAAATGCCTTGGTGCATGCTTTCGATGAAATAGACCGTAAGGTACTGTCAGTGACAGCGGCACTAACATCAAACGAGCGACTTCAATTGAGCGTCGCTGACAATGGCATCGGCATTTCAGAGGAGGTGTTGCCAAAAGTCTTTGATCCTTTCTTTACGACCAAGTTGGCTGCAGGGTGCTGTGGGCTAGGATTAAACATTAGTTATAACCTCGTCCTATTCGTACTCGAGGGGCAGATTGAAGTATCAAGTCAGGGCGGCAAGGGAACTTGTTTTATGCTTGAGCTCCCTCTAGAAGTTTCAGCTTCAAAATAGTGAAGGGCTTGTTAACCAATGAGCTCAACTTCTCTCTTTTCTGGACCAAAATCGACTGCCCGAGAACTTGTACGTGTTGTGTTTGGTGCTTCGCTTGGTACGGCGTTTGAATGGTATGACTTCTTTGTTTTCGCGACCTTGGCGACAACTCTGGGCCCACTTTTTTTTCCTCAGTCTCTCGGTGAAACAGGTATTTTCTTGGCCAGTTTGGCGACCTATGCTTCAGGGCTGGTGTTGCGTCCATTTGGGTCAATCATGTTCGGGAAAATTGGTGACACGGTTGGGCGGAAATCAGCCTTTGTGTCGACCATGGCACTGATGGGGCTTTCAACTTTTTTGGTGGGTCTCTTACCGACTTACGAGCAAATAGGCTTGTGGGCACCTTGTTTCTTAGTCTTGCTTCGGTGTTTACAGGGGCTTGCGTTGGGTGGCGAATATGGCGGCGCTGCGATTTATGTTGCTGAGCATGTTCCAACTGAGTCACGTGGTTATGTAACGGGTTGGATACAGATTTGTGCGACTCTAGGCTTCTTTTTATCTCTGGTCGTCGTCTCGATTTGTAAATTCGCTCTTTCGAGTGAAGAGTTTCTGGTCTGGGGATGGCGTTTGCCATTTCTAGTCTCAGTAGTTTTGTGTGCTGTCTCCTATGTTATTAGAAGCCGGCTCGACGAATCACCTATATTCTTGAAAATGAGGGCGACCGGCTCCCTAAGTAAAGCGCCTTTGCGCGACAGTTTCGTGCTGGCCGAAAATAGAAAGACGATAATCCTTTCATTGTTCGGCTCTGTCGCAGGTGTCGGTATTATTTGGTACACGGGCCAATTCTATGTACTCTTCTTCCTCACCAAGACTCTAAAAGTCGACGCTACAACTGCGCACGTCATCCTCGCCACCGCTTTGCTGCTGTCGTTGCCTGCCTATATTTTGGCCGGTGCATTGTCTGACCGCTTTGGTCGCAAGCGAGTGATTCTGATTGGGTTCGTGCTGGCCCTCTGTTGCTATCAAAGTTTGTTCCGGGTATTGACTCACTACGCGAATCCTCGTCTAGAAACCGCGATTGCAAGTGCTCCAATCAAGCTGTCATCAGCCGAATGTGGATATGTTTTTTTCGCTGCGCCTGCCAGCGAATGTTCGAGAATGAAGGATTTCCTGTTTTCAGCTGGGTATCCTTTTAGCTTGGTTGAGAACGGACCTGACTTTGCTGTGCATGTCGGCACGAAGGAGATGCGCCACCCGCAGCTGGAGGAAGTTCGTGAAGCACTTGAAATGGCCGGGTATCCACGCACGGCAGATCCGCAGCAGATTGAGCGCCCGATGTCGATCGCAGTGATCTTAGTCATGTCGCTTTTCACTTGTCTCGTGTACGGACCTACCGCAGCATATCTGGTTGAACTATTCCCGCCTGCTACGCGCTATTCCAGTCTTTCCATCTCATATCATCTCGGAACGGGATACTTCGGTGGTGGCATGCTTTACGTTTCCACGCTGGTCGCGTCTCAAACTGGGGATATCTATGCGGGATTGTACTATCCATTAGGAATCATTTTCATGTCGCTGGTCATCGGATACTTCTTTCTTCCTGAAACAAGCGGGCGAGTCGAGTTTCGGGAAGATTAGTGAATCGTTAGTTTGAGAAAATTTCGCATTGGAGATGTTATGGAATTACGTAATATTCGAATTGGAACTCGCTTGGGTCTGGGCTTTGGTCTCATTTTGCTTATATTGGTGAGTTCTTTCCTGTTGAGCTCAGTACTCAATGCGCGCAATAAAGCTCAAATGGTTTCTGGACTGCATCTAAGCGGGAAGAAGGAGTTCGTTGCCAACTCAATGAAGAGTGTGCTGTTAGAAACCGGGATCACAATGCGCAATATCGTGATGCAATCTGATGTCGCGCAAATGCAAAAAGATGAAACGACTATCAAGTCGTTACATCAGAACTATCAAACCCTGAAGGCACAACTGCAGGCCTTAGGATTGAACGAGACAGAGAAGAAAATAGTCGAGGCGATTGATGCCTTAGACGCCAAAGTAGAGGGGTCATTCAAAGAGGCACTTGGACAGGCTTTGGCTTTCAATACCGATGGCGCTCTAAAAATACTTGTGGCCAATATAGATCCGCTGAATCAGCAAACCTTTTCACAAATTAATCAACTTGTGACCTTGCAAAAGGAAGCCACTGCAGCGGTGATCAAAAACTCGATGGATCAAGATAATCGTCTTGCGAGCTTTCTCTTAGTGATTGATGGCCTTGGATTAATTGTCGGTGCCGCCTTTGCTTTATCGATCACGCGTAGTATCACCAGACCATTGGAAGGAGCTATGTCTTTGGCGAACACGGTTGCTGCCGGTGTCTTGACATCAAAGATCAAAGTGACTGGTCGAGATGAAATTAGTCAGCTACTCAATGCGCTCAATAACATGAATGATAGTTTGACCAAAACGGTGAGCGAAGTGCGGACTAGCACAGAAACAATAACGGTTGCGGCACGTGAAATTGCCATCGGCAATTCAGATCTGTCATCACGCACAGAACTGCAGGCGGGCTCTCTCGAAGAAACAGCTAGTACCATGGATGAGCTCACAGGTATTGTAAAGAAAAATGCTGAGAGCGCACGAGAGGCAAATCAGCTGGCGTCCTCAGCTTCAGAGGTGGCAGAGAAAGGTGGGCGTCTGGTGGCGGATGTGGTGAGTACCATGGGTTCGATTAAAGAAAGCTCTCAGAAAGTCGTCGACATTATTTCGGTTATTGATGGCATCGCGTTTCAGACCAATATACTTGCACTTAACGCAGCGGTTGAAGCGGCGAGAGCGGGCGAGCAAGGGCGGGGCTTCGCAGTGGTTGCCTCCGAGGTTAGAAGTCTTGCCCATCGTAGCGCTGGGGCAGCCAAACAGATTAGTGAACTGATTCGTGACTCGGTTGAAACTGTTGATAGTGGCAGCAATCTCGTGCGTCAAGCCGGCGATACCATGAATCTGATCGTCTCTTCGATTCAGAATGTAGCGACGATAATTAATGAAATTTCAGTCGCTAGCTCAGATCAAAGTCGCAGTATTATTGAGGTTAATCAGGCGATACGTCAGATGGATGATATGACGCAGCAAAATGCAGCACTCGTTGAACAGGCGGCGGCCGCGGCAGAAAGTTTGGAGGAACAGGCAGAACTTCTTAAACAGGTCGTCAATGTCTTTAAATTGAATGAATCGGATGCGCCGGCTTTTCAGGAGCTAATTATTGATAATAAGCCGAAGCATATGCCGCGCTTAAGAAGATGATTATGCATTGGTGTTTATTGCGATTTGTCGCAGCTCTTTTATAGATGATATTTCATGTGGCGTCGAAATAAGTCTCGCCTTCAGCCAGAATTCTTGGCAGTAAAAAGAGTGTCGGGTTAATTTCCTATGCTTAGCTTGCTGACGAAGTACTGTTCGGTTAGTGCGCTAACTTATGTACGCCCCAATGCTGATGATTGTGGCTTTAGGAGGTAGGAAGCGAGTTACCTGCGCCTAGGTATTATCAGTTTCGGCACCAATACCTAATCCGGTAACTCTCGTCTCTTCAAGCATTTGTTTTAGATCTAGGCCGAATTTATACAACTGAGCAAACAGCCAATTATTACTTGTCTTATCTTTCGACTTGCGATGCTCAAAGTGAGCATCGCTCGAAATTATCGTTTCAAACATTTTTCCAGGAATTGGTCCTGCTCCCACAAGAGATGCAGGATGTTTTCGCGAGCAGCGTAGCCATGGCTTTCTTTTGGCAAGATGACCATACGCGCCGGTGCGCCGAGCCCTTTTAACGCTTGGAAGTAGCGTTCCGTTTGTAAGGTGAATGTGCCGGGATTATTGTCAGCTTCACCGTGAACTAGCAGGATCGGGGTCTTCATTTTTTCGGCATTCATAAACGGCGACATCTTGTTGTAGACGTCGGGCACTTCCCAGTAGTTTCTTTGCTCACTCTGAAATCCGAATGGTGTCAGCGTCCGGTTATAGGCGCCGCTACGAGCTATGCCGCATGCAAATAGCTTGGAGTGTGTGAGCAAATTCGCCGTCATAAAGGCACCGTAGGAATGACCACCGACGGCGACTTTCTTGCGGTCGATGTAACCGAGCTTATCGACCGCATCAATTGCCGCTTCAGCATTGTCGACCAGTTGGGGGATGAAACTATCATTCGGTTCAGTGTTGCCTTCGCCGATAATTGGGAACGATGCATCATCAAGCACTGCATAGCCACGTGCTGCCCAGTAAATAAACGAGCCATAATTCGGAGCAGTAAAGTCATTTGGGTTTTGCGTGTTTTGCCCCGCGGAATTTTTGTCGATAAATTCGGTTGGATATGCCCAAATCAGCAAAGGTAGTTTCTCTTTCTTGGCCTTATCATAGCCCGCTGGAAGGTATAAGGTGCCTGTCAGATCAACCCCATCTTTGCGTCGGTAATGAATCAGTTCTTTCGAGACGTCTTTCAAACCAAGGAAGGGGTTTTTGAAATGTGTTATCGCTTCAATTGTCTGAGTTTTGATGTCGCGCAAGTAGTAGTTCGGGTATTCGGTAGGAGACTGAATTTGCACTAACACCTTGCCAGACTTGGGGTCTAAGTATTTCAATAGAGTCTCACTTTTGTCAGTGAAGCTTGATTGATAGACGCGTTTCTTTGTCAGGCTATCGATATTCAGGGCATCAATAAATGGGAACTGCCCTTTGTCACTGAATCCAGCGCCGAGTAAAAATACATTGCCGTCCTCGATCGCTAAGCTACGGCGATTGAATTGATTGCGACGCATTTCGAATTCGCCAGGGTCGTTGTAGACATCTTGAAAGTTTCGCTGTGAGACCAGTCTTGGTGCTTGGCCTGGCTGCGATGGATTGATGAAATACACTTTTTCACTGCGGGTGTCGTACCAACTATTGACCATGACCGCGAGTTTGTCATTTCCCCAGAAAACGCCTTCAAGTCGTTGATCGCTCTTCGCTAAAGATACGGGCTCTTGATCAAACGGTGCATCCCATTGAAACAATTCATCGCGAAACGGAACCTTCTGTGCCGGATCGCCGCCATCAAGCGCCACAAAAAAACTGAGGCTTGCTGGTTTGTCGGTGCGCCAAGCGAGATTGCGTTTGCCTGTACGCACAGCGCTAAATCCTTTTGGCATGACCTCGTTCAAAGGAACTTCATTGACGACTTTTACCAATTTCCCACTCAGATCAACCACCACCGACTTACTCGGAAAGCGGAAATAGGGAACGATATAAGAGAACGGCTTTTGTATTGTCGTGAGCAATAGATACTTGCCGTCTGGCGAAAGGCTTTGAGACGAATACAAATCTACAGCTTTGAAAGGCGTAGCTTTTCCTTTGACTGTGACTTTGATCAACTCAGAGCTGGCGATCGTAGTGAAGTTTGCTTCGTCATTTTGATTTTTCAACAGATCAGGAAAGGTTCGGTTTTGTGAAACGCTGCCGCCGGAATTTGAAGTAATGGGGCCAGTCGGCAGGTCTTTGCTGGCGTTCAACAAAGCTGGTCGATTTTTTGGTAGTACCCGGACTAGCAGTGTCTCACTGTCCTGCAGCCAAAGAAAAGGCATGCCGAGGTTTGCGTTGAGATCGTCTGTTCGTAGCTTCTTCGCCTGCGCTGTCACGACATCGACGACCCATAATTCGACGCCTTTTTCGCCCGTGTTGGTGAAGGCTATTTTGGTTTCATCAGGCGACCAACTTAAGTGGGCGATTAAGGGGTTTTTGGGTAAGCCTTCAATCTGTCGTTCCTCGCCTCCTCGCACTTTACGTAGTTTGAGATTGTTGAAGTAAGTAAACGAGCTTGCGATATTTGTGACAGGATTGATGCGCAAACCACCAAGGCGTAGTTCGGTTTGATTGAGGTCGGATAAAGTCTTGAAGGTGTTGCTGTAACTGAGCAACATGTAGTTTGCTTTTGAATCAACTTGTACGATTGGCGCGTAGTTTACATTTGCTAAATCGAGTATTTCTTTGGGTGGCGTTTGATATTTGAGATTTTCTTGCGCGCCGGCGGAGTTGAATAGTCCAATCCCACAAATTCCGAGCGCAATTGCTAGCAGATGACGATTTCTCTTCATGTAAATTCCCTCATAAAATTGAAACTTGCAGGTGTATTCTTCAGGCGGCTAGACCCGCAGCCAATCTGAATGCCTGCACTGGCGTTAGCAAATTAACACGCCCCTATTCTACTTTAAGTATTGATATTTTTTGTACATTTAATGAAAAAACTCGACGCGCCTGTCAAAGCCTTGGCGCGATTCGAGTGGGATTGCTGAAGCATCCGAATCAGAAAGTAGTAATGGCGATTGATCTAGAGTCTTGTCTTGGCTCTGTGAGATGCTCACTTCACGCACCGTATTGCGCTCAAGACTTTGCAGCGTCCAAATGGCAGCACGCTGTCGAGAAATCGCTCAACCTCTTGCGGGGTATCAGCAATGAAGCAGAGCTGATAGCAGCCCTCGCCAGTGACTTTGTATGCACTTTCGACACGCGGATTCTCTCTGAGAAAGTTTTCAAATCGTGTGAACTCAGAATTCTGCATAAATACGGTGATGAAGTGCCGTGACAGTTGATCTTGGCGGATTGTATAGCCGCTGATGATCCCCTGCTCTTCCATCTGGGCGACTCGTGCGGCGACGGCTTGACCCGTCAAGTGAACGTCCTTGCCAATCTGTTGCCATGTTTTTCGACTATTCAATCTAAGTTGATTGAGAATCGCCTGATTCATTTTATCCACGGACATATAAAGGTCTTTCAAGTTGTAAGCGTTAGCCTGAAAACTCTTACAGTTTGCAATTCACGCGAGTTGCTGCGATCCATAAAATGACGACTCTAACATTTTTTGAAAAGCGACTCTCATTCAGTTCCTTATTGTTTCGATTGGCTCTACTGATTGCAAAGAGTCGCTGTGTCCTATATTAAGAAGAAAGATCATTATGTCCAAAGCTTTAATCGTTATCGATATTCAAAACGACTACTTAACTCACGGTCAGTTCCCTTTATGGAATGCCGAGGCCGTTAGCCATAAAGTTGAACATGCTATTGCCAAAGCGAAGGCAGAACATGCACATATCATTTTAGTTCAACATGTCGCCAATCCCGCCAATGGGGTTTCTCCATTCTTCAACCAAAATACCGAGGGCGTCCAGATCTATTCTCGCATTCTTGCCGTTGCACCGGATGCTCCGATTGTCATTAAACAGCAGGCGGACAGCTTCAATGGCACAAATCTAGAGGACTTACTTGCCGAACGGGGCGTTACTGAATTGGTGGTGTGCGGCATGATGACGCAAAACTGTGTCACGCACACAGCGATCTCCAAGTCGGCGGAGAAGTATGATGTGACGATACTC
>CAYWNE010000006.1:0-68006 GCA_964459555.1 uncultured Burkholderiaceae bacterium | reverse complement strand
TCGAGGTTGCGCAGAATAATCTCCATTGCCTCCGTTGAAGAGACACAGTACTTTTCCATCTCCGAGCGTTTCAAACTGCCGGAGTTGACTAAGCGTAGGAAATCATCATTGCGTTCTTTTAAGGTGCTGGCGACCAATAAGCTATTGCCGATCGGTGTATTCAGTTCATGCGCAACGCCGGCCACGATGGATCCAAGCGCAGCGAGTTTTTCTTGTTCGACCAATTTACTTTGTGTCAGCTTGAGATGTTCGTAAGCGGCGGCTTTGTCGAGGGCGACTGCGGCATAGGCTCCTAAGGTTCTGAGCATGTCGAGGTGCGTCGCTTGATACGCGTTTTCGCGCACACTGAGCACAGTGATCACACCAATCACTTGATCCTTAACGATCAGCGGCGTGTAAATGGCCGAGCGTGCTTTGCTCGTAGGGCTGCCATCGATGCGCTTGGCCGCACGTCTGACGTCATCATGATCGTGAATGATATTGATCTCGAAATCGAGTCTATCAATCAAGATCTCAGTCTTTTGAATCACACAGCGGGCTGATGGTTGTTGCGGATCATCGAGGCTGCGTTGAAATGGTTCAGCAGGCACGCCGCGATCCATGATTCTTTCGAAATTGACCACACGCTTTTCCCAATCGACCATACCGATGCCATAGACATCAGCGTCCATGAGTTTGGCAACATGTTGATAGAAAATCGCTTGAATCGTGCTGATATCTAAGGAAGCGCTAATTTCGCGACCAATTTCACTGAGCAGCAAAATGTTGTGGCGCGCTTTGTCGGCCAGTTCACGTTCGCGCTCCGCGATTTCTTTTTCAACTTTTAGTTGCTCTTTTTGTTCGTTAACTTCTTGCGTTCGAGCTGCGACCTGTTGTTCGAGCTTGAGTTGATTTTGCGTGAGAAATTGAATCCTTAATCGGTAGGCGATATACAGGGCGGAAACGCTAATCAGCATTAACAAACTCAGAAACCACCAGCTCTTCCAAAACGGTGGCGATACATGAATCTTGAGACGGTAGGCATCTTCATTCCAAGTGCCCGAAGCGTTGGCCGCTTTAACGCGTAAAACATAATCACCTTGGTCGAGATTGGTGTAGGTCGCTAAACCTTCACCAGGTTTGCCATAAATCCAGTCGCGATCAAAACCTTCGAGCTTCCATGCTAGTCGGTTATTTTTGCTAAAGTAAAACTGCAGTGTAGCGAATTCAAAACTGATCATGGCCTGCTTAGGGCTCAGTTGTATCGCTTGGGCATCGCGGATCATGCCGGTAATGCCGAGATCTTTTAAGGTGCTGCGCGGTGTCGATGCGCCTTCGTTGTCGACTTTCGCTTCACTGAGCGATTGATTGAATTCAAGAATGTCTGACAACACGACTTGTACTGGCGTGTCATTTTCTTTCAGTTCGCTGGGATGAAAGGCGAGCAAACCAATCGAGCCAAATACAAGTTGACCGTCGGCCAGCATGGTGCTGGCACCAAAGTTAAAGGTTCCTTCGATGGGGCCATCGGTACTCGTATAGACTCGTGCTTGATTCTGATTGAGTTTTAAGTGGACTAAGCCTTGTTCTGCGCCGAGCCATAAATCGCCTTGTTTATCGTGTTGGATGCTAATGACCCAACCCTCGGGCATGCCCTTCACTTTGCGCCAAGATTGCAGTTCCCACTGTGTGCCGTTTTGCACAAGTTGGAAAAGGCCAAACGAGGTTCCTACCCAAATACGTTCTTTGGCATCTTGATGTAGCCCATAGATCGACAATCCTGCCGGGTTCTTCAAGTCCGCGTTTGGTTTAATCGGTTGACTGAAGGTTTCGGTTTTGTAGTCCCAAAGTTGTATCCCGCCTTTGGTGCCTATCCACAGATTTCTTTGTTTGTCTTCGAGTAGGCAATCGACCGTGTCATGACTGAGCGTTCCGATTTGACTGCTATCCGCACGATAAGTTTTGACCTTACCTTGCGTATCGATGCGATAAAGTCCCGCTGCGCTACCAGCCCACACCTCGCCGCGATGATCATGTATTAAAGAACTGATGGAACCGCCACCTGGTGTATTCAGATTGAGTGCAATTTCTTTGGCGCGTTTGCTTTTGAAATTGTAGAGTTTGAGACCGTCATCGCCACCTATCCACATCTCAGAGTCTGATTGGCGCAGTATGGCTTTAATATTGCGCGACAGCGTTTGTGTTGCCGGGATATGCTCAGCAATTCCGGTTTTGAGATCAAGCAAATCGAGACCGCCACCGTATGTGCCCAACCATAGTTTCCCATCGCGATCAGGAGCAATCGCCATCACCGCATCATTGCTGATACTCTGCGTATCTTCGGGCAGGTGAGTGTAGTTAGTGAATCCTTTCTTGCGTAGATCAACAATGCTGGTACCATTTCCCCAGGTGCCGACCCATAGTGTGCCACTACGATCTTGAAAGAGTGAGGCGATCGAATCGCCAGCAATACTTGCAGGCAGAGCTGGAGAGTGCGAGAAGGTTTCAACTTCTTCAGACGGTAAGCGCTTCACTCGGGTTAGGCCGTAGTTGTCACCGTAGCCTATCCAAATCGATTTTTCTTCGTCCATCATCAGCGCAAACACGCGACCTTGTTTGAGCTTGAGTCGTTTGACGATGGGGTCTGCTTGCGGTACAGCTTCGCTGATGTTCCAGACTTGTAAACCACTTTGTGTCCCTATCCACAGTTTGCCTTGGTGATCAATGACCATGCTACGCACCGCGTGTTGAATCCGATTGACGTCCTTTTCTGTCGGTGCGATGTCGAAGCGTGTTTTGACTTTGCCCTCTTTGTCGACATGAAAAATGACACTGCCGACAGCGGCCCACGCCCCACCGTCGCCATCAGGGATCATCGATCGGATGAGGGCTCCTGGATCCGCCTGCAAAGCGATCGTTTCAAATTGTTGATCGGCAGCAGCGCGGGGATCAAAGCGTAGCAGTTTAAATTGCGTCGCAATCCAAATCCGACCCCGGTCACCATATGCCAAAGCCCAGATGCGCTTTTGTTGCGACGTCATATTGGCGGGCATGGGAACGCGGTCAATTTGATCGGTACGCAGATCAAGGCGATTAAGCCCCGCTGCAGTACCGATCCAGAGTTCTTGATTGGCACCTTCAAGCAGAGCTGGAACAAGCGGATTGCTGAGGCTGTGAATGTCTTCTGGGTTGGCATTCCAGCGGGTCATTTTGCGTCCGTCAAAGCGCGCCAGACCGGAAGCCGTACCAAACCACATCAGACCTTGACGATCTTGGTAAATGGCCGGCACGGAGCCATCCTGCAGACCTTGCTCTTTACCGATGTGGCTGAATCGTAGAGTTTGTTTGGAGCCCGCGAACGCGAGCGCAAGGGGTGCGCTTAGAAAGCAAACGCACAAGAAAGTCGGGAGGAATCTAAGCAATGTTTTGCCAACACCATGCATGATAGGGTGGGCCTTCCCAAAGGAAAAACAACTGCAGCGCGGATAACTGGAAATCACTCTAAACTTGGCCTTGGGGGCGCGTCAATCAGATTCGACATGGCGCGCAGGAATGCAACATTGCCCAGCAAGAAATACTGTTGATTGGCACTGTTTCAAAGGGAAAATACTGCATCTGAGCATTTAGTTGCCAACTTACTCTGATTTTGTCGCATCTAGCAAACAGAGCTCTGATCGCTTTTATAACTTATTGATTTTTTTTGAGTTTTATCGTGGAAAAGCACTTTTCGTTTGTAAAAAAAATCGCTAGTATCGATGCGTTTGGCAAGAAGTTTGTCATTTTTTTGGAGAGCGTTATGAAAAAAATCATTGTTAGTGCATGCTTGGGTTTGGCGATGGTCGGTAGTGCGTTTGCGGTTGAAACACCAAAACCAGTGGACACTTCGGTGGACGGCATTTTTACTGCCTTGTCGACAAGCCGTAACTTGCAAAAAACGGTTGATCAGCTGATCGCTAACGGTGCAGATCACCACTCTGTGATTTCGATCGCCGCAGCAGCAGGTATCCCACAAAGCAAAATCATGAAATTACAAGTGTGCGTGAATTCTGCTTCTGACGACTCTTCCACTTTGGGTGCTACCTGCATGCGTCCAAAAACAGTGATGACTGCTTACGAAAGTGGTTTGAATGATCCTTTGACATACTTGCCAGCGACCGCAGCCGGCAAAAAAACAAAGAAATAATGATCGGTCACCCTAGTTTTCCGGAAAAAGCAGCTGCGGCTGCTTTTTTTTCGTCCTTGCTTTTCCAGACAAAGGGGAGGCTCGGCTGAAAATCACGTGCTTAGCATTGACTTGCTGATTTCATATTCTTTGCTGTTAGAATGTGCTTCCTCTTTGCTTAGCGGCTTGGTTTGCTCTTCATGTTTAAATTCATTCGCATCAGCATCTTATTGTTTATCCTGGCTTTGGTGGCGCTTTCGAGTTATCGTTCGCGAACCAAATCGGTCGAGTGGCAATATACGTTGCCAGTTAATGTCTATCCGATCAATGGCGATCAAAGCGTGGCAAGTGAAGAGTACATAAAGAATTTGAAGCCAGAGGACTTCGTCGCTATCGAAGAGTTTATTCAAAGAGAGAAGGAAATCTACGGCAAAGCGTACAATGCGGGAATCGAAATACGATTAAAACCCGCATTGAAGGAAGGGCCACCAGCGCCACCGCCAGAGCAAAATGCTTTGCAAGTGATGTGGTGGAGTTTAAAGTTCCGATGGTGGGCGTACCGCCATGCCAAAATTGTTGGCCCAGATCCGCAAGTGCGTTTGTTTGTGCAATATTTTGACCCTAACAAATCCCAAGTACACCATTCAACCGCATTACAAGAAGGTTTGATAGGCCGAGTGAATCTGTTTGCTGGTAAGGAACTAAGTCCAACCAATAATGTCGTAATCACGCATGAGCTGTTGCACACGCTCGGCGCGACGGATAAATACGATATGGCCAGTGACTATCCCAATTATCCCGACGGTTATGCGGAACCGAACCGCACACCCTTGTTACCGCAGCGCTATGCAGAAATTATGGGCGGTCGTATCCCAATGACGGCCAACGACGCCATTATTCCCAAACACCTTGGTTTGGTTCGTTTGGGCGCTAAGACGGCGCAAGAGATTAATTTGTTGCCAAAAACAGTGCCTTAGCACCGATATTTTTTGAGGTTACTAAATGAGTTCACCCGAATTATTGCTTGATGTCCTGAGAACCGAATTACGTCGTGTTGGGATGACGTACAAACAGCTTGCTAACTTGATCGATATGAGTGAATCGAGTATCAAACGCATGTTTGGGCAAAAAGATATGACGCTGTCGCGTTTAGCGCAGATTTGCAAGGTGGCCGACATTTCTATGGAAGATGTGTTGCGACAGGCTGCCGATGTGACACCTCAAGCGGATCATCTCACCTTGGCACAGGAAAAAGCCTTGATGGAAAATCCCAAGTTGCTATTAGTAGCGATTTCCTGTTTAGGGCATTGGACCTTTGAACAAATTGTTGAAACTTATACGCTGACTGAGGCTGAATGTGTCTTGTGCATGATAGAGCTGGACAAGCACGAGTTGATTGAGCTTAAACCGATGAATCGTTATCGATTGCGCGTCTCACCAGCGTTCCGTTGGCGTGCGGATGGCCCGATCCAGGCCTTCTTCAAAGAGAAAGTTGTGGCCGATTATTTTGAAGGACGATTCGATGGTAACGGCGAGTGCTTGATGTGCGTACCGGCAAGATTGTCGCAAAACAGTGCGCGTGAAATTCAACAAAAAATTCAGCATCTCGCCGCAGAGATCGCTCGGCTACAGCAAGAAGATCGTCGCTTACCGCCGGAAGATCGCGATGGTTTTACCTTGATGTTAGGTTTCCGCTCGTGGGAATTCTCCGCTTTCACCGCATTGCGTCGACCAAGCACAATGGCAAATACCAAGACCGCAGTGGTTCACCAAATTGGTCCTAAGAATAAGTAAAACGTAGATCCTGTTTTTTGCGTCGCGCCCGCTCCAAAATAGAGTGGGCCGAAACGCGTGTCGAAGGCAACGAACGCACTACCGCTACGCTTGATCTTGCTGAACTTGACCGCTTCGCCTTCGGCAAATCCGCCGCCGAGCTCAGCCGAGAAACCCAGACGCACGGCTCCGCCTAGCGCAGCAGGCATACCTCCAATACGTCGAGCCACCACCATGCGACCAAGTGCTACTGTCTTATTGGAAAGGGAATTATCTGGCGTTCCAGAAAGACGAAGAAAGCCCCCCAAAGACAACGGTGCGGTTTCGCCTTGCGAACGAGCCCACTCACCATACAAATGGCCCGCCCAGTCGCCCCGTTGGAAGGCAGTCATTGCAACTAACGACGAATTCATGATAGCTCGTTCGCCATTATGCTCTGGGTGGGCGCGCTCCCAGCCAATGGTCAAGAATTGCCCTCGGGTCGGGAATGCCAGAGAGTCAAGTGTGTCTATTCGAAAACGTCCGTATTCGGCAGTTGACGTGTTGTTGATAACCCTACCGGGGATTTCGGGTAAAGTTTGTGCCGCTTCAGCAATTTGGCCACGCACTCCAAACTGAAACTCGCCCCAATTATTCAATTGATAGCCAAATGGAAGGTCTATTGCTGTTTGTTTGTAACTATAGCGAGCGAGTTTTCGCCCACCGTAAAACTGGTCAATTGTGCTAGCACCTGACTCAAAAGTAGGCGCGATAAACCATGAGTTTCCTGGGCCAAGCGGTTGATAGAATTGTGCAGCGAGAACTCGGTTATAGCCAATACGGCCGAGTAAGCGTACTTCGCCGCCCCAGTCATTGAGTGATGAAGTAATGTTCATCGCACCAATCGAAAACTGATGGCTGTCTTTGAAGTCGCTGGAGAGTTCTAGGCCTAAGCGCAGACGATTGCGACTCCACACGGCTTCATGCGTTTTGATTGTCACATCGCGTTCGTCTATTCGATCTTGCATCTCGATTTCGACGTGGTCGAGGTCTCCGCGGCCATACAGTTTTGTGCTGACTTGTCGTACTTTTTCTTCAGGCGCGACTTCGTTGACCTTAATTCCCGATTGACGAATCAAGATTTCTGGATTGATATGACGAGTTCCTTCGACCTCAATTTTTGCGATGCGTAAAGCCTTGTCTGGGATGACCCCTTCGGCGGTTCGTAGCTGATCATAGCGCGCATATTCTTCTTGGCTCACTGACAATCCCTTGAGTTTTTTTTCCAACTGACGCGTGGCGATATCACCGGCGAGCATGGCGTTATGATGTTGATTAAAGTCGAGAAAATTGATGCCGCTAAGGTCAGGCGCGACTAAGACATCATGTTCTTTCAGTTCTTTGAGTGAGCGCTGTACGTTTTGCTCGGTCAAAATTTGTAGCATTTGTTGGGCGACGCTGATCGCGCTACCGAGTTCATTTTCTTGTGCCAAGGGAGTTCCAACATTGACAGCGATGATGATATCGGCGCCCATTTTATGTGCCATATCAATTGGCAGATTTCGTACTAAACCGCCGTCAACAACCAGACGATTATTGACGCGTACTGGAGCGAACATCCCTGGTACCGCGAGTGAAGCACGCATGGTGATGAATAAGGGCGAATCGCTGAGTTCAACCAGTTCTCCGGTGACCAAGTCAGACGCAACCGAACGGAAGGGAATCGGTAAGTGATTAACGTGCTCGGTTTTCGTACCATTCGGCAGCAATCGCAACAGCGCTTGCTCCAAGGACGCATTGCCTGCAGCGGCTGGCGGTAGCGTGAGGCCGGATTTGGTTACTGCGAATTCGATACGCGAAGGCAACAAAACATCTTCCTCGCGACGACGGAAATCGATAGCGTCGCGCGCGGGGCGGTCTGCCAATACGCTGTCCCAAGAAGTCGTGCGCACGATGTCCTCGATGTCTTCGACTGAACGTCCGGCGGCATAAGCACCACCGATAACCGCACCCATGCTGGTACCGACCACATAGTCTACGGGAATACGCATTTCTTTCAGTACTCGAAGCACACCAATATGGGCAAAGCCACGGGCACCGCCGCCCGAAAGTACTAAAGCAACCCGCGGCCGTTCTTTGTGGCCCTGAAGGGATGCCGGCATTGAAGCATTTGGTGTGACAGCAATAGAAACGGAAGCTGTTTGTTGATCTGAATTTTGTGCAGCGACAAGTGGGTGGCAGATCATCAGGGCACAGGCCAACACACTTGCAGCGCAAGCGCGTACCGTGCTCGCGAGAGTAGGGCGCGGAGCAAGAAAATGCATCATCGTTTAGTCTTAGAAGCTACCAGTAAATTGGTAGCGGTTGCCTGGGTGCCACATCGTAACGACCGTGGCGACTTGGTTTTGCGAGCGCGTTTTGCGATGTAAGACTAAGCTCGCTTCTTTCGTGGAAATTTGTAGCATGTCGGCGATGGCCCGATCAGGAATCACGGCTTCGATACGATAGTCCACGCCTTGTAAGGGCGCTACTGCGACCAAATATTCATTGGGCGTCATGTGAGTGAAATCTTGGTTGAGGTATTCCGGTGCCAAGACCGAATTGACCCAACGATCTTCGACTTGGATGGCGAGATCATTTTCGAAGTGCACAATGACAGAGTGGTAAAGCGTATGTCCCGGTTTGACATTGAACAAGGTGGCCAAAGACTCATCGGCGGGGTAGGCGATCAGTTCATGCAACTCACTACGATGACTATGTCCACGAGCGCGGACTTCAGCCGCAATGCTTTTGATCTCAACTAAGGTTGCCTGATATTTTTGTTGGGCGACATACGTTCCCGACCCTTGAATACGGTGCAAAATTTGTTCGCTGGTGAGCTCGCGTACCGCTCGATTGACGGTCATGCGCGAAACCTGAAATTTCTTGGCTAAAGCGGCTTCTGAGGGAATGGCTTCGCCTTCTTTCCAAGTGCCTGCCTGAATTTCACGTACCAGAAAATTCTTAATTCGCTGGAAAACGGGAATTGGATCTTGTGCGTTATCTTGGTTCATGCTGGGTGTTGGCAAAAATATCATCCTCGGGAATGGTGATGATAGCACGGGAGTCTTATTCTAAGCGCTTCACGAGCAGAGTTTCATGGTGCATGCGGTAAATCAAGGTCAAGGTAAAATTCGCTTGCAAAAGTTGTATATACAACTTAAACTAGTTGGCATGATGTGCTGGATACTCCTAGTATGTGTTTTTACTGCTGCCATTTTCCTTCAACCATCCAGCCCGGTTATTGATAAGGAGCTCTTATGAATCAGGATCCACGTTGGGACGCAAGTCGCGAAATTCGTGCACCACGCGGTGCGGAGAAAGTCTGTAAAACTTGGGTGGCAGAAGCGGCTTATCGCATGCTGCAAAATAATCTCGATAAAGAAGTCGC
This sequence comes from uncultured Burkholderiaceae bacterium, assembly GCA_964459555.1. Classification (GTDB taxonomy): domain Bacteria; phylum Pseudomonadota; class Gammaproteobacteria; order Burkholderiales; family Burkholderiaceae_D; genus Undibacterium. The sequence goes on along the minus strand of CAYWNE010000006.1, from coordinate 58,683 downwards.
AGAAAATCCTAAGCATTTGGTGGTGTATGGCGGCATTGGTCGCGCAGCGCGTAACTGGGAATGTTTTGATCAAATTTTGGCGAGTCTCAAAGAGCTCGGTGAAGATGAAACTTTGTTGATTCAATCCGGCAAACCTGTCGGTGTGTTCAAGACCACGCCGGATTCACCACGTGTCTTGATCGCCAATTCCAACTTGGTACCAAAGTGGGCCAACTGGGAGCACTTCAATGAACTCGACCGCAAAGGCTTGTTCATGTACGGTCAGATGACGGCCGGCAGCTGGATTTACATTGGCACGCAAGGCATTGTCCAAGGTACTTATGAAACCTTCGCCGAAGCCGGGCGTCAGCACTTTGGTGGTGATTGGGGTGGTCGTTGGATTTTGACTGCAGGCTTAGGTGGTATGGGTGGTGCACAACCATTAGCAGCAACGTTTGCCGGTGCTGTGTCTTTGAATATCGAATGCCAGCAGTCGAGTATCGATTTCCGTTTGCGCACCCGTTATGTCGACAAACAAGCGAAAGATTTGGACGATGCGATCGAACTGATCAAGCATCACACTGCACGTAAAGACGCGATCTCTATCGCCTTGCTCGGTAATGCCGCAGAGATCTTGCCTGAATTAGTCAAGCGCGCAAAAGCCGGTGGTATCAAGCCTGATTTGGTCACTGACCAAACTTCCGCGCATGATTTGATCAACGGTTACTTACCGATAGGCTGGACCGTCGAACAATGGAAAGATGCGCAGAAAGACCCAAGTCAGCACGCTAAATTGACAGCGGAAGCTGCTCACGCTTGCGCCGTTCACGTACAAGCCATGTTGGATTTCCACGCCATGGGTATTCCAACCGTCGATTACGGTAATAACATTCGCCAAGTCGCCTTCGATCAAGGTGTGAAGAATGCGTTTGATTTCCCTGGCTTTGTCCCTGCCTATATTCGCCCATTGTTCTGCGACGGTAAAGGCCCGTTCCGTTGGGTGGCATTGTCTGGCGATCCTGAAGATATTCGTAAAACCGATGCGAAGATCAAAGAACTCTTCCCAGAAAACAAAGGCGTGCATAAATGGTTGGACATGGCAGGAGAGCGCATCGCCTTCCAAGGTTTGCCGGCACGGATTTGCTGGTTAGGTTTGGGTGAGCGTCATATCGCCGGTTTGGCCTTTAATGAGATGGTCAAAAACGGTGAGTTGAAAGCCCCAATCGTGATTGGTCGCGATCACTTGGATACAGGTTCTGTGTCTAGCCCGAATCGCGAAACCGAAGGCATGAAAGACGGCACTGATGCAGTGTCCGATTGGCCATTGTTGAACGCGCTTTTGAACACAGCAGGCGGCGCCAGCTGGGTGTCTTTGCACCATGGCGGTGGCGTTGGTATGGGCTATTCTCAACACTCAGGTATGGTCATCGTCGCGGACGGCACCGAAGCAGCAGCCAAACGTTTGGCACGTGTTTTGGTCAACGATTGCGGTTCCGGCGTGATGCGTCATGCAGATGCAGGCTACGAACAAGCAGTTGCCTGCGCTAAGCGTAATGGTTTGAATTTGCCGATGATTAAATAAATTTCGTTGAATTGAATCGCTAAAACCCCTCAACACAGAGACACAGAGGAAAAGCAGAGAACGGCTAAGGCCCTAGCATGTCATTCCCGCGAAGGAGCGACAGAAAAAACTTTGCGTCTTCGAGGCAAGAGCATCAAAAAGTAAAGGATAAAAAATGAGTACAACTTTCGTAATCCAACCAGGTCAATTCAAACTGTCCGATCTACGTGCGATTTGGAAATCGCCGGTGAAATTAGCTTTGGCGGAATCGGCCTATGCCGCGATTAATGAATCGTCCGCGACTATCGACCGTATCGTCGCCAAGGGTGACGCTGCCTACGGTATCAACACCGGTTTCGGTAAATTGGCGAAAACGCGCATTCCCGATGAAGATTTGGAATTGTTGCAAAAGAATTTGATCTTGTCGCATTCGGTCGGTTCAGGTGAATTGATCTCCGATGAAGTGGTGCGTTTGATCATCGCTATGAAAATCGCTAGTTTAGCGCGCGGTTTTTCTGGTATTCGCGCTTCTGTGATTGACACCATGATCGCTGCCTACAATGCTGGCATCATGCCAGCGATTCCCGTCAAAGGTTCGGTTGGCGCATCAGGCGATTTAGCACCTCTGTCACACATGACCTTGGCGATCATGGGCGAAGGCCCAGTGCGCGTAAATGGTCAAATGATGGACGCCAAAGTCGCCTTAGAAAAAGCGGGCATCACACCGGTGGTCTTAGCGGCGAAAGAAGGCTTGGCGTTGATCAATGGTACGCAAGTGTCGACCGCATTGGCCTTGAATGGTTTGTTCTTGGCAGAACGCTTGTTAGAAGCGGCGACCATCACCGGTGCCTTGTCGGTGGATGCTGCCAAGGGCAGCGATGCGCCTTTCGATCCGCGTATCCATGCGGTGCGTGGCCAACCAGGTCAGATCGCTACTGCGAATATCTATCGCACTTTGCTCAATGGTAGTGAGATTCGTCAATCGCATTTGGTTAATGACGAACGCGTACAAGACCCTTACTGCTTGCGTTGCCAACCACAGGTGATGGGTGCCTGCCTCGATATCATCAATAATGCAGCGCGCACCTTGCTGACCGAAGCTAATGCCGTGACTGATAATCCTTTGGTGTTTGTCGATACCAATGAAGTCATCTCGGGCGGTAATTTCCATGCAGAGCCAGTCGCATTTGCAGCAGATACTTTGGCGTTGGCGATTGCTGAAATTGGTTCGATTTCTGAACGTCGTATCGCACTCTTGATTGATGCTTCGATTTCTGGCTTGCCACCGTTCCTGGTGCAAGGCTCAGGCTTAAATTCTGGCTTTATGATCGCTCATGTGACGGCAGCTGCATTAGCATCAGAAAATAAATCTCACGCCCATCCATCGAGTGTCGATACGATTCCAACGTCGGCAAATCAAGAAGATCATGTCAGTATGGCGACGTATGCAGGTCGACGTTTGCACGAAATGGCACACAACACAGCGACCATCGTCGGTATTGAATTATTGGCAGCTGCACAAGGTGTGGACTTCCACGCGCCCTTGAAGACTTCTGCTAGTTTGGCGAAAGTGCATACGATGCTGCGTGAAAAAGTTGCGTTTTACGATAAAGATCGTTTCTTCGCTCCGGATATCGAAGCCGTGAAGAATTTGGTTGTTGACGGCGCTTTGAGCGCATCGTTCAGTGATTTGTACGATCATTTGTATCTTGCCTAACTTCTTATCGCTTGAAGTTCATTCCACTTCATCTATTTCAAAGCACGCTTTGGAGTAGGTGAAGAAGCGAGTATAGAAACTCATTCGGAGAAAATGTAGACCATGCGTAAATGGACTAGCAAAGACTATAAGACCATGCCGTGGAAAAACGGAGGAGGCAGTACCACTGAACTCGCGATTTTTCCAGAAGGCGCGGGTATCGACAATTTCATCTGGCGCTTGAGCACCGCAACGGTTGCGCAAGATGGTCCGTTCTCGCACTTCGCACAAATTGATCGTAGCTTGGCGATTTTGTCTGGTGCGGGCATGACACTGAAACCTGCAAAAGACGCAGACCATGGCGTGCTCTTGAACCAGCAAAGTTTGCCGCACCGATTCACCGGTGAAGAACCCATCTATGCGGAACTTCAAGCTGGGACAGTGGTTGATTTGAATCTAATGACACGCCGTGACGCCTGCCAACACTTCATGCAAAGACTGGAAGGCGGCGATCATGAAATTCGTGAAGAGCAAGCGCACCAGGTTTTGCTGTTTTGTGAGCGTGGCAGTGCCACCTTGATGAAACATACGCCTTTAGAAGCGGGTGACTTAGTTTTGCTCGAAGAGGAAAAAGCCCAAGCTGGAGTGCATCTCCATGTGAAATCGTCCGAAGACAGTGTGTTGTATCTGATGCGGATCAGCTTCCTCAACTGAACGTTCTCAAAGTGGTCTCTAAAACAAACGAATCGAATGAATCAATATGATGCAAACCAATAGCATGTGGGATAGTTTGTGGATCAATGTGCATCTCGCCACCATGGGCAAGAGCGCCAGTGATGAGAACGCCTATGGCGAAATTCGCGACGCCGCAATTGCCGTCAAAGATGGAAAGATTGCTTGGTTGGGCGCTTGTGCTGAACTGCCTGCAGATTATCAAACCAAAGTGATTCACGATGGCCAAGGCTGCTGGCTGACACCTGGTTTGATCGATTGCCATACCCACTTGGTCTATGCAGGAAATCGTAGTAACGAGTTCGAAGCTCGTTTGAATGGTGTCGCGTATGAAGAAATCGCACGTCAGGGCGGTGGCATCGTGTCGACGGTGCGCGCCACGCGGGCCGCTTCAGAGCAAGAATTGTACGAACAAAGTTTGCCGCGTTTGCAAAGCAGTTTGGAACAGGGCATCACCACCATAGAAATTAAATCGGGGTATGGGCTTGATCTCGATAGCGAAGCGAAAATGCTGCGGGTTGCTCGTCGCCTTCAGCAAGAACATGCGGTCAGAGTGCGTACGACATTCTTAGGCGCACATGCTTTGCCGCCTGAGTTTGCAGGGCGTGCTGATGACTACATCACAAGCGTGTGTGAACAGATGCTGCCAGCGATTGCAGAGCAAGGCTTGGCCGACGCAGTCGATGTGTTCTGCGAAAAAATTGGCTTTACTCCAGCACAAACCGAGCGTGTGTTTGCAGCGGCACAAGCATTTGGCTTGCCCGTCAAATTGCATGCTGAACAGTTATCCGATCAAGGTGGCGCGGCCTTAACGGCACGTTTCCAAGGTCTGTCCGCAGATCATTTGGAATATTTGTCCGAAGCGGGTATTGCGGCGATGCGTGAGGCAGGTACGGTAGCCGTTCTGCTGCCAGGCGCGTTTTACTTTCTGCGCGAAACTAAACTGCCACCGATTTCCGCGTTACGTGAGGCGGGTGTGCCTATGGCCGTGGCAAGTGACTGCAATCCGGGAACATCACCCATGACCTCGCCATTGTTGAGCATGAATATGGCCTGCACTTTATTCCGCCTAACACCACTTGAAGCCTTACAGGGCACGACCATCCACGCGGCAAAGGCGCTAGGTTTAGCCGATCAAATTGGCAGTTTGGAAGTTGGAAAATGTGCTGATTTTGCTCTATGGCGCATCACTAGACCAGCTGATTTATCATATCAAATTGGCATCAACCCTCATTTCCTTAGTGTATTTGCGGGACAGGTACGTAGAGCATAGCCTTTAGAGGCTTCAATTGACCCGAAATGGACTTGGCCAGGTTCGCAAATGAGGCGCATCGAACCCTTGATCGCTAGTCGTTTGCAGCGATTTATTTGATCTCACACCAGGTTTTAGTGCCGCCAATTTATTTCCTGTTGGAAAAAATTCACTAATTCAACAAAATTCTTTGACATCGTAGGGGGCAGCGATATGATTACAAAGAAAGCGCTTACTGCGCGGTGAACCTCCGCCACTTACCTAGTTTGCAAATCAGTGTCATCAGCTTGGTCGCCTAGTGGCTAACTCAAAGGATGCTTATGTCTGGAACCTCGCTCACCAATATCCTCTACGTGGAGGACGATCTTGATATTCAAGCTGTCGCCCAGATCGCTTTGGAAGTGGTCGGTGGCTACACCTTGAAAACCTGCAGTTCAGGGGCTGAAGCGATTGCTGCGATTGATGGTGGATTTGTACCAGATTTACTGTTGCTCGATGTGATGATGCCGAATATGGATGGTCCGACCACCTTGGCTGAGTTACGTAAGAAGACCACGACGGCGTCGACGCCAGTGATCTTTATGACTGCCAAAGTACAGTCAAGCGAGCAGGACTACTACTTCACTTTGGGCGCGATCGGTGTGATCGCCAAACCTTTTGATCCTATGAGTCTCTCCGTGCAGGTGCGTACACTCTGGGAAAAAGTAAATTAAGTCGCCAGCATTAGGTAAATACTGCTGGCGCAAGAATAGTGATTCATAATCGGAACCTTCCATGAGGCGAAGCTAAGTGAGCTCTTCACTCGACGAACTTGAAGCCGCGATACGGGCGCTGGGTCAGGTTTTTATTTCCAAACTTCCGGGCAAATTGGCTGAGATCGAAGATGCCAAGGACGCCTTTTTGAATGATCCAGAAAACAAAGAACACGAAGCACTCTTGCATCGCCTCCTGCATACGATGGCAGGTTCTGCAGGAACCTTCGGTTTTCCTGACATGGGCACCAAGGCGCGCGCCCTTGAATCGCAGCTCAAAGCAAAGATGCATGGCGAAGCATGGGATCATGACCGTGCTGTGCAGTTCTGCCGTGATGTTGAACACTATATTCAAGAATCGCGTGTTGCCGAACCCGAGCCCGAACCAGAAACCTTAGCGCCACCTAAACCGCCTGTGGTTGAGGCTGAGCGTAAGTTGATTTATTTGGTCGATAGCGATCTTGAAAAGACCGCAGAAATTGTGGCTCAACTCGAACAGTTTGCTTTTGATGTTTGCCATATTGAGTGCCTAGAACATCTAGGCGAGGCACTCGACGAAAAGATGCCACATTTCTTAGTCATCGACCTCGATTGCCAACACGGCTATCACGCTGGCGGTGATGAAATCGAACGTTTGCAAGCGCAAGGCAGAAAATTACCGCCAACACTGTTCATGTCGAATTTGAATAGTTTTGAAAGCCGCTTACGTGCAGTGCGTGCTGGCGGTGAAGGCTTTTTCTTGAAGCCAGTTGACGTCTTGGCTTTGACTGAGCGCATGGAAGAGATTATCGCTCTACCTGAACCGCGTCTCTACCGAATCTTGATCATCGATGACGATGTCGAACTCACTAAAGCCTATAGCGCATTGTTGAAATCAGCTGGCATGGTGGTCGAAGTTCTCAATGATCCAGAATTAGTCTTGGAACACATGGCGAGCTTCCGGCCTGAGTTGATCTTGATGGACATCTACATGCCTAATTGCGATGGAGTAGAGCTCTCGAAAATCATACGACAAGATCACTCTTATCTCGACGTTCCGATTATTTTCCTATCGAGCGAACAAGACGAACAGAAACAGATTGCGGCAGTGAAGGTTGGTGCCGATGATTTCTTGTGCAAACCGATTGCTCCGGAATTATTAATCTCCTCGCTTTCTTCGCGGGCAGAGCGCTTCCGTTCCTTGCGTACTTTGGTGATGCGTGACGGTTTAACGGGTTTGTTTAATCACACCGCAATCAAAGAAGACCTGATCGCCAAAATTTCGAGTGCAAGCCGTACGGTAACTTGTGTGGCTGTCGCGATGATTGACCTCGATAATTTTAAAACCGTCAACGATACCTATGGCCATCAGATGGGCGATCAGGTGCTGCGCACCTTGTCGCATATGCTCAAACAACGCTTACGTAAGAGCGACGCAGTAGGGCGCTATGGAGGTGAAGAGTTCATTGTGATTTTTCCTAACACGACGGCCGATGTGGCGCGTATGGTTCTGGAAAAAATCCGTGTGGCGTTTAGCCGAGTGGTTCATACCTCGGAACACGGTGAGTTTAAAGTTGGCTTTTCTGCAGGGATCGCCGATTCACGTCAAACCGCCAATCCTGATGAATTGTTGACCATTGCCGACGCCGCCTTGTACAAGGCAAAAGCGAGTGGTAAGAACCAAGTGATGTTGGGCGAGTAAGCTTTGTTTGTTTTGAATATACGATGCTCAGGGATTTGCGTCGATTTTCACTAACAGCCTCCAAAAACACAAAAGGCTCTGACGTTTTTGCATCAGAGCCTTTGTCATTTGAGCGAGATAAGACTAGCTTGGTCTCATAGTTAAGACCGCTAGTTCTTCTGCAGACTTTGTGCTTTCACTTTCGCTTCCAAAGCCTTACCTTTGCGCGCACGTTTGCCGATGTGGTTGGCAAGGCCTGAGGCGCTGAGACTGACTTCCTGAGGCTTACCGCCGCGGCCTATGCCATGAACCTTGACGCCTTTCTGGCTGATGGCGGTTGCCGCCAGCAATTTCTCTTTGGCTTCTAATTCCATCAAGATCACACCGCGACCACCGCTCGAGAGCTGTTTGATCTCATTCAAACCAAAGACTAACAAACGACCTTTTTCCGACAAACAGGCGATCGCGCTAGCGTCTTCGGCGATTGCCGTCGGTGCTAGAGGTTCATCACCATCATCCAAAGTCATGAAAGCTTTACCGGCTTTCATGCGGCCCACCATATCACCGAGTTTGGCGGTGAAGCCATAACCAGCGGTCGAAGCCAGTAGCAATGAGATCTCGGCTTTGCCTGCAAAGTAATGCAGGATGCGGGTACCAGCTGCGAGATCGATCAAGGTGGTCACAGGCACGCCATCGCCACGAGCGCCCGGCAAGGCGGAAACGGCAACCGAATACACGCGACCATTCGAGCCGAACACTAACAGATTATCAACCGTGCGGCATTCGAAAGTGCCATACAGTTTATCGCCAGCCTTGAAGCTAAATTGCGCAGGATCATGGTCGTGCCCAGTACGTGCACGCACCCATCCTTTTTCAGAGACGACGACGGTAACGGGTTCATCGATGACTTTCTGTTCGATCGATGCTTTTTGTGCTTCTTCGATTAGAGTACGACGGGCGTCGCCATATTGTTTGGCATCGCCTTCGATTTCCTTGATGATGCATTTCTTCATCGCAGATGGATCGTCGAGCAAATTTTGCAAAGTCGTTTTTTCATTGCGCAACTCGGCCAATTCTTGCTCAATCTTGATCGCTTCGAGGCGCGCCAATTGACGCAGACGAATCTCGAGAATGTCTTCAGCCTGGCGGTCAGATAAACGGAAAGCCGCGATCAGAGCCGGTTTCGGTTCATCGGATTCACGAATGATCTTGATGACTTTGTCGATGTTGAGCAAAACTGCTTGGCGGCCTTCCAAAATATGGATGCGATCATCGACTTTTTGCAGTTTGAAACGGGTGCGACGTGTAACGGTTTCGAAGCGGAAGCTAATCCATTCGCCCAAAATTTCGCTTAAGGCTTTTTGACGTGGGCGACCATCGCCACCAATCATTACCAGATTGAGGGAAGCTGAAGTCTCGAGCGAAGTATGCGCCAATAGCATCTGCATGAATTCGTTCTGATCTTGGTTCTTCGATTTCGGTTCCAAGACCAAACGCACCGCAGCGTCTTTGCCAGACTCATCTCGTACCGCATCCAACACAGAGAGCATGATTTGCTTCTGGCTGATCTGCTCAGGCGACAAAGATTTCTTGCCGAGTTTGACTTTCGGATTGGTGATCTCTTCAATCTCTTCTAGGACTTTTTGCGTGGAAGTGCCTGGCGGTAATTCAGTGACCACGGCCTGCCATTGGCCACGTGCGAGCTCTTCGATCTTCCAACGTGCGCGCACTTTGACGCTGCCACGCCCCGTTGCGTAAATGTCGCTGATCGCAGCCGCAGGTGTAATGATTTGTCCACCGCCCGGGAAGTCTGGTCCCGGTATGTGTTCCATCAATTCAGCATGGCTGATCTTAGGATTGCGGATCATCGCAACGGCGGCTTTGGCGACTTCATTCAAATTGTGAGACGGAATCTCGGTCGCCATACCGACAGCAATCCCTGAAGCACCATTCAACAGCACGAAGGGCAATCGGCTTGGCAGCAAAGTCGGCTCGTTGTAAGTGCCGTCGTAGTTGGCTTGGAAATCGACCGTGCCGAGATCAATTTCATCGAGTAGTAATTTGGAGATCGGTGTCAAACGCGCTTCGGTATAACGCATCGCCGCCGCACCGTCGCCATCACGTGAACCGAAGTTACCTTGACCATCAATTAAGGGGTAGCGTAAAGAGAAATCCTGCGCCATCCGCACCATGGCGTCATACACGGATTGGTCACCATGTGGGTGCAACTTACCGAGTACTTCACCGACCACGGTCGCTGATTTACGCGGCTTGGCCGTTGCCGTTAGACCCAATTCATTCATCGAGTACAAAATACGGCGCTGCACCGGTTTTTGACCATCGCTGACATCAGGTAAGGCACGACCTTTGACGACCGAAATCGCATAGTCCAAATACGCACGCTCAGCAAAGGTCGCCAGCGTCAAAGACTCGCCATCGTTACCACCGCCGTTGTTGCCATCGTCAGGCACTTCATCAAATAAATTTGCTTGTTCGCTCATAATCTCAAAATTTAGTTTTTGGAAGACTTCTCTGGTCTACCATTTCTAATCGAACAGGGAGGCTCAGAAATTCGATTTCGCGGATGCAGTACAAGGCGCAAACCGCAGCAATACGTCGGTATTGCGAGGATTTGCAACGCCGTAATGCGCCGCGCAATCGGATTTATGTGCCTCACTAAATGTCTGCCTCTACCTCGTTCCCGTGTTCTTCCAGCCAAGAACGACGCGCTGCCGCTTCGCTCTTGCCCATCAGCATATTGAATCGACCTTCCGAGAAGGTTTGATCGAATTCGCCGAGAGACACCGGTAATAAACGACGTGTATCCGGATTCATGGTGGTTTCCCACAATTGGTTGGCGTTCATTTCACCCAAGCCTTTGAAACGAGAAATCGTCCATGCACCTTCTTTAACACCATCTTTACGCAGCTTGTCTTCAATCGCCGTGAGTTCGCCTTGATCTAATGCATAAATCTTCTGCGCTGGCTTTTTGCCGCGCGCCGGAGCATCAACACGGAACAGAGGAGGGCGAGCGATGCAGATGTGGCCGCGCGCGATCAATTGCGGGAAGTGCTTGAAGAACAGCGTCAATAACAAGACTTGAATGTGGGAGCCGTCGACGTCCGCATCGGAGAGGATACAGATCTTGCCGTAACGCAGATTGCTGAGATCGATGTTGTCGTTGATGCCGTGTGGATCAACACCGATCGCTACGGCGATATCGTGAATCTCGTTGTTCGCAAACAAGCGGTCACGTTCGGATTCCCACGAGTTTAAGACCTTACCGCGCAGCGGCAAGATGGCTTGGAATTCTTTGTCACGGCCCATCTTCGCCGAGCCACCCGCAGAATCACCCTCGACTAAGAATAATTCATTACGACTGATATCGTTGGATTCGCAGTCGGTCAATTTACCTGGTAACACCGCGACGCCGGAGGATTTTTTCTTCTCGACTTTTTGCAATGAGCGCAAACGTGATTGTGCTTGCTTGATGACGAGTTCGGCGAGTTTCTTACCGAGTTCGACGTGTGAGTTCAACCACAATTCCAATGGTGGTTTGGCGAAGCTCGATACAAGTCGCACAGCATCACGCGAATTCAAACGTTCTTTGATCTGACCTTGGAATTGAGGATCAAGCACTTTCGCAGAGAGCACAAAGGAAGCCCGCGCGAACACGTCTTCTGGTAAAAGCTTAACGCCTTTCGGTAACAGCGAGTGCATCTCGGCGAAACTCTTCACCGCGCCAAACAAGCCTTCGCGCAAGCCCGATTCATGCGTACCGCCAGCAGGGGTTGGAATCAAATTGACGTAAGACTCGCGCACCACGGCGCCGTCCTCAGTCCAAGCGACCACCCACGAGGCGCCTTCGCCTTCGGCGAAACCATCGGCCTCGGCAGTCGCAAATTGTTCCCCTTCAAACATTGGAATTACCAGCTCGCCATGCGATGCTTGTGTCAAGGCTTCGGTCAAGTAACCACGCAAACCTTGATCGTATTGCCAGGTTTGAGTTTCGCCGGTTTTGGCATTGATCAGTGAGACGCGTACGCCCGGCAGCAACACCGCTTTGGAGCGCAAAAGGCGCTGCATTTCAGGCAGCGAAATGGCGGCGGAATCAAAGTATTTGGCATCGGGCCAAACAGTTACGCGGGTGCCGTTTTTCTTGTCGCCGCGGCTCAGTGTTTGTGTGCTCAAAGGCTCGATCACATCACCATTGGCGAAGGTCAAACGGTGCAATCCACCTTCACGCCAAACGGTGATTTCTAAGCGCTTCGATAGCGCATTCGTCACCGAAACACCAACGCCGTGCAAACCGCCAGAGAAGGCATACGCACCGCCAGAGCCTTTATCGAATTTACCACCCGCATGCAAACGGGTGAAGACGATTTCTACGGTGGGCACGCCTTCGTCGGGATGGAGACCAACTGGAATACCGCGACCATCATCTTCCACGCTGACGCTGCCGTCAGTGTTAAGAGTGACTTCGATATTTTTACAATGACCGCCCAATGCTTCGTCGGAGGCATTGTCGATCACTTCTTGAATGATGTGGAGAGGGTTCTCGGTGCGGGTGTACATCCCCGGTCTTTGTTTGACCGGTTCCAATCCCTTGAGGACCCGGATCGATGATTCGCTATAGTCGGATGGAGTCGTCGTTTTTTTAGTTGCCATGCGATGAATAAAAAAATTGAAACGTGATTGTTGTTTAGGACTTACGCAAAACAGACGCTAGTGTCGTTGCTGCCGCCTCGCCGTACATCTGTACTGTCTTCAGCGGCGCGCCCCCGACTAAAGCATTCGAGGGTAGGCTCTAGCTAGCGCAATTTTGCGTAAGTCCTATTGTTGTAAATGCGAAGGTCTTTTTTATCGTACACGGAAACACAGTGCTTGGACAATCTTGCGAAACCGACAAATCTCGTGTGATTTATTCATGCGACCGTGTGACCTAGTCCTTGAACGAGGGCTCATTATTGCGAAATACTGGATTTATGTACAGTAAATTTAATGAGTGGTGTTGGAATCCGCGCGACATCTTAATGCTTTGCTAAGCAATATTGGGCGCGGATCTGGCCGCTATTTGCTCAGCAAGCGCATCCCTTGTTCCAAACCACTGAGCGTAATCGGGAACATACGATTGTTGACGATTTGTCGAATGATGGCGATGGACTGTCGATATTGCCAGATACCTTCGGGTTCAGGATTGAGCCAGACGAATTTCGGAAAGTGCGAGGTAAAACGCTGTAACCAAGTTGCCCCAGCTTCTTCATTGTTGTACTCGACCGAACCGCCCGGCTGCAGAATCTCATACGGGCTCATGGTAGCGTCACCAACGAAAATCAGTTTGGTATCGGGTGGGTATTTGCGGATTAAATCCCAAGTCGCCATTTTTTCCGAATGACGGCGGTGATTGTTCTTCCACAAATAATCGTAGACGCAGTTGTGGAAGTAGTAGAACTCAAGATTCTTGAATTCAGTTTTCGCGGCAGAAAACAATTCTTCGACTTGATCGATGTGGTCATCCATGGTGCCGCCGACATCGAGCAGCATCAATACCTTGATATTGTTCTTACGCTCGGGCTGCATTTTGATATCGAGGTAGCCAGCATTATTGGCGGTCGCCTTAATCGTCGCGTCCAGTGCAAATTCATCATGAGCGCCTTGCCGCGCAAAGCGCCGCAGACGACGCAGAGCCACCTTGATATTGCGGGTCCCCAGTTCACGTTCGGTGTCGTAGTCACGGAAGGCGCGTGCTTCCCATACTTTGACGGCAGAACGGCGTTCGCTCTTGCCACCAATTCGGATGCCTTCTGGATTGTCACCGCCGTTACCGAAGGGCGAGGTGCCGCCGGTTCCTATCCAGCGATTACCGCCTTCATGCCTATCTTTTTGTTGCTCGAGTAATTCCTTGAGCCTGTCCATCAATTTGTCGTAACCGAACTTTTCAAGGGCGGCGCGTTGTTCTGGTGTGAGTTCACGTTCCAAACGTTTCTTGAGCCAGTCGAGAGGAATCTCTGGATGCTTTTCAAAAATCGTTTCAACGCCTTTGAAATAAGCGGCAAAAGCTTTGTCGAACTTGTCGAAGTGTGCTTCGTCTTTGACCAGCGTCGTGCGTGCGAGGTAATAGAAATCATTGAGCGACGGTCCAATGATGCCTTGCTTGAGCGCCTCAAGCAGAATCAGAAATTCCTTGATTGAGACCGGAACTTTGGCGTCGCGTAGAGTGAAAAAGAGGTCGATCAGCACAATATTAAAAGTCGAAGTGTTGGTTTGGTTCTCGATGATAGAGTTGATGGCATCGGCGCTTGCTAGGTTTTGCTCGCCGTACTACGTTCCGCAATTGCATGTGCCGACGCACTAACCACGAGGATCATACGCATAGTCTAGCATTCAATTTTTCTTTGACTTGGAAGAAATGATCTAGAACGAAACCTGCGTTCGAGCGGTATTATCTCGTTAGCGCTTTAGCGATGTGAGTGGTGCTCGAATTGACGCACAAGTATTGGCGAGTAATATAACCGCTCAGTTAAATCATTCATCTACGCTAGCGACCGGATCAATTGCTTAATTGCTAAAAAACCAAGATTTTCCTGTGCAGCGAGTTTTTGAGTATTGAACAATGCAGATGACTTGCGTGAGATTTTAAAACGGGTTATACTGCAAAGCTGTTCAGAATTTTATTGCGGCGAGGCCATGTAAGTTATGTCTTACATCTTGAACCCGTCGCGTTGACCACGTTTAGGAAATCTCATGGCAAATACCGCACAAGCACGCAAACGTGCTCGTCAAGCAGTTAAACAAAATGCACACAACTCTAGTCAGCGTTCGACTTTGCGTACAGCAATCAAAGCTGTTCGTAAGGCAATCGAAGCTGGTGATAAAGCTGCTGCTGCATTGATCTTTCAAAACTCCGTGTCTACGATCGATCGTATTGCTGACAAAAAAATCATCCACAAAAACAAAGCAGCTCGTCATAAGAGCCGTTTGGCATCTGCGATCAAAGCATTGGCTTAATCCAGAGTTTTTGTTGGCGGCTTACTGAAGTAAGTCGCAAAAGGAAGCGCAGTTTCGACCCTTGGTGGTCTTGAACCTAAGTTTCCTAGCAAAGCAAGACATAAAAAAACCGCAATCGTGATTGCGGTTTTTGTCTTTTCCGCACCGAATTTTTCTTAGGGTTTTGCCTACGGGCTTCAGATTCGGTCTGGGTCGCTCATCAATGTTTGATGGTGAGTTCTAAATGCTCAGTTCCATCATTTCGCCCGGCATCAGTGGATGCGAAGCCAGTGTGTAATCGCCAATGCCGCTGCGAATCAAGCGCAATGTTGGTAAGCCAACCGCTGCTGTCATGCGTCGCACTTGGCGATTTTTCCCTTCCGATAGGATCATACAGAGCCAGCTGGTTGGGATGTTGGCGCGCTGCCGTATCGGCGGATTGCGTGGCCAAATCCATTCAGGTTCAGCAATCTCAAAAGCTTTGCAGGGCAAGCTTGTGAAGTCGCCCAAATTTAGCGGAGCCTGCAATTTCTCTAATTGTTCGGCGCTGACGCTACCTTCGACCTGCACCAAATAAGTTTTGTTTTCTTTCCAGTCAGGATGACTGATCTTGTGCTGCAATTTGCCGTCATCAGTCAGCAGAATGAGACCCTCACTATCGGCGTCGAGTCGCCCAGCTGGATAAACCTTGGGAATCTGAATGTAATCGGCCAGAGTTTGCCGCTGCGGATGCGGCGAAAATTGGCACATCACGTCGAATGGTTTATTGAATAAGATGAGTTTCATTGTGACTTCAATCGAGCGGATTGGGAGCGGATGATTTGGCTTTGGTGTGATCTGAAAACTTGCCTATTTTGTCAGGATGATCAATGAAAAGCGCTGTACGCGTGTCTTTCGCCGCAAAATCCCTCCAAGATCAACATTATCCTTGATAAATCACAGTTTGCGGGTGTTGCAAAGGGATAGCATCAAGTAAAATAGTAGTGCATAATACGAAATGGTGGTCTTCTGTCTTATATAAGACTTTTCCCAAGTGAATGGAATACGCCGAGTCAAATGGCTTGGCGGAATTCGATTTTGCTGCGGTGAAGCTGATGCTGAGACAATAGGCATGTCAATTACCCGCAATTCGCACAGCAAGCGAGATGTTCGCTTGATGGCATATCCACGGAGAAAACGATGTATCAACATATTAAAGTACCTGCTGAAGGTCAAAAAATTACCGTCAACGCTGACTTCTCTTTGAATGTTCCAGACAATCCAATCATCCCTTACATCGAGGGTGATGGTACTGGTGTTGATATCAGCCCAGTGATGATCAAAGTGGTCGATGCAGCAGTTGCGAAAGCCTACGGTGGCAAGCGCAAAATCAGCTGGATGGAAATTTTCGCAGGTGAAAAGTCCACGAAAGTGTATGGCCCAGACGTATGGTTGCCAGAAGAAACTTTGGCGGCTTTGAAAGAATATGTTGTGTCGATCAAAGGTCCTTTGACGACGCCAGTTGGTGGCGGTATCCGCTCTTTGAACGTGGCTTTGCGTCAAGAATTGGATTTGTATGTGTGCTTGCGCCCAGTACGTTATTTCAAAGGCGTGCCATCTCCAGTACGTGAACCAGAAAAAACCGACATGGTCATCTTCCGTGAAAACTCTGAAGATATCTATGCAGGTGTTGAATTCGCTCAAGGCTCTGATCAAGTGAAGAAATTGATCAAGTTCTTGCAAGAAGAAATGGGCGTGAAGAAAATCCGCTTCCCAGAAACTTCTGGTATCGGCGTTAAACCAGTTTCTATTGAAGGTACAGAGCGTTTGGTACGCAAAGCAATCCAGTACGCAATCGACAATGACAAGCCATCTGTGACTATCGTTCACAAAGGTAACATCATGAAGTACACCGAAGGTGGCTTCCGTGATTGGGCTTACGCATTGGCACAAAAAGAATTCGGCGCTGAATTGATCGACGGCGGCCCATGGTGCAAATTCAAGAATCCAAAAACAGGTAAAGAAATCATCGTTAAGGATTCCATCGCTGACGCATTCTTGCAGCAAATCTTGTTGCGTCCAGCAGAGTACAGCGTTATCGCTACATTGAACTTGAACGGTGACTATATCTCCGACGCTTTGGCAGCACAAGTTGGTGGTATCGGTATCGCTCCAGGCGCGAACTTGTCTGATTCGATCGCGATGTTCGAAGCAACTCACGGTACAGCTCCAAAATACGCTGGTAAAGACTACGTGAACCCAGGTTCCTTGATTCTCTCCGCTGAAATGATGTTGCGTCACATGGGCTGGTTTGAAGCTGCTGATCTGTTGATCTCTTCCACAGAAAAAGCAATCACATCGAAGAAAGTGACTTATGACTTCGCACGTTTGATGGAAGGTGCTACTCAAGTATCTTGTTCAGGCTTTGGCGATGTAATGATCGAGAACATGTAAGCAAATCCAATTCTAGGGCGCATCGCGTTGTTGCTTGTCCTCGCAATACTTTTGTATTGCTGCGGGAAGCGCCTAGCGCTGCATCCCTATAATTGAATTTGCATTTAGGTGTCGTTAATCGGGCGCAGCTCGTTGTTGCAAATGCTCGCCATACTCGTGTATGGCTGTGCTTTGTGCCTAGATCTGCATCCCGATAATTGAATTTTTCGAAGCTTAAAAGCGTGTGTGAGTTTTATAAAAAAAAGCCGACTTCGTGCCGGCTTTTTTGCATTTTGTATCTGCGTTGTACGCAAAATATCGATAGCGTGTTTTAATTAGTGCTGTTTGCCGTTGCGGATATTAACTTGCACTCCCAAGCCAAATCTCGTTGATGCGATTACGTTGAACTCGGAATCCAGAAACTAGACGATCTCAACTTCTGACTTCGTTATTTTTCTCTTCTCAAAATGGTTTATTTTGTTCTCGAAGGATAGAGAAAACAAAGATCATTCAGTTGCAAACTTATTCGAAAAATCTATGGAACTCGCACGATTACATGGAAGAGATTGCATTGCAAATGCAGTGAACTAATTCCCACCACTATTCTTGGGTTGCATTTTCAAGGTCAACAAGAATTGAGAATGAAGTTCTTTTGTTAAATCAGCTTGATCAATTGCTTCTGCTGCACTTGAGAGGCGCTTCCAAAAAGCTGCCCGGGGATTTTCATTGTTTCCAAGTGCGCGTAGCTGATGTAGACCATCTAGCAAGGTTTTCTCTGTCAACTTCTCTTCGACTTCCGCGAGTGGGATCGGCGAGGTCGGAAATCCGCAGACATCACTTCGATCGAGATAACGTAATGCCGATAGTAAGTAAGTGTGCGCCATAGCTCGGCGTTTTAGTTCGTTGGCAGGAAGGCTCATTAGGGCAGTACCAGTGTGAAGTTAGGTAAGTACGATCGGCCTCGCAAACTTTTTGTGTTACTCATTTAGTCAATGTTAGCCTTTTCGGTACACAAAAAAACCCGCCGCAGCGGGTTTTTTCTTAACATTGCAAAATCGGATTAAGGATTTTGGATGTTAGAAGCTTGCTTGCCTTTTGGACCCTGAGTCACGTCGAATGTCACTTTTTGACCTTCTTTCAAAGTCTTAAAGCCATTCATTTGGATCGCGGAGAAGTGGGCGAACAAATCTTCACCGCCATCATCTGGAGTGATAAAACCAAAGCCCTTGGAGTCATTGAACCATTTTACGGTACCTGTTGCCATAATACATCTTTCAAATATAAACTAATCACACGAGCCGAAAAAGCAAGAAAACTCTGTAAAGCTACCTTTCTTAACCTGCCCACTTCATATTGATAATAAAAACTTAAGTTAAATATCAATAAATGTCATTCTTGGCGGAAAAAAAACGAAAGTCAAGAAAATTTGCTTGCCCATGTAGCATTGTTGTTTTTTTACGTGAAATAGCCTGATTTTGCTATTGATGTTTGTCAAATTAGCGCCATCTGGAGGGAGAAATAGAATTTCTACATGTTTTTTCTGGCCGCTAGTGGGGCGGTGAAAAAGCGTGAATTGGTATCACTTGTTGTGCGATTATTTGACTAAAAGTTACAAATCAATTTTGCGCGTGGCAAGCAAGAAATTTCGATGCGACTTAAAATGAACAGAAGCACTTTTATTTGTTTAATGTTTGACTTCGAGCGTGATCAACGTACTAGAATAGACGTATGGGAATAGAGCATGAAAATAGTACGGTACTCGAGAAGCAGGCTCTTGGATTAAAGCCGCCGTCGATGTACCAGGTGGTATTACTCAATGATGATTACACGCCGATGGAGTTTGTGGTCGCGATCATTCAGGAATACTTCAATAAGGATAAAGAAACCGCGATGCAAATTATGCTGAAGGTCCATGTCGAAGGGCGCGGCGTTTGCGGGGTTTATACGAAGGATGTAGCGTTAACCAAGGTTGAACTCGTTTTAGCACACGCGAAACAAGCGGGTCATCCGCTGCAATGTGTGATGGAGGAAGTATGATTGCCCAGGAATTAGAAGTTAGTTTGCACATGGCCTTTGTCGAGGCTAGGCAGGCACGTTACGAGTTCATCACGGTCGAGCACTTGTTACTGGCGCTGTTGGATAATCCTTCCGCAGCCGAAGTCTTACGTGCCTGTGCAGTGAATATTGAAGATCTGCGCAAGACCTTGTCGAATTTTATCGCCGATAACACCCCGACAGTGCAAGGGACAGGCGAAGTCGATACCCAGCCTACACTTGGTTTCCAACGTGTGATTCAGCGCGCGATTATGCACGTCCAGTCGGCATCGAATGGCAAGAAGGAAGTTAATGGCGCTAATGTTTTGGTGGCCATCTTTGGCGAAAAAGATTCACACGCGGTGTACTACTTGCACCAGCAAGGCGTGACACGTCTCGACGTGGTTAACTTTATTTCGCATGGTGTTCGCAAAGACAATCACAACGAGCCACAAAAATCGCATGAAGGTGGCGAAGATGCGCATGGTGAAAGCCAGGCCAAAGAAAATCCACTCGAACAGTTCACACAAAATCTGAATAAAGCAGCAGCTGAAGGCAAGATTGATCCATTGATTGGTCGCGAGAGCGAAGTGGAACGTGTGATTCAAATTCTGTGCCGTCGTCGCAAGAACAATCCTTTATTGGTTGGCGAAGCTGGCGTCGGTAAGACCGCAATTGCCGAAGGTTTGGCATGGCGTATTACACAAAGCGATGTACCAGACATTCTAGGAAATGCCGTGGTATATTCACTCGACATGGGTGCCTTGTTAGCGGGCACGAAATATCGTGGTGATTTTGAGTTGCGTTTGAAAGGCGTGTTGAAGCAATTGCGCGAGACACCTGATGCAATCTTATTCATCGATGAGATTCATACGATTATTGGCGCAGGCTCTGCTTCGGGTGGCACCATGGATGCCTCGAATTTGTTGAAGCCCGCTTTGTCGAATGGCCAGCTCAAATGCATCGGTGCGACCACGTTCACTGAGTATCGTGGCGTCTTCGAGAAAGATCATGCTTTGTCACGTCGCTTCCAAAAAGTCGACGTCAACGAGCCAACGATTGAACAAACCGTGCAGATTCTGCGCGGCCTCAAAACCAAGTTCGAAGAGCATCACAATGTGAAGTATTCTGCAGCGGCTTTGACGACGGCAGCTGAGTTGTCGGCACGCTTCTTGAATGATCGCCATTTGCCCGATAAGGCGATTGACGTGATCGATGAAGCAGGCGCTGCACAACGCATTCTGCCGAAGTCCAAGCAGAAAAAAACCATTGGGAAAGCCGATATCGAAGACATTATTTCGAAGATCGCACGCATTCCGCCTCAAACTGTTAATCAAGATGATCGTAGTAAGTTGCAGACCATCGATCGTGATTTGAAGAATGTGGTTTTCGGTCAAGATCCTGCGATCGAAGCCTTGGCGTCTGCGATCAAGATGTCGCGTGCTGGTCTCGGTAAAACCGATAAACCGATTGGTTCTTTCTTGTTCTCAGGTCCAACTGGTGTTGGTAAAACCGAAGTCGCTAAACAATTAGCCTTCACTTTGGGTATCGAGTTGATTCGTTTCGATATGTCTGAGTACATGGAGCGCCATGCGGTCAGTCGCTTAATCGGTGCGCCTCCTGGCTATGTCGGTTTCGATCAAGGCGGTTTGTTGACTGAAGCAATTACCAAGAAGCCGCATGCTGTTTTGCTCTTGGATGAGATCGAAAAAGCGCATCCCGATGTTTTCAACATCTTGTTGCAAGTGATGGATCACGGTACCTTAACCGATAACAATGGTCGCAAAGCAGACTTCCGCAATGTGATCATTATTATGACGACCAATGCTGGCGCCGAGAGTTTGCAGAAACCGTCGATAGGCTTTAATAACACCAAGCAGGCTGGCGATGAGATGGCGGATATCAAGCGCATGTTCACGCCCGAGTTCCGTAATCGTTTGGATTCGATCATTAGCTTCCGTGCTTTGGACGAAGAAATCATCTTGCGTGTGGTCGACAAGTTCTTGATGCAATTGGAAGAGCAGCTGCACGAGAAGAAAGTTGAAGCGACCTTCAGTGAAGCATTGCGTAAGTTCTTGGCGAAGAAAGGTTTTGACCCACTGATGGGTGCTCGCCCGATGGCACGCTTGATTCAAGACATGATTCGTAAAGCCTTGGCTGATGAATTGTTGTTCGGTCGTTTGGTGACGGGTGGTAAAGTCAACGTTGAACTCGACGATAAGGATCAAATCAAGCTTGATTTCCCAGAGGGGGACTCACCACCTTCTAATGCTTCGCAAGAGGTGGTGGAAGTGGAGTAAATCCTCAATCTCTGTAACCTGAAAAACCCGACCTCGTGTCGGGTTTTTTATGGCACATGGAAAATGAATTTCTGTGCAAACAAGGCGGTGCGAACCGATGCAATAAAAAGTGGTCTCAAGAGACGCTCTCAAGTATACTCAGGCGGCTTGTCGCTAGCACAGAAGGTCTGCTAGGGTGTGGTAGGAGAAACGCCCCAAAACTTGTCGAAGTCTCGATACTGAGACAAAGTAAAAATATAAATACAGGATTGCACTATGTTCAAACGTCTTAATCTTACGTCATACATTTTTCTTGGCTTGATTTTAGGGATCTTTGTTGGCTATTACGCGAATGGCCATATGGAGAAGCCCGCTGATTTCGCCGAGGCGATGTCTTTGGTGACGACTATTTTTCTGCGCTTGATCAAGATGATTATCGCGCCATTGGTATTTGCTACTTTGGTGGTTGGTATCGCGAAAATGGGTGATGCGAAAGAAGTTGGTCGTGTTGGTGGCAAGGCATTGGCTTGGTTCATTTTGGCCAGCATCATTTCGCTGACCTTAGGCTTGATCATGGTGAATTTCTTCCGACCTGGTGATGCGATGCACGCCTTGTTGCCTGCAAGTGATGCCGTTTCGGGAATTGCCACCTCTAATCTCAGCATGAAAGAGTTCGTCACTCACTTGGTGCCATCATCCATCGTGGATGGGATGGCGAAGAATGAGATTTTGCAGATTGTCGTGTTTTCGATTTTCTTTGGCACTGCTGCCGCTGCAGTTGGGGAGCGCAGTAAGCCTTTGATCGATACCGTCGATGGTGTTGCTCATATTATGTTGAAAGTCACTGCGTACGTAATGAATTTCGCTCCTGTCGCGGTATTTGCTGCGGTATCCGGCGTTGTCGCAAAAAGTGGTTTAGGCGTATTGCAGACCTACGGGGTGTTCATGGGCGAGTTCTACTTTTCTATTTTCGTACTGTGGTTGACCCTCATTTTTATCGGTTATCTCTTTCTGGGGAAACGTATCACGCCACTATTGCGTGAGTTGCGGATGCCGACCTTATTAGCGTTCTCTACGGCGTCGTCTGAAGCAGCCTTCCCAAAAACTTTGGAAGGCTTGGAGCGTTTCGGTGTCAAGAATCGTATCGCGTCTTTCGTACTGCCGCTCGGCTACTCCTTCAATCTTGATGGCTCGATGATGTACTGCACTTTTGCGACGGTATTTATCGCGCAAGCTTACGGGATTGAATTGTCTTTGAGCACTCAGATCACCATGATGTTGATTTTGATGTTGACGTCCAAGGGGATGGCGGGCGTGCCTCGCGCATCTTTGGTAGTGATTGCGGCGACACTTTCTCAATTCAAAATTCCAGAGGCGGGCCTGCTCTTATTGCTCGGTGTCGATCACTTCCTCGACATGGCACGTTCAGCCACAAACGTCATTGGCAACGGCTTGGCGACAGCGGTTGTGGCCAAGTGGGAGGGCGAACTTGGCGAACATGTTGATGGTGATCTCTCGAGTCAGAAATTACCCGAATGATGTCAGATCAACTCGATATAAGAGTCTCTTGAAATTGGGGGAATCTTTTTCTGAGTGTTAGGTCAAAAACGCTGAATCTCAAAAGAGACTCAGCGTTTTTTGTTTGGATCGAATTTACAAAGGTCACATTATGAGAATGAAACGAATTGGACTAGCTTGTATCGTCGCTGGCTTATGTTTGCAGGCAGGTTTTCTTAGTCATGCCTACGCGCAAGCGACGAGCAAGTTGAGCCTTGAAAAGATCATGTCGAATACCGATTGGATGGGTATCGCGCCGGAGCGTTCGTATTTTAGTGCGGATGGTAAGACAGTCTATTTCTCGCGCAAAGCGGAAGGTAGTGAAATTCGTGACTTGTATCGTGTGGCGGTTAGCGGTGGAACACCGGTGAAATTGAGCGCGGCTGAGGTCGCCGCAGCAGAGAGTGAAACACGTTACTTTAACGCTGATCGCAGTCAAGTCGCATGGGTACGCAATGGTAATTTGTTTGTGCAGAAAGATGGCAAGAAAACCCAAGTCACACGTACAGGCGAGAGCAGTGGACTAATTGGCTTTATAGGACAAGACCAGCTTGCCTTTTGGCAGAATGGGAAACTGAACAGTTTTCATCTTCGCAGTGGCGAAACGATGACCATACTACAGTTGAAGAACGAAGATGATCCCGCTGGTAAAAAGGAAGCCAACGATTACTTGAGCTTGCAACAAAACCGACTGTTCGACATCATCAAGAAGCGCGAGACAGATAAGAAAGATTTCGAGAATCAGCAGCGTGAAATTGCGAATCAAGCTGCCAGCGTTCCGCCCGCGATTTACTTGGGCAAAGGACGAGAGTTCCGTCAGTTTAGTTTGTCACCTGATGGCAACTATGCGCTTGTGAGTACCTCTGCACCACGCAAGCCGGGGCGCAGTGACAAGATGCCGCATTACGTGACGGCAGATGGATATGTGATGGTGCAAGATGTGAGAAGTAAAGTCGGCACTGGCGAAGACGCCAACGAGTTCGTGTACCTCGTCGATATTCGCGCCAATAAAGCACATCAATTAAAGTTCGACAATTTGGCGGGGATCAACGAAGACCCTTTGTTAAGTTTGAAGATCGATGCAGCGAAACGACTCGGTAAACCAGAACCAAAGGCTGCGGTTCCTCGCGCAATTTATGTTGGCTTCCGCGGCCTGCATTGGTCACCGAACGGTGACAAAATCGCAGTGCAGCTGTTTAGTGCTGATAATAAGGATCGCTGGATCATCGAACTCAATACTGGAGCCAAAGATAAGGGGCAGTGGCAACTTGTGCATCGGCTGACCGATCAAGCTTGGGTCAATGATAATGACTTTAACGAGATGTTCTACAGTCGTGATGGCAAAAGCTTGTGGTACTTGTCAGAACAATCTGGCTACAGTCAGCTGTATCAATATCGCGATGGACAGTCGCGCGCGCTTACTTCAGGTAAATTTGAGATTAATCGATTGACGCAAACGCACGATGGTCGATGGATTTATTATCGCGCCAATAAAAAGCATCCAGGAAAACATGAAGTCTACCGCATCTCTAGTGATGGTCAGACTGATCAAGCCTTGACTGACATGAATGGTGGCATGGATTACGAATTGTCGCCAACCGAAGATAGACTCCTTCTGACGTATTCCAGCATCACGCGTCAGCCTGATTTATTCGTACAAGCGGCAACACCTGCAGCCAAAGCGACACGCCTCACGGACTCCACTTCAAAGGAGTTTGCAGCCTTCAATTGGGTCGTGCCTGACGTGGTCGCTGTTCCATCGAAACATGGCGCTGCGCCGATTTATTCACGTGTGTATCAAGATAAATCGAAGCTGAATGGGCCTAAGCGTCCTGCCGTAATGTTTGTACATGGCGCAGGCTATTTGCAAGCAGCGCATTTTGGCTGGTCAAACTACTTCCGCGAAATGATGTTCCACAATCTCTTGGTGCAAGAGGGCTATGTGGTGATCGATATGGACTATCGTGCCTCCGCAGGTTACGGGCGCGATTGGCGCAATGCGATCTATCAAAGAATGGGAACCCCAGAGTTGGAAGACTATCTAGATGGTATTGATTGGCTGGTCGAGAACGCGAATGTCGATCGTCAACGCGTAGGCATTTACGGCGGCTCTTATGGTGGCTTCATGACTTTCATGGCGATGTTCAAAACCGATGCGTTTGCAGCTGGGGCAGCTTTGCGCCCTGTCGCCGATTGGGCCCACTACAACCATGGTTACACTTCAAACATCTTGAATACACCGGATGTCGATCTTGACGCTTATTTGCGCAGCTCTCCGATAGAGTTCGCCGCTGGTTTGAAGCGTCCTTTGCTAATTTGCTCTGGCGTGCTTGATGATAATGTCTTCTTCCAAGATAGCGTGCGTATGGTGCAGAAATTGATTGAGCTGAAGAATCCGAATTTCGAGTTCGCGGTGTATCCGATTGAAGCGCATGGTTTCCGTGAGCCGACCAGTTGGCTTGATGAATATCGTCGCATCTTCAAATTGATGGAAAGAGAAGTTAAAGGACGCGACGTGGCAAACAAATAGCGAGTAAGCGAGAAATCAAACTTATGAAGTAATCAGAACGAGCCGGCCCCAAGTCGGCTCGTTTTTTTAATATTGCTGATCGCGTGCTTCGCGTTTGCAAAAGGTATTCGATATCGAGGACAATATGTTTTTTGATATGCAGATCATATTATGCAGCAAACTTACTACCAATTTAGTGCCCAGCAAGATCTTACATTTCCCAAACTTGAGCGCGATCTTGATGTGCAAGTGTGTATCATCGGCGCAGGTTTCGCTGGTCTCGCGACGGCACTGGGTTTGCTAGAGCGGGGCGTAAAAAGTGTTGCCGTCGTAGAGGCGAAGACAGTGGGCTTTGGTGCTTCGGGACGTAATGGCGGTTTTGTGTTTGGTGGTTTTAGTTTGGATAATCGCGATCTACTCAAACAACTCGGCCCATCAAAAGCAAAAGCCCTGTATCAATTGACGCTCGACGCCGTGCAATTGATACGTCAGCGTATTGATCAGTATCAGATTGATTGTGACAAGAATGAGAGCGGAGTCTTGTTGGCAAACTGGTTTGATGATCAGCGCAGCCTCACCAAACTCCAGAGTTTCATGCGGGATTCTTTTGAGGTCGATTGGACTTATATCGACAAAGATCAGTTGCGACAAGAATTGCTTTCAGAGCGCTATTTCGACGCCCTTCACGAAAAAAATGCTTTTCATTTTCATCCTCTGAAATATGCGCAAGGATTAGCGCGCGTGATTCAAGAGCAGGGCGGTCAGATGTTCGAGAATACAAGTGTGACAGCGATCGAGGATGGGAATGGCGGTAAGCGGGTTCAAACCAATACCGGACATCACATTAAGGCGCAGCACGTCGTCGTTTGTTGTGGTGGCTATATTGAGGACTTGGTACCGCGCTTGAGTCGTGCTGTGTTACCAATCGCGACTTATGTGATGGCGACAGAACCCTTGGGCGATCGTTTGCAAACCGCGATGCGTACGGGTGCCGCGGTCTACGATACGCGTTTTGCCTTTGATTACTACCGTCCGTTAGCTGACACACGCTTGCTATGGGGCGGACGTATTTCTATCGCCGAGCGCACGCCGCAACAAGTACAAAATCTCCTGTATCACGATATGTTGAAAGTCTACCCGCAATTGCGTGGTACGAAGGTCGACTTCGCTTGGAGCGGTCTCATGAGTTACGGTCGCCACAAAATGCCGCAGTTGGGACGTCTGGACAATGGGCTTTGGTACGGTTTGGGATTCGGTGGTCATGGCGTGGCGCCGACAACTCTGGCCGGTGAGGTGTTGGCGCAGGCCATTGCATTCAACAGTCCCCTACCGGCTGGCTTTGAACCGTATGGATTGCCTAGTACCTTGGGACCATTGGGTATGCTCGGTGCGCAGATGACGTATTGGTATTATGAATTGCGTGATTATCTCAGACAGTAATTTCTTAATTGATTGCTCAGTGCCATAGTTAAATTGCAGCGTAATCTGAGATGCATACGAAAAAAACTATTAAAGGTAGATGAGGGAAGTCCGATAAATAGGGAAATCGAAAAGCTACCTTAGTTCAGAGCCGGCCAAAGCCCTCCTTTAAACTGAGTCACGATCCATGACTGGATTTTCGACTAAAGAGTGCAGATTCAAGATTGGCTTTGAGAGCTGGCTTGTGCGCTTTACTTTGCATACCCATCTTTTAGGTAGGAGCTGGTCATGAAAATTGCCGCGTCTGATGTGCAAATGATGGCGACATCCTCGTCTTCGACACAAGTTTTTGAGACTAAGACAATGACGGCTACGCGCGGCGCGCCAATGCGTCTTGAATCGCAATCCGGTATTGGCGCCCAAAGTAAAGAATCGAATGCACGTGAACAACTTGATGAAAACACACGCATAGATATTTCGCGGTTCTCGCAACTTCTGCAGAAAATCGAGGCCGAGTTAACTCAGGCGTCGGCACGCCCCGAAGTCAAACCCCAATCTCAGCTGACAGAGGTGGCTCCTACCCCTGAATTGGAGGAAGAGGAGCTTGATCCTCGAGTGCAGCTGATCCGCAGCTTGATCGAATACATGTTAGGAAAGAGTATTGATCTCTTCCCTGGCTGGCGAGGGCAAAGGCAGAAATGTGATACTGACTGTAGGCAAGCTCAGCCTCAGGTGCAGGGCGCTGCGTCGCAGTCCACACCAACACCGAGAAATTCAGATTGGAAGATTGAATATCACGCGCGCCGCGTGGTCGACATTCAAGAGAATTCCAACTTTCAAGCGCAAGGGACAGTACGAACCAGTGATGGTAAATCAATTCAGTTTGACTTGAGCTTTGAATTGCAACGTCAAACACATACCGAAACCGCGATTGACGTGATAACGCAAGCACAAAGAAAGGTTGACCCTCTGATGCTCAATTTTGGTGAAGGCCCTGTGCAATTAACTGATCATAAATTCGCTTTTGACTTGAATGCTGATGGCAGCAAAGAGCAGATTTCCTTCGCTAGCAATGCAGGCTTCTTGGCGCTCGATTTGAATAAGAATGGAAAGATCGACGACGGGCGCGAATTGTTCGGCCCCAGCACGAATAATGGCTTCGCTGAGTTACAAAAGTACGACGTCGATCACAATGGGTGGATCGATGAAAACGATCCGGTGTACGAGAAATTGCAGGTCTGGAGTAAAGATGCCAGTGGTGCCGATCAGCTTCTAAACTTGAAACAAGCGCAAGTTGGGGCGCTGTGTCTGACGAATGTCGCCAGCCGTTTTACAGTAGCAGGTACACAACAACAGGCGCTTGGGCAGCTTGCCGCGAGCGGCATTTGGTTGTCTGAGCAAGGAAAAGTGCACCAGCTTCAACAGATTGATTTAGTTGTGTAGATAGTCATCTCAAGTCGCAAAATGGCCGCTTCGTGCGGCTTTTTTGTTGGTCTATCTTAACTTGGTTGACGCTATCAGATAGGGCGTTAATACTAACGTCATCTCTCCTGAAACACGGTGAGTTCATCAACCTGAATAAAGAGATTGAAACATGAAAAGAAAACTTTCGGTCCAGGCCGTCCTGGCCGCATGGGCTTTTAGTGCGAGCTGTGGTTTGATTAGTGCATCAGCGTTCGCTGCTGAGCAAAGTTGGGTTCAAAAAAGTAACGACAACGCCAAAGTGCTGTTGAACGTGATGGGCAAATATTCCCCAGAAGGTGCCGGCTCACTTGGTGTTGATGGCTTGGATGAACAAATCACGGATTTGTCACGCGATACCTTCGATACGCGAATGAAAGAGATGCGTGCAGTCATCGCCGAGTATCAAAAACGTATGCGGGCGGAGACCGATCCTAAAATTAAACAAGACTTACAAATCTTGATCACCTCTGCGGAAGACAGCATTCGCAGTGAAGGTTTGAATCGCAAATACTTTTTTCCCTACAATGATCTCACCGGCATGATTTTCGGTGTGGTTCAGCAAACCTTGGATCCACGTATTCCGAAAGAGCGTCAGAAAACTTTGTTAGTACGCTTGGAGAAATATGCTGGTTTGGCGAAGGGCTATCGTCCGGCAACCGAGCTGGCGAAAGAACGGATGTTTGAACGCTTGAAAGCCAATCCTAAATTGTTAGGTCCTTACAAAGGTGAAGTAGAACAAGCCTTGGGTGACGCGCCAACCTTGATCGCAGGTATGAAAGAATTGTTGAGTAAGAGTGAGATCAAGGGCTGGGAAAAGTCCTTCGCTGCCCTAGAACAGCAATTGACGGCGTATAACGCTATGATTAAAGCGGAAGTTCTGCCACGCGCACGCGCTGATCATCGTTTGCCTGCCGAAGTTTATGCCGACAATCTGCACCAGTTTGGTGTTGACATCACGCCGGAAGAATTGATGAGTAAAGCTTTGACTTCATTCGCCGAGATTCGCAATCAAATGCAAATCACAGCTGGAATTATTGCCAAGGAACGTGGATTTGCAGATGCAGATTATCGTGCAGTGATACGCGAATTGAAGAAACAGCAGATCGCCAAAGAACAGGTAATGCCTCTATATGAGAGTCGCTTGCAAAGCATAGAGAGCGCAGTGCGTGAGCACAAGATTGTCAGTCTCCCGGATCGTAAAGCAAAAATTCGTCTTGCCACCGAAGCTGAGAACGCTCAACAGCCTGCGCCACACATGAGCCCACCGCGCTTGATCGGCAATACCGGCGAGTATGGTGAGTTTGTATTGACGACAGCAATGCCAGCTGGCAAATCGGGCAAAGCTTTAGCTTTTGATGATTTCACGCATGAGGGGGGAACGTGGACCCTAACCGCGCATGAGGCTCGCCCTGGCCATGAATTGCAATTTGCAAAAATGATTGAAGCCGGTGTTTCAACAGCACGTGCCGTGTTCGCATTCAATAGCGTCAACGTCGAAGGTTGGGCGCTGTATGCCGAAGCAGAAATGCAAGCCTACGAGCCGACCGATGGCCAGCTCTTCGCGCTGCAAGCTCGTGCACATCGTGCTGCTCGTGCTTTCCTTGATCCTATGGTTAACCTTGGCCAGATTAGTCCTGAAGGTGTGAAGTCTTTCTTGATGGATGAAGTGGGACTGTCTGAAGGCATGGCGACACAAGAAATGCAACGCTATACCTTCCGCGCTCCTGGTCAAGCGACTTCTTATTTTTATGGCTATCAACGATTGATGGAAACACGCCAAGCGGCTGAAGTGAGTTTGCGAAAGAAGTTCAATCGACAAGCCTTCAATGATTTCGTCTTGGCGCAAGGCTTAGTGCCGGCTAAGGTCTTACGCCAAGCGGTCGAACAAGAGTTCATTCCAGCGCAGGCGAAGTGATTTTCTGTGCCCGCACGCGGGTACAAATTTGGCGCATCAGTGAAGGCTGATGCGCCATTTTTTTGCTCGTGAATGCGGTGCAGATGCAGTCAAAAGAACTGTCTTGCATTGTGCCTTCGCAAGAAATACCTAGGAAGGGAGTTGAGTAAAACTAAAGCGACTTGTTGGATTCTTTAAGCAGGCTTTCTCATTCAGTGACTTTTGCAAGTCAAGGATGTCCTGCATGGTTTGTGCTTGGAAATCACGCTCTACACTTAGGGTTGCAAGTTTGGGATCGGATGGATGTAGGTTGATCACAATGCGATCACGCTTTGTATCGAAGAGCGCTCGACACTGCTCGAGAAGTTCGGCCTGATCGGATTCCATATAAAACTGCAAGCGAAGATGATCACTGGTTTTGCCTGCTTGCTTTGTGGGGGCGAATGAGATTTTGTCGCGCAGTTGATAAATCTTGACGGAGTAAACCGCAATGCCTGAAAAGCAAATCAACAACAGCAGGCGTTTGAGGAGAGAAGCGTTCATAAGAATGATCAGCGATCGTTTCTAAAGTGGGTATTTTAGTTTTTTTATCAATTGAAAAAAAGGCTTTTCAAAACACATAGAGATTGTGAATAAGTGTCAGCGATCTCTGTTTTTATCCGGGTTTTTACACATTTATCGTGGCGAAAATTGGCAAAAACTAACAGTTACAAAATTTTCTTGACGCAAGAATTTCGAATTGGTGCATACTCGAATCATACCATCGTTGGAAGTATCTAACCCCATTACACAACAGCTATCACCAGTGTTGAACGAAGACTATGGCGCCAAACGAATCAGGAACATCGCAGCCCAGCAATGAGGTAGAGACGATAGCCAGTTTGACGGTCGAGCTTGAACGTACGCGAGCTTGGCAGACGAGGATTCTACAAGCACTCGATCATTTGCAATCAGGCTTGGTAATGTATGGCCCTGACGACGTGCTGGTCTTTTGTAATCGTCGATTCCGCGAAATTTATCCTGAGATCGCCGACATCTTAATCCCCGGCACACCTTACAGTGAGATCGCACGTACCTTCTATCAGAGGGAATTTCATCGACGCACTGAGATGACGGAAGATGAGTATGTGTCGTCGCGAGTGAAGCAGCATTTGAATCCAGATGAGTGCGACGATGAATATTTGATGGGACCGGATACTTGGATTTTGGCCTCTGATCGCAAGACTGCAGATGGTGGTGTCATCGGATTTCGCCTCGACATTAGTGAACGCAAGCGAGCGGAAAAACTATTGGCGGAAACAGAAATGCGGGTGATGGCGGAGCTTGAGCAAAAAGTCAAAGAGCGTACCCAAGATTTAGTTTTAGCGAACCAAAATTTAGAACAAGCCTTAAGTGATTTGCGTGGCGCGCAGCGGCAATTGGTTCAGAGTGAGAAACTGGCTTCCCTTGGTTTTTTAGTGGCAGGTGTTGCGCACGAAATCAATACGCCGATCGGCAATGCCTTGTTGGTTGGTACTTCTTTGCGCGAAGAAATCGATCATTTTGCCGAGAATTCAGCGCAAAAAGTCACCCGCAGTTTGTTAGAAAAGCATATCGATTTCGTGACCAAAGGCAGTGATGTTTTGGTTTCGAATTTGAAGCGGGCAGGCAAGTTGGTGCAGGGCTTCAAACAACTCGCTGTTGACCGTGCGACGGAACAGCGCCGACAATTTGTCTTGGTGGAAGTGATTGACGAAGTCTTGTTGGCAATGGGCCCGACCTTACGACGCTCACCGTATAAGCTTGATATTCAAGTGCCCCCAGATCTTAAGATGGATAGCTATCCAGGTCCTTTGTCCCAAATCATCGTTAACTTCATTAATAATGCGATGGTGCACGCCTTCGAAGGGCGCGAACAAGGGCATATGATTTTGGACGCTTGTATCAATGAGAATAATGAAGTTGAAATCGTTTTTTCTGATGATGGATGCGGCATGCCGGAACACGTCGTAAAACATGTTTTCGACCCATTCTTTACGACCAAGCTCGGCCAAGGTGGAAATGGATTGGGAATGCATATTGCCTACAATATCGTGACCCAGCTGTTGGGCGGCAGCATTTCTGTTGATACCGAGGTGGGGCGAGGGACCAGCTGGAGACTAGTATTTCCGCCAGTCTAGTATGATTATAGGTGAGGGGGAGCTTAGCTTTTTGGTGAAATCGAGATGCGATTACGTGACGGTTCACGGTCGTTCTTTTTTTGGTCTGGAATTAGTTTTAGTTGATGCTCGATGAGCTTTCTATCGTTCGTAGAAATCTTCTGGGGGAACTGTAAGTTCAAATACTCCCACATTTCATTGTCCAACGACTCGCATTTCAAAACAGCGCGGCTTTTTCTTGTGAAACGATGAGAATACTCAAGATCGTCGACTTCCTCATAATTATTCTGATTTTTCTTAAGACGGCGTTGATCTTGATTTTGCTCGTCTTCGAAACTCTTTGCGGGGATGCTACAAGTTTCTCGAAATAACACGCGTAAATCAGGACTATGTGCGTTCTCACATTGTGAGGCCCGATGAGCGTAGGTCCAGCAGGTTTTACCTATATTTTTCGTTTGTGCGACTGCTTGAATCTTTCGGATGGCTTGGTCATTGCTGTCTGCGCTTCTTTCGCCATTTTTCGCGGAGCACGGTTGATCCGTGTATGTCGCTTTCCCATCTCCACTGACACACTTGTGAAGCTGGCCTTGGGCAAAGCTAGATTCTCCGGAAATCACTAGATAGGTGAACAGACCACATACAGCAACTAAGCGCAGTTTCATTGGTAACATTGCTTGCGAATTTGGTTTCGTTTGGGTAGCCAGATGAGACATTGAAGTCTTTTATATTCGGTAGTTGACAAGTCATTATACGAAGTTTTTCAATCGAAACGGAAAAAATGCTAGCTAGAGGCGGGCGACAAAATCTGGAATGAGAAAATATTGCAACGAATATTTGCGCGGGAATTGATGGGCCATGGATGACCCTTCACCGTTTCGCTAGGTACTTCAAGGTTTTGCGACGGCATCATGCAATAGTCGCTATGGGGCTGTCATTTCGAATCCGACTAACTTGAATGCTATTTTGTAGCGAATCAATTGATGCGCCGGTCTTGTAAGTGAATTTAACCCGAACGCTATCGCCCTGATCAACTGCTATCGGATTCTTTAGAGGTAATACCATGTAGTGATTGAGCCAATCGATGGTCGAGTTATCTTCGCAAATGGCCAGAACGTTCTTTGTGATAAAACGTAAGCCACTGAATAGGCCAGTCTTTTCTATTTTGATATCGCCTTCCCATTGAATGATGTTGCCGTTGGTCGAAGTGAAATCGAGAACTTTGTATAAGGCTGGGTGCCCGAGCTCTACGGTGTCGGTCGAAAAGACGCCCGGCTGTTGAAACTGAATAATCGGCGCTTGAAAACCAAGAAAGTCGTAATGTTGTTGTAGCGGTTGTACCGCCATGACGATCGCTTCTGGAATAAAAATCGGCATGTGACCGGGAAATTTTTTACTATAGCGTCTCTTAAAATCTTCGATCACCTCGACTTGTTTCTCTCTTAACATTGCAACATGAATCATTTCGCAAATCACGAAATCCACTGGCTCAGGGGGTAAGTATTCGAATGCATCAGCGTGGATTATCTGAACTCGTTCGCCAAACTGATTGAGCGCAAGTAGACGTCGCGCTTCCGCTACCATGTCAGGGTTGAATTCGACGCAATATACTTTCACTGCACTCTGAGCGGCAAACCATGAGAGGACGCCGGTGCCTCCACCAAGTTCCAAAACTTTGGCACCTTCAAAAATACGGTACTGTATGGCGGCTTTGAAGTTGTCCATACGGTTCGAGTCCATCAGCATATTGTGATGATATTGGATTGGGATGAATTGTCCCAAATAGCAGCTTTCAGCTTCGCGTTCGATTAACATCATTAACCTCTCAAAAAAGTCCAGTGCGGTCATTGATGATCGAATTCGTGGCGTGGGGGCCCGATCAAGCTCGTGCTCTAGATGGCGAAAGCTCACTGGAAAAGTGATTATCCTTCGACAGCTAATTATTTAAGTCTAGAAATAGATGGTATTTGTGGTACTAATTCGAACCACTTCAAATGAACTAAGTCGCTCGATCAGGCATTGCACTTAGTGGTTCTCTACATAGCGTTTAAAATTGTCTAAGATAGCTTGCCAACCTTGTTGCTGCTGCTCGGGTGGAAACACTGTTTCTGCATCGAATACGATGGTGACTACAGTGAGTGTATCTTTTGATTCAAAGCTGACATCAGCGGCGCGTTCCCCAAATTGATAACTGATTTTCTGGTTAGGGATAACAGCGGTGTAGGTTCCAGCAAAATCAAAGCCCATGCTGCCATCTTTTGCTTCCATACGAGATGAGAAATGACCTCCTACTCGAAGATCGATCGTCGCCTTCGTGGTATGCCAGTCGGCGGATGCTGCGTTCCAAGCAATGATATCCTCAGCGGTGGTGTAGCTTGACCACACTTTTTCAATTGGAGCGGAGACGCTTGTCTGTACTGTGATCTTCATAGTAATGATGGTTTTTTGTTGGTTAGATGTTCTGAGTTTTAAAAGGTATTCGCGATCATACCATTGATAATTTTATTTCTCGAAATGGCTGCTATTTGATGATCGGGGCAGCCATTTCGTTACCAAATTTCTTTGCTCACAACTCTAAAGTACAATATCCTCCGTACTAACACCTATTAGGCCAATCGCAGTGCTGGTGTTCGTCGGCGTAATGGCCGCGGCTATTTCCATTCCATGTTGTATCGCGTCATTGGGATTGACGTATCCTAGACCCATGTTAATGGCAAAGGTCTTCCCAACAGTGATTTTGTTGTCCAAGAGATCGGCAACCCAGCCAAAAGTCGCGTCGCCCTTAAAGCTGTGCGCCGAATTGAGAATGTCTGTGACCAAGCTTCCTTTCGTCGCAGAACCATCGGCAAGTTTTCCTGTCCAATAGGCCAAGCCTTCGGCGTCAGCACCGTCGGTGCGACCCAGAACGTTTCGGTAGATGAGATTTACAAAATCAGTATTTGTGAGTTGTGGAGTGAATCCAGTTAATTCGGGGAATGCGAGGCCAGCATTGTAAAAAGCATCGGCAATTTGATTGACGGTCTTTCCTGCACTCATTTGGCCAATCCAATATGCCATGCCGTCGGCGTCGGGGACGCGCTTGAAAAACGCAATATACAGCTCGACGACTTTTTGAACGTTAGCCGCCGGTGCATTGGCGACGACACCTTTAATCGTAAGATTGACGGTCATATCATTGAATTTCAGGCTTTCGGCGTTGGTGATCTCATCACTACCCTCTTTGCCAGTTTTAGCATCGACTGTCGTTGTGATACCAACACGTTGAACTTTGAAATTACTCAGATTAGTCCCGAAGGTAACGGTGTCGTATCCAACACCACCATCGATGGAGTCGTTTCCTGTGCCCCCTGAAAGTAAATCGTCGCCAGCTAGACCGCTAATCAGATCATCCCCCGCGGTACCAGCAATTGTTTCAGCATTAGCTGTGCCAACTTCAAGACTAATGGTGTCGCGATTGCTGTCGAAGGTGAGTTTCTCCATGTTGTATAAGGTTGCGTGAAATGCACTACTCGCGCCGGAGACGGTGTCGATTTGAATTCCGCCATCACTCAAAGCATGAACAACATACTCTGCTCGAGACGAGGTTCCGAGGTTCAAAGTATCGATGCCAGCTAAACCATCCACCACGTAGGTGCCACCACTAATAACAGTCCACGTATCGTTTCCTGCCGTTCCTTTTACTGTTGGCATAGTGCCTCCTTGCTTGTTTTCGTTTTGTGATTGAATTCAGTTCATACGTTTAAATCTGAGAATCTTCGTTTTATATCAATGCAGCTTTTTTCAAGTGTCGGTTTGCTGTTTAAACTTAATTTGCTGATGTTTGTCTACAGCGAAATAACTAAGTCCTGTACCTTCTAGAAATTTGATTGCCTTCTCTTCGAGTAGCATGGCAATCGTGCTATAGCTGCCAGCGATTAAACTATTCTCAGCAACGACACTTATTGATGACCAATAGTCGACGGGCATTCCTGTCCTCGGGTTCAGAATGTGGCAGTAACGCTTACCTTCGGTTTCAAAATACTTTTCGTAGTCACCGCTGGTGGCGAGCCCTCCTCGTTGCAAAGGTATGCTGGCAATCAACTCGTCTGGTTTTCGAGGATGCTGGATGCCTATACTCCAAGAACTGCCGTCCAGTTTAGGCCCCAGAAATCTTATATCCCCGCCTAAGTTTACATAACCATTTTTGATATCACTCTGTTCCAAGATCGCTGCCGCACGATCTGCTGCATATTCTTTTCCGAAGCCTCCGAAGTCAATTTGCATTTCTCGCATCGGGAGCATAAAACTTTGTTCTCGTCGAAAGCATTTGTCCCAGCAGATAAGTCGACACAAGTGATTTAGGTGCGACGCTGTTGGAAGTTCTTTTGAACTGAAATTCCAAGCCTGACGTAAAATTCCTGCAGTAATGTCGAACAAGCCTTCACTCATTTGAAAGAGTTGATCGGCAAAATTGAACATCTGCCATGTTTCTTCATCGCAAACGATTGGCGATCGTCCAGCATTGTGGTTGATTTTCGACACAATACTATCTTCTCGATAGCGCGAATATTTTTGTTCGATGCGTTGTACTTCATTAATTGCTTGTTGTATCTGGTACTCATGGTTGTTTGCCGAAGCGACCACGATTTCGCATGCAGACCCCATTGCTTGGAATGGATATCGTTGAATAGGATTCCTCATACTCAAATTGAATTCATCTCGCCCACGTGATCAAAATAAATTAGAACGACCGTGAAATACCAATTTGATAGCTACGAGCTAGAAATGGAAGAAGTCCTTTGCTGCCCTCGCCAAAAAGGCGCCAACTTCCTCTCTGTTCATAGTTTTCATATTTAAAATCGATGATCCAATCATCTCCCAAATTTTTGCTTATCTTTATTCCAAAAGTTCTCGCACCATATGCTGAAAGTCTTTGATCTTCAGAATAGAACAGAGCTCCTTCGGGTGGATTTGGGGGGAAGGGAAAATCGATCGGTCCAGCATCAACGTAGAATTTCGCTGCACTTTGACTATAGATGCGTAGCGCTGGTGTAATACTCCAACCGTCGGAAAGATTTTGCGCATATTCGAGACCAAAAGTATGTGACCGTATTGACCAGTTATCGCTGTAATATCGATAACTGAAGCGAGTACTTGCGTCAAATTTCTCGACATGGTGATTCCATCGTGTCGTCAAGGTATGACTATCTTTCTCTGGACGTTTATCAAATGCTTTATAAGGATCAGAGAGATAGCCGGATGCTTTACTTAAACCAAAGTTGAATTGAATGATATCTGTCGGCGTTAGTACCTGCGTTATTCCAATAAGAAGATCATCAACATGCTTATCCTTATTTTTCGCAACCTTGTTGTTTGAGTTGATGTTGTCATTGCTTACGCCTACCCCAGCGGTCCAGGTTGTATTGCGATCTTCCGAGCTCAAGGAAGCATTAAGGCTCAAACCTTTTGAAATATAGTCGGATTCTTTTGAATAATTCGCGCCGAAGGTGATACTGCTATTGCTGAAATAACGTGTCAACGCAGCGTCACCAGCATTACGTCTATCCTTCATTTTGGTGATCGCAGAATTGTGAAATGCAGGTGAGGCGCCAGAAATACCGTCAGTGGTGGTGGTCGCTGCCATCGACCATTCCGGTGAGATCGGTGCCACCAAACCGATGGCCGTGGCTTTTACGCGTATGCGGTCGGTACCAGGTTGGCGGTCGAAATAGTCAAGATATTTGATCGCTAAGGAACCGCGTTCCGGTGGATCCTCGGCATGGCAGACCGGGGCACTGATCAGCGCTGCAGTTGCCATTAAAAGTTTAGCGTGTGAAGAGTTTGCTTTGCTCATAGTCGCGATGGGGGAAGATTGATAAGCTTAGATTCACAGTCATGCTAGTTGCAGCCGCAGCCACCGCCGCCGACGCCTGTGCCACCTGTCGATGCTTCTTTGCTGAAATAGGTGTGATCGACGAAACGAGCGTCTAAAGTATCGCGATCAAAGCGCATATCTTGACGCGCCAATTTACCTTTTTCCCAAGCCTGTACCTTCGTCAGTGATCCGCAGCCACTCGCCAAGAGGACGACCATTAGTGCAGCGCAAGTTTTGCAATACGTCGCGAATCTAGAGTGATATTTCTTCATCGCATCTCCCATTGATCATTAAGAATACCTGATCATAAAGTGAAAATTGCCAGAGTGGGCAAGAGTGTGCCATTGTGGTTACAAAGACTTACATGTTCTTGTCGCGGGTTTTCTTTTGTAGGGAAAAATGAAAATCGATAGGCGACCGCTTAGGAAGACTGTAGCGGTTTTCGTGCGTCGATGTGAAAAGTAGAAAATGGCAAGATATTTTGAAATCTTTTTTCTGTGATTTGACCCTAAGTGCCTCAAGACTCGAATCGGAACTTCTGAAGAAAGATCGGCAATGGCGGAAATGCTGGCGAAACTTTGTCCCCCCTGAGAACGTACAATGAGAAAGTGGAGAGTTAAAGGACCATTCGAGGAATGATCCTTGGTAAAGCTTAGTCCATTACCTACGAATCCAGCTTAGATGATGAGCGGGATTACTGCACCACAATTTCAACGCGTCGGTTGAGAGCTCGGCCTTGTTCATTTGCATTGCTAGCGATGGGGGCAAAGTTCGCCAAACCTTTGGCCATCAGCCGTCGCTTGTCGATGCCAGCTTGGATCAGAGCTTGTACTATGCTTTGTGCTCTTGCTTGGCTCAGTAGGAGATTGGCATCGATGTTTCCCACGTTATCAGTGTGTCCAACCACGATCACGTTCAATGTGCTTTGCGTTTTGAGTATGCTGATCAGCTCCTGCAACTGACTCTGGCTTTCTGCTTTTAACTCAGATTTTCCAGTGTCGAATTGAAGCCCGTACAACGAGACATGGCCGGAACTTTGCAAACCTTGGTTGAGAGCCTCGGCATTGACCGTTACCTGTCCAGCGGGCTGCGCCTTTTCCTCGATGATCTGAATGAAAGTGGAAGTCATCGGATCGACTTTTTTACCGCCGCCGAAGGCCGTCGATTGATAGACCAAAACGTGAGTCTTAGGACGTTGCGGAGTGGCTGTGAAATAGCCGACGACAAAACGTCCCTCATTGTTGTCAGGCCCATCGTAATGACTAAATCCATTGTGATGTCCATCATCCCAGCGGAACTGCCGCTCGAATGGTTTGGCTTGTCCTTGCCACAATCTGTATAGTTGGTCGCATTGTTGATCGCAAGTCATTTGTACTTGCAGGCCTGCCGCCAACAAGGCATCCCGATAATTTCGATGAACTTCGAGTACGGTTTTGCCGACCGGAGACAGGTAGTGAATGCGGGTCTCTTTTCCTTCAACTTTGCGTAGTTCCAGAGTTTTGGCTGCATCTTGTTTCACCACTTTGGCTGCCGGCAGTGTTGCCTCTGTCCATTCGCTCTGAAAGTAACCGGTAATACGCGACCCTTGGAAAGATTTGATCAGCGGGTGGTCGGCCGCAGTTGCGAGATTGTTGCTTTGCGCTGCGACATAACTTGTGTTTGCGAATGTCAAAGCTGTGAGTATCGTCACCGTTAGTCTGTGTGCAAAGGATGTGCAGTTATCTGTCATTTTTTCAACCGGTATAATGAAAACTGCATTGTAAATGATGTGTCCGGCGCGACGATGTGATGGCCATCAAAGCGATCGGCACTTGAGTTTTGAACTCGCTTCACATGCAGGTGAAGCAGAGTCAGCCGTTCTACCGGGATCAAAATACTCAATTGGCTAAACGGAGTTGAATGAACTTGGCGCTATGTGGGCAAACCACGAACAAAACGCAAAAAAGGCACTCAAGAGTTAAGTCTTGAGTGCCAACCGTCGTGTGGTTGCGACGACATTGCGATACATACGGTGGGATCGCGGGATGCTTTCCGCCGTATGCATTGCAACGAGAACTCCTTACACATCATCCCAGTCTGACGAATTGACGATGCAAACTGTTACGGGACAATTCCCCTAAGCGGTTTTGTTGGATAGCCCTGGGAGTTTGATCAATCCTAGTGACATCGCAGTCGCGCACAAAACGATGGCGATACCGACGACGATGCCGTGCGTGATCGCTTCATTGAGGAAAATCGCCGCCCAAATCGACGCTGTGGCCGGGATCAAGAAGGTGACGGTGACGGCTTTGCTCGCGCCTTCGGTGGAAATCAGTTGGAAGAACATGGCATAGGCAATGCCGGTACAAACGACGCCGAGGATGGCGACAGCTATCAAGGCCCGACCGGTGCCATGGTTGATCGCATGGGGAATACTCGGTGCAGCGAAAGGCAATAAGGCGAGAGCGGCGGCCAGCTGGCTACCTGTAGCCGTCGCCAGAGCAGGGATGTCTTTGGCAAACATACGGGTATAAGTCGCAGCGAAGCCATAACAGACAGCGGCGCCCATGCCGGCCAATACACCTGCGATGACCCAAGGCGTTACATCGATAGGGCCAATGCCGACCAAGACAGCAACTCCGAATAAACCAAGTAGGAATGCACCAATACGCGCCATGCTTAAACCCTCACCAAGCATGATGAAACCAAACACCGCCGTAAAGATGGGGGCCAAAGAATTCATGGTCGCCATATAAGCGGAAGGCACGTGCAGTGCGGACCAAGCAAATAAGCTAAATGGGATGGCAGTGTTGCCGAGGCCAATCACCAAGTACACTTTGGCATTCTTCTTCCAATGGAATTCTATACCGCGGCTACGCGCGAATAAGTAAATCGCTAAAGCGCCGAGACTAGCGCGGCCAAAGGTTGTTAGAAAGGGGCCGAATACAGGTGAGGCAATGCGCATCAACATGAAGCTGGTGCCCCAGATCATGGCAAGGGCAATGAGACGAAATAAGTTGGCAGTGGACATAGACTTTTGTTTAAGTTAACTAAAGCGTGGAGAAAATGGTGTGCTACTGACTAATCGTGATCAGCATACTACTCAGCCAGCATGCAAAAAGCCAACGATACTTATTGACATGAACTGTAAGAAAATCTAACAATACGCTATGTCTACGGCCTCTCTCAATTCACTACAAACTTTCGAAGCTGCGGCGCGCCACAAAAGCTATTCTTTGGCGGCACAGGAGCTCAACATCACGCATAGCGCGGTGAGCCAGCAAATGCGAACGCTGGAACATGCCTTGGGTGTGGCTTTGTTCGAGCGCAAAGCGCGGCAAATGCAATTGACCAGTCAAGGGCAGCAATTGCTCAAACAAATTCAGCCCGCCTTGCGACAAATTCAACGAGCACTGCACCAAGTAAAATCGGAACGAGCTGCACCGGCAATTAAGGTCGCCACCTTGCAATCGTTCGCCACCTTTTGGTTGCTGCCGCGTCTCGGCAAGTTCCAAGCCACACATCCGAATCTAGCGATTCACATTCAGGCAGCGATTGGCTTGGTCAATTTAGAAAAGACCAAAACCGATATCGCCATCCGCTTCGGTCTCGGAAAATGGGAGGGCTACGACGCGGAGAAATTACTCGATGATCAGCTGTATCCCGTATGTAGTCCACACTTCAACAAAGGCCGCCTGCCAAGTACTCCGCAACAATTGAAGAAACATCGCATCTTATGTGTGGAGCATGGACGTGAATGGCAGAATTGGGGACATCATGCGGGCATCGATATCCATCAGTTCAAAGTGGAATCTCACTTAAGCGACAGCAATTTGATGTTGACGGCAGCCATGGCTGGCCAAGGTATTGCAGTTGCTCGTCATAGTCTGGTGGAGGCTGAAATTGCCGCAGGTAATTTGGTGCGCTTATTCGACATCGTCGCACCTTCTGATTACAGCTACTATCTGGTGACGCCCGCAGGAGCGCCTAAGAGTGAAGATCTGCTCGCCTTTGCCGAATGGCTAAAAAAAGAAGCGCGTCGTTTTGCGAAGACTCGGGTGAAATGAGTGCATCGAGCAATGCACTCGATCATGCAGATTTCTAGCGGAAAAACAATTGAATAATAAAGGTCACGAGCACCAACACGCCTGGGCAGATCCAACCAAACTTCAATGCGATTTTTCGTGTTTCTGCTGGACCGCCGTCACCAATTTCAAGAATGGTGGTCGAAGCCCAAATGACATTGCAGATCCAGCCAGCGATGATCGCTCCGAGCGCGATGAGCAAGGATTGGGAATAAGAAGGTGAACGCAAAACGATCATCAATACGACCGGAAGGATCAAGCCTGCGAGTAGGCTAAGGAGTGAGACGAGTTTTTTCATGAGCTGTGCTTTCGAGGTCGCCTTGAATTAAGACTTTTGCGCAAGAACATAGGCCACAATCGCGTTTGCATGGCCATGACCGAGACCGTGTTCAGACTTGAGAACAGCAACAATTTCCATGTGCTTGAGTTGGCGATGTTGATTGACAATATCAAACCAATAGCTCATCGCTTGCCCGTACTTTTTTTCTA
Source organism: uncultured Burkholderiaceae bacterium (assembly GCA_964459555.1). Classification (GTDB taxonomy): domain Bacteria; phylum Pseudomonadota; class Gammaproteobacteria; order Burkholderiales; family Burkholderiaceae_D; genus Undibacterium. The sequence continues at coordinate 15,954 of CAYWNE010000006.1, read as the reverse complement.
TCGACGGGAAGTAAGAGGCGGGTCCTTTTACTTTTTCAGTTTCTGCCATGGTCGTCCTTTTGGTTTTGTCTTGTTGATGATGGTTTCGAATTCTGTTGAGCGCCTATCATAGCATTGCTGATGTGGAAAACTGTTGTGATTTTCTCTCAATCCTTAGGCTGTACAGCCACCTCGATGATCGCGATCGTACCATCGCCTTTGCCGACGGCGAGTCGCTTGGCGTCGCGGTTAAATGCCAAACTTAGTGCTTCTGCTGGCAGCTTAAGTTCACCAATTAAGAGGTGTTCTTGTAAATCCCAAACGCGCACTGAACCATCTAGCGAAGCGCTGGCGAGATAGCGTCCGTTGTCGCTGAGCGCGCTTGCCACAGTCACGGCGATTCCATTTTGGTCGCGATTTCGATGGCGGGGGAGGCGTGCAATGATTTTGCCCTCGTCATAGTCCCAAACAGCGAGGCGATGCTGGCGTTGATCGGCGACGATGACGCGGTTGCTGTTGGCTGGAAAGTCGGTTAGAAGGCCACCGCTACCGACGACTTTGCCATCGCTTAGACGATACACCGAGTATTGCGTTGGCCCATCGCCACTTGCACTGGGAAGTGCGATTCTAAGGTAGTTACCGTCGGCGCTCAAAATCAACTCCTCAGGGTGATCGTACTCATCGAGCTCTAGCTGGAGGGGATAGACTTTTGCCTGTTTGTTTGCGCTGCTCCAAAGATAGACCTTGTTCTTGTTGAACAGCGCTGCGAGCCGCCCGTTGCGCACGGCAAAGTCAAGCACCTGGCCTTTGATACTGAGAGAATCTTTGCGCTTGCCACTTTCGTCAAACACATCGAATTTATTTTGATCTCTTCGAAAGAACAATCCAGACTCGCGATCGAAACGTGTGAAGTAGTAAAGGTAATGATCACGGTCTTTGCTGTTGTCGATGGTCTTTAGTTCCTGTTGACTTAGTAGATCAATGATATGTTCGCGGGCTTGATACCAAGTCGCTTTCCCGCGCAAAAGGGCGGTTTCGTCAAATTTGTCATTGAAATTGAGCCGCGTTGGCTTAATTTCCATGAGCTTATTCTCCATGAGCTTGTGTTGCGCGAGATTCCATTGCGCGATGCCACTGCGTTGATAGCGCGAATTGTCGTCGTTACCACGATAACGAGCTAAGAGTTCTTCATTCGACGCAAAAAAGAGTTCCACCACAGAACTAGGGTAAATCCTGATATCGCTGTCAGTTAGCTTTTCCAGCATCGCAGCTGGTTTTGATAGCGTGCTGAGAAGCGTCAGTTTCGGTGTTGGCGTTGGCGCAGTAAAAGTTTGTTTCTTCCGCTCTTGTTCTGAAAGGGGGCAAGCTTGTGCATTTGCAGGTAGTTTCGATGGATACGCTTGAAGATAGCTTGTAGGAATACTGCTGCGTTTCAATTGACTCGTACTTTGCACATCGGGGTAGGCGCTGGTTGGTGCTGTGGATTTTACCTTTGTGTTTGTTGGATCTTCTCGCAGCACCAGTGACACTAAGTTATTTCCATCGTCCGTGCTTTGTAAAGCAATGACCTTCCCAGGAGCGGCATAGCGTGTCACCGGGTAGGGCGAGGGTGCCTTGAATAACATCAGTGCCTCTGCATCAATTGCGGCTAACCAACGTGCTTGTGGGTCGATGGCGACCGTAGCTGCATAGCCACCTATGCTCAGTTGTTTTGCTGGTTTGCAGTCAGAGAGGCTCTGCAGCATTAAGCCATGTTTCTCCTTGATCCAGTCGCCAGTGAAGATCAGTTGCCAAGACCGTGGATTGATCGCCATCCCAGATCGAGGTAGATCGTCATTGTTGGGTGGTGCGATACTAAGCGTGTCGACCTCGTGACCCGTATCGAGATCCCAGATGCTCGCACGACGCCCAACATCGTATTGGCCGCGATACCATTCGTTGACCACAAGGCGATGATCATTGGCATAGAAAGCGATGGCGACGGGTGTACCCACTGCTCCGGAAATATCGCCGTAATACATCGAATCGAAAATGTGAAGGCGTTTGCCATCTTTGATTTGCCATACCTGAGTCGTGCCATCGTCAGCACCGCTAGCAAGGGTCTCGTTTGAGCTGGAGAAAGCCAGGGCAGAAATAGCGGCATTGTGCCCTTTGAATTCACGTAGGATCTTATTTTCACTGAGTGAATAAATCACAAGGCGCGCATCGAGATAGCCGATTGCGAGTTGGTTGCCAACGCTATCAAGTGCGATTGCACTCGGTAGTTTAGGAGGCTCTTTTTGCGTGGTTTCTCTTTGATTCTTCTTGTCCGGCGATTGCTTTGCAGATGCGCTCTCCGACGGTTTGGCAATTCGCTTGATGATTTGGGTGGTGTGGACATCCCAAACAATAATCTCTCCTTGGCTAGAGATATGTGCTGCGATTTTGCCATTACCTGAAACACTCAATGCACTCGGAGAGCTCAGGGCGTCCGGCAAATTGAGTGTCTCCCAATTCATGGATAAAGGTTTGTTCGATTGGGCGAAACTCGTTTCGACACAGAACATAGATGCGAACCCGAATGACACGATGGCGACGCGAAGAGAAAACGGTATGCGCATTGATTTTCCTGCTATGGATATGTTCCTAGAGTATTGATCGCTTCATCAACTTTGATGATACGCAATAATTGGCAAATGTCGATACCTCAATCTTGCTGGGCAATTTGGTCTGTGATCGTCATTAGGAGTGCGTTGATGGACACATTAGCGCTCAAGAAGTGCACGAACGGCGACGCTTTGTGCGCTATCGTAAACCGTTTTGCCTCGGCCATCACGGAGAGTGGAGCTAATACCGATCTGCATAAAGGACTCAATGATTTTGATCTGCGCCTCTTTCGCCTGTGGCGTACCCGAACCTCCTCGGCCTGTGGTTTGCACGGCTAAATGAAAGGCTGTCGAACCAGTACTATTCATCAGATGTGGATCGGCGCCCGCATTGAGCAAGAACTCGACCGCAGCGGCGGCACGGGTGCGGACCGCGCGATGCAAAGCACTCGCGCCGTTTTTGTCTTGTGCGTTGAGATGCGCGCCTGCGTCGACGAGCTGGCGCAGAGTTGAAAGCTGCAGGGATGAATCGAAACTTTCATTCAAGCTGGCATCAGCCGCATAGTGAAATGGCGTAGACTTGCGTCGATTCTTATTGGAATTTGGATCGAGCCCAATTGCAAGTAATGGCCCTATCAATTTCGAGCGATGTCCGGCTGCAGCAAGGTGGAGTAGTGTGTCACCTTTATAGAGCCAATGAAATATTTTGTCGGCGATATAAAGATCTTTTTCAACGGTTCTTTTTGCGCAGCGGGGATCTCGGCTTAGGTGCGCGATAAGTTCTTCGACATCATCTTCGATGATCGCCTTGAAGTAGTTAAGCATAGATTTTCATGCCCGTTTTTATCGGTAGAATTTAGCTATAAATTTGCTTCATATTCCACGGTGACCTGTCTTTGAGTTGGTGTAGGAGTTTAGATGTCCTATCTAAAATACGCCATTTGACATATTGGGTTACGATCAAAGACGCATCATTCTGTTAGACGTCAGGTCACCAAATTCTGAATTGCCGCTCGCGTTTAACCTCGTGGAGTCAGACCGAGGCTTTTCTCCGATTCTAATCCTGATTTACATGAAAAGTGACATGTAAATAGAAAGGCTGTGCCATTACTTACATTCTTCGTTAAGCTATTTCTTGGGCTTTTATAACAAGTTACGCCCTTAGAATGAGTGTTCTTGGGCGTAACTCGAATTGGCTCTTAACCTTGTGAAGGGTAAATACCTTGAAGTGCGATGATGTAATTCAGACCAATGTAGGGTTGCATGTTGTTGACAATAGCTTGGGTTTGCACTGGTGCTAATAGAGTTTGGCCTCCTCCAGTGTTCGCCTCGACAGTAACAGTGCCACTGCCGCTGACACTTGTTGTTACTCCTCCTAGTGGCGTGGGATTGGTCGGTGAAGTTCCGGCCGGGAGGTAAACCGCGGCAGCACTTGGCGATGTGGCTGCTGTGCTGGTAAGTCCCCCGTTGCCAGACGCTGCTGCGACGACACCATTGGTGCCCGTTCCTACGTTGATAACCGTATTTGCATTGAGACTAGACATAGTCATCGATGCTGGGTGCGTGTGCGCTGGCAGATTTGCCGCTGTAAGTGACACGCTCGCATTTCCGTTAGCGATCACTGTATTGTTGTTTGTTCCCGATAACTCTCCCTGTGTAACCGGTGACAACCCAGGCCCCGTTCCCTGTGAACCCACAATTGTGCGGCCACGTAAATCGGGCAATCCGAAAGTTGTTTGGCCATCTCCACCATACGTCGTCCCTAGTAGTGCGAATAGTGCCGAATTTTGTGAAATCGGCATGAGTTGCCCATTACAAAATGCCCAGCCGTTTGGTGCGTATTTGAATGCAACAGGTAGGACTGTGCCCATAAATGCTTCCATGTTATCTCCTAAATTGAATGATCATTCCTCATTGTTCCGTTTGCGCCACGATGTTTATCATAGAGCATTTGGTTGCAAAAAGAGGTTGAAATTTAAATATAACAATAAAATACCAAGTTTTAACTATCGTATTTCAATTTAAAACACGATATGCTAAATAAGCAATGAATGTGCCAACACTTCCCTGCATCTGTTATGTTGCTCAAAGCTAGGAGATGGAAGGACATCGCATATGCAGGAAAATTTCGTTTTCTGAGGTAGTGGCGAAACCGATTGAACGATAGAGATTGAGTGCGGCTTGATTGCTTTTTGAAACTGAGAGCGTTGTTGGTAGAGTTTTCGACAAGGCATAGTCGATGACTGCGCGTAAGATGTTGTGGGCTATGTGGCGGCGCCGATATGCCTTCATAACCGAAAGGTCAACAACGCGAAGTTCATGCGCGGTCTCATCTAGGATAAGCCTGCCGACATCAATGTTTTCACATTGGATGATCAGGTGGAGCGCTTCTGGAAAATTTGTTTCAATGCCGTTTTGGAAGATGTTGTGCTGCATTTTTAGGAGATTTTTGTGGACTTCCGAAGACAGTACTTCGGCGCATAGTTCATCTCGACTTTCAAGATAGGTTCTGAACTCTAGTTCGGCGTCATTGTCAGTTCGAGTTCTAATCGCAAATGGGGGCGGAATATGGCTCGATAGTGATTGATCAAATGCGTGATCCATTCGTATCCTTTCTGGTTGAAGATTCATTTAACCTTTTTGAAGAATTGAGAAGCGAGATGTGTGCCAGGTCCGAATTTTGCTTTTGTGGGGATTCGCACCTAGCGGCGAAATATAGTTTATGTGATTAACACTTTGGATGATTGGATTGAGAACTATGATGATATCTGTAGAGCAGGCGTTGGCAGCGATTGATACTAGCTTCTTTGTGATTACTTCGTTAGGAACAGTAGAATTTCGCCTGTATTCGGTTCATGTGCCGCCAACTCAGAATAATCGCCATAATTCAATGGTGCTTGTTTTTTCAGCCCCTGCTACACCGCAATTGGCGCAGGATAATTACAATATCGATCATCCGAGTTGGGGCCGGAGATATTTGATGATCGTTCCCCTGATACCTCCTGCCGAGGCGCCTCGACAAATTAATGGACATCCTTTGATGTACTACCAAATTATTTTTAACTAAGTCGAGGGGGGCTTGCGAAGCGTGGCGGCGATTGCAGGACATCCCGTAGTATTCTGGGGCTACAGTTTCATTGCAGGGATGCAGGGGCACCTAGGATTCATCTCCAAAATAAAGTCCAGGGAATAATACTGCGCATGTTCGTTTTTTGGGGCACCGTGAAGTCATAGGTTTCGATTGATATTTCGACAGTGAGAGTTCCTAGCTGATCATGCTAGGGAATTGAAAGTGAGTTTTGAAACCCGTGACAATTTTGTGCTTATGTCTGATTTCCTGTTAACGCCGAAAGAACTTTCATTTTGGCTCAGAGTAACCAACCGCGATTATTTGCAATTTCGATTTGACTCTGAACGTAGTCCCACAGGCGAGGTGCAGATTCTTTGAGAAACAAATTCCTTTCAAGAACTTGCTGCTTTCGTACTTTGTGATGCACCCAACTTCCACCTTCATTTTGCATGTTTTGAATGAGCGGTAAAATTCGATCTATCGCTTTGGCATAACGTGCATCGGCAGTTTCTGCCAATTCAAATTCCTGCCAAAGTTCGAGGTAGAGAGTGCGTTGAGGTTCCGGTAAGAGTCCGAATATGCGCTGTGCAGCGGCGGTCTCTTTTTCTGATTGCTGACCCAACACTTCATGGTGAGCGAAAGCAAAGGTATCTCCCGCATCGATTTCAACCACATCATGTATCAGTAGCATTTGGCAGACCCGTCCGATTTGAATTGCTTCTTCGGCATAGGGCGCCAAGATGTGCGCTGCTAAGGCGATATGCCAACTATGTTCGGCGCTGTTTTCATATCGATTGTGGTCGACTTTGACTAAGGCTTTGCGATAGACGGCTTTGAGTCTGTCGAGCTCGAGGATGAATTCGATTTGTTGGTGGAGGTCGTGCATCGTAAAATTTTTGTTTTGAATGTTTCTCGGCTAAAGTTCATTATTTCTGCACGCAATATTCAAAGCCAAAATTACCGCCTTTGTATTCTGGTTCGTAATAATACTTGGAAAACATCCATTTTCCTTGACGATTTTTCTTGAATTTGGCGATGCCTGTTCCGTAGTCTTTGGTACTACTGTCAGCATTGGCGAAATGCATCGCCATCATGTTTCCTTCGCTCGCCGCATGTCCCGGATACGCGCCGAAGCCGACAACATCCAGTGTAAATTTGTATGCGCCATTGTGACCTTGGCTCTCGTTAGAAATGAGTTCGAGCTTTACTGTCGCTTGATAATCGCCTTCGACCTTGTCGTTGCCGTGGCATAAATATGTGCCAGAGAAATCTGGTGCGGAGAATTTTTTAATGCCGGCATAAGCGCTGCTGACGATCGCGCAAAGGCTGACAGCAATGCTGAGCATCAAACTTTGTCTCTTCCATGACCACATGTTGTTTATCCCTCACAGGTAAAGATCGAGAGCCATTGTAAAGGATGGACGCATTGAGTGCGCAATATCTTCGACCTGCAATAGTGAGTGCAGCCATATTTTTTACGGTAAAACGACATTGTAGTGTTAGTACTTGGCGTCAATGGCTTTAAAACTGCCATCGGTTTTCATTTCTTTGAGTTTGGAATTCAACAAGGAAATCGTTGCTGTGTCCATGTGCTTGTTGCAGGCCAGGTAGTAATCGGATGAATTGAAATTGAAAAGCTTCACGACTTTATCTTGAAGCTGATTGTCGGCGATGATTTTCGCTCCATGGCTATCACCAGCCGCAGCATAGTCAATGCGGCCCAATGCGAGGTTCTTAAACGTCGTTGTCGACTCGTTGGAGGTGACAACTTGATGTCCTCTTTCTGCAAGATAGGCCACCGATACATTGCCAACTTCGGTGCCTATCGTTTCTTGCTTGATTTCCTCCAAGCGATTTACTTTTCCGAGTTTGCTAGGGTGACCAAAGATGCTCCAATTTCCTGTAGCAATGGGGCCTATCCAATGGAACCAATCTTCCCGCTCCTTTATCTTGGCGGTCGAGAACACACAGGTATCTTGATTTTGTTTTGCGAGCTCTATCGCTCGATTCCAGCTCATGATCTTGATTTCATAGGCAATCTTGCCGCGCTTGAAAAGCTCGTGCACCTTATCTGCCGACTGCCCATAAACCATCGAACTACCATTTTCAATCATGTTTAGTGGAAAGAGGTATTCAGTCGTTATCTTGATGGATCTCGGTGAGGTTGTGTGATGAGCTGTGGAGCTCGTTTGTGCCAGCGCCCAAGATCCTATGAAGAATGAAGTGATGAGCAGGCCAATCGCTTTTGGGGCAGCAATTTTGGAAAATAAGTAGTAAGGACGCTGGTGCTTTTTCATCGAGAAATGCAAGCCGCAAGTACAAGTCCTTACGCAGGGTTTTGTCCTGCCATGATCAGAAATTAGGGTAGTTGATGTCTGTGCACTGGTCAAATAATTCGCCTCTCCCTGTGGTCTTCAAATGTGGAAAATTGCAAAACCACTTGACTTCGATTTTTTGACGCAGAGAGGCGTACGGGAGGTTCAGTGCCAACTTGCGATTTTGTGAAGTTATTTAAGCATAACTTTCAATCACTGCTAGTGATCTTCATGGCTCACCACTATGTAGCGAACCCCAGCGTTCTGTGTGGTTTTCAATGTCTCGAAGACCTCGTTAAAGGAAGCGAGTCGATGAGCTTTCACGTTGACCACAGCCTCGGGAGCATACAGTGAAATGCGGTTCACACGCTGTCGAAATTCTCTAAGTGTAATGGACTGACCATTCCAAAATAGTTGGTTGTCGAAATCGATCTGCAGGCTAATTTCGTTGCCATCCTGGGCTAATGTGGTCGAGGTTTCTGCCAAATGGCTGGTGGATAGACCAATCGATAAAGTAGCTGCGCTCGCTTCTCTTGCACTGCGTTGCTGCAATCCCCCGATGAATACGAAGCATAAAATCAAACTCACGAGCAAAATGGTCCCAAGCCTAGGCCGCACATTGTCGATGGCAAGTATCAGTTGGTCTCGTGATCGTAGCAACATATTGGCGTCTCGATGATTGATTCACTTTACTTTAGGTGAATGGATAAGACTTGTAAACCTTGGTCGAGGTAGAAAGGTGATTTAGTCTGCCAAGTATCTATAAAGTATCTATACTACGTTTCATTTCTCGGTTTGGTATGGTGCTCTGAGTTCGGCCATCACCACCATCAGGCACGATTGCAAGAAAAGAACCTGGGCGATCAATTCAAAAATTTCCTCAATCGTTTGTTCGAAACGTTGCGCGTCTAAACTGGCGCTATGCCAATCATAGGCGTCGAGTAGTACGGCGAAACCGGCGACCACCACACCGCAGATAAAGCGGAAGCTGGCGCGTTTGTACGATTTGAAGATCGCTAGGAACCACGGCAGCAAGGCTAAACCCGCCATCATGTAAATCAAGAGAATGAAGTCGCCTGGACCAATCGGGAGGAAAGGAATGGAGATGTGATGCGGAATCAAAATATGATCTCGAATTCTTTCATGAATCGCGAAACGGTCGTCCATGGCTAGCCACAAAAAGCCAAAGCCCAAGGCGATCCATTTCTTGCTTCGTGCTTGATCCAATTTCAGATAAGCTTGGGCACCACCGCCCCAGCATACAAGCGCTGTGGTGTACATTACCGTGACTTCGAGCGATGTCATGGGTGTGTCTTCACTTGCGATCCATTTCCAGTATTCCGGCCACCTACAGACGATGAAAACGATCACCAAAAGGAATGGTAGGGCGATGCTTAATGCAATGAGATACTTTTCTATGGTATCGATGCGTCGTTGGATATCAGTCATTTTGAATTAGCTCCACTAGTTGCTTGATCCACAGTTCAGTACCTCGTGCCATGGCTTCGTCGGCATACCATGCCGTGTGCCCTGTCTGTAGTATGCGTCCATGCTCGATTTGCGCCAGATGTTCTTGCGAAAACACACAATCGTCAACAGCATAGCCCGCAATTGTTTTGTTTTTGAGTGCCGCAAGCAGGTCTTGATTTGATACCAGCTCGGCTCGACCAGGGTTAAGTAAAACGGCGTGCTTTTGCATCAAAGCGAGTTGTTCCCGGCCAATGATAGTGGGGGAGTCACGATTCATACTGGCACAGAGAATAACGATATCGGACGCCGCCAAAAGATGTGCTTGCGATGCTGCGACAACCGCAAGTTCAGAATCGATTTTCTCAGGCACAAGGTCAAAAGCAATCAGCTTCACTCTGAAGCTTTGTAGAAGTTCCGCGATACGTTGTCCTATGCGCCCCATTCCGATGATGCCTATTGTTTTCCCGCGTATTTCCCAACCACGCAAAGAAATACTGCGCGGTAGTTCACCGCGGGCAATTCTGTCGCTCAAGTGTAGGCGGCGCGACAGTGTGAGCATCATTCCCAATGTGTGTTCGGCGACCGACTCTTGGCTGTAGTCAGGTAAAAAACGCCATGCGATATGGTGTCGATTTAGGGCCGCTTCATCGATCCATTCTGTCCCCGTCGCATAAATTGAGACACCGCGCAATTGTGGTAGGGCTGCGATCAGGCCTGCGTGAAAATTTTTGGTGGTGCGTCGAGTGAGACCGATGTAGTGGGCCTTCTTGCATCTCTCGATAATCTCATCCTCGCTGAGGGTTTGTAGGGCAGTGACATATTCAACTTCAGCGCATGACTCGATCAGTTGTCGCTGCGCTTCGTTCAGACTGTCACGACCCTTGGCGGTAAAGATGATGGCAAGCGGCGATGTCATGTTTATTGAGTGAGTTGACAAAAAGCTATTATAGGGCGAATTTATTGCTCTTAATGTGACTTCGAATATTCTGCGTTCAGTTTGGTCACAAAGCAGTTTTTAGAGAACTTCTTGGAAGTGATGGTCTTGGCGGATGCCATTTTTTATTTGGAGTATAAAAAAGTTAACTGCATAGACACATATTTCTCATTGTGCTGAAAAGTGCAGTTGGGTGATGATTTCTACGTCGAGGTATCATTTCCTGCTTCTTCTTGCGCCAGAAGTCACATGCGTGTCGCTTTGCTGACGTCCCATTTCGTATGAAAGCGCTGGTTTTTCTCGTACACTGAGGATCAGTTTGTTATGTAAGGATTAAGTATGTCGATCAAAGATTTACGTATGGCGAAAGGGTGGACGCAAGCTGAATTGGCTGAATTTAGTGGACTTAGCCAACGCACGATCCAACGTATCGAAAAAGGGCAAGCAGCGACTGCCGAAACAGCTAAGTGTTTGGCTGCGGTGTTTCAAGTGCAAGTTTCAGAGTTGGGCTTGCTTGAGGAAATCGTTGAGACGGAATTGAGCGAGGATGAAAAAAAAGAGCTTGAAAATATCCGAGCCATTCGGCGATTTATTGTCGAATTGGCAGTTTATCTAATCGTCGTGCCGTTGGTTTGTTTTGCTTCGTATGTCCATAACGGTGAAATACGTAATGGTCTAGGTCTCGCTGTCGGTTGGGGATTTTGGCTTGCCTACCAAGCGATCGATTTGTTTGATACCAAAGCTTTTTTCGGCGCCAGTTGGGAAAAGCGTCAACTTGATAAGCGTATGGGAAGGGATAAGAAATGAAGGCTATCAAAATTGCTTGCGTATTAGTTTTCGGCGCCTTTTGCTGTATGTCAGATTCGTCGCAAAGCAAGACGGGCGCTTTGTATGACAATACCTACAAGGCGGAAACAAGTGCCAGTGCGTTCCCAGAGCGCCATTCTCAAGTAAGCCAACAATTGTTCCTAGGTGCGGGCAAGAAGCAAGCTTTGATCGTTGGTTTAGGTGGCTCAGAAGGCGGCAATCCCTGGGCGAGCAATTATTGGAAAGTCCAAAGAGATCGCTTTATCGAACAAGGTTTTGCTGTGCTAGCCTTGGGGTATTTTGGTACCAAAGATAGCCCTGCTAAACTTGATCGGATTGCGCTTGAGGGTATTCATGCAGCGGTGATGCAGGCCGCCCAAACCCCGGGCGTGAATGCAGAGTGCATCATCGTCATGGGAGGTTCCCGTGGCGGTGAGTTGGCATTGCTTTTGGGGAGTCAATACAAAGAATACGATGCTGTGATTGGTATTGTTGCAGGAAGCTCCATCTTTCCCGCGCTGACGATGAGTATGGATACGCCCGGCTGGAGCCATCATGGAAAATTGTTTCCCTTTGTGCCGGTGAATGAAGCGAGTTACCCAGCACTATTGCGACGTGATTTGCGGGCGGCCTTCAGCGCCATGATGGAAGATCGTATAGCGATGGAAAAGGCTGCTATCGCAGTCGAGAGCATCAATGGACCTGTCATGTTTCTATCGGCGCAAAAAGATGAGATGTGGCCGTCTACCGAAATGTCTGAGATGATGGTGAATCGTTTGAAGAGAAAAAATTTTACATTTCCAGTAAAGCACATTGCTATCGATGGCAATCACAGCGCACCTTTGAAGCACTTCTCGTATATCGAAGAATTTCTGCAGCAGGAGCTGCAACAAAGTAAGCCAGAATGTGCTCGGTAGGACTTAGGTCTTAGCAAATGAACTTGATCCACTATAGACCATTTGGGTGGGCTGGCAGACGGACATTGCCTTAGCCCCTGTCTTTGTATTGTAGATTTTCAGCTCGGGTTCTGGGCTCACGGGCATCGCTTCAGCTTTCTCTCGCTGTGATTAAAGCCACTAATACCACATTGGTGACATCATGCGCACAGTTTGACTTGAAACACCGCTTGATCCTAGATCACAAAAACAGTGCGCGATTTGTCGATGGTGATGTCGCGATGATGCTTGTGCAGGTCGAGATGAAGCTACTTATTGCGAATAGTTTGAAGGCTGAGGTGGGCATGAATTGGGAAGGTTTAAGACGGCGCGCTTCTGAGATCGCTCATGTTGTGACGGCTAGTGCATCGGTTTCATCAGAGATTAAGCCTAGGTCCATCAATGTAGTCGCAAGTCTGGCCGAGCGAAAGGCAAGAAAGTGTGTGCAGAGTGCGACTGGAACCCCAAACACGGCGAACATGACACCCCAGTCCAGATTAATCATCGCGAGACAGATGCCTGGAAGAATTCCAATGCAGAATGCGCTGATGTAGTTTGCTGATCTTTGCCAGAGCAAAGTGGTATAAGCAATGCCCCCATATAGTACGCAGGGGCCTATGCCGATGAACATTGCAAACATGCCGATGTAGGCAGCAAGCGCAATGTTTTCTGCAAAATGTTTGATGGAAATGGTTGGCGAAAATAAAGTAAGTAGTGTGCCGAATACCACTACGATATAGACTCCACAAACGCAGGCTAAGGCACATATTGGGAGCAGCCGCAAGTGAAGTCTGAGGAAATGGGGCATGAGGATTTAAAGAACCCGTCGCTTTGCGGTTAAGAGAGTATCTATACGCTTCTTTGCGCAGTCTTGCGCCGATCACGCATGACTAGCCGTATGCACCACCCGTATAAAGCAAATCAAAAGCACGCGCCATCATGCCGATCAGAACAATCGCCCCAGCGCCGACGTCGAAAACGAGAACGAGTGCAAGTAACCAGCTCGAGTCGCTTTTCTTTTCTGAGGCCGGATTGAATTGGGCGTCCCACTTTTCATCTGATTTCAGACCCAGAATCAGGGTGCTCAAAAGCGCGGCCAATAAAGATAGGAGCCAAGGTGAGTAGGTCACGAATTCGTTGAGATTGAAATATAGTCTTGATAGCAAAATGGAAAGCGGAGGGCTGACGAAATGCAGCCATGCAATAGCATCATTTTTGCCATAAAGATAAAAGCGATGTGCTCCGACGCTGCCCAAACTGAAACTAAGGAATGCGGTGAGTGTTTTATTCTTGTGTTGGATCGTCATAGAATCTAATGGGGGTGAGCTTGCAATTTTGGTTACTTGCACGAAAGCTTAGATTTTAGCGGATTTTGTGCGCCTGCTCGGGGTAATTGTCGAGTGGAAAATTGTCATCGTTCCTTGAGCCTGACAATTGAGAACTTTGAACTCAACTATAAGGAGGATTGTTAGGTTATCAAAAGTTCGGTGGGGTAGCTCAATCCACGCTCTGCGGGCGCCCACTGTGTTTGTGATACGCTCGAGTCGAGCATCGTTGCTTTGCCATTGTGATTCAAATAAGAATCGCCTAAAAACCTTGCAAAAACCCTGTTTTGCACGTTATAATTTGCGGCTTTTTCCGTCCTTTGACAATTTTTTGGAAATATTATGGTCGTTATTCGTTTATCTCGTGGTGGTGCTAAGAAGCGCCCTTTCTACAATATCGTTGCAACTGACTCACGTAATCGTCGTGACGGTCGTTTCATCGAGCGTATCGGTTTCTACAACCCAATCGCTTCTGGCAATGCTGAAGAAGTTCGCATCGCTGCAGACCGTTTGGCTTACTGGCAAGGCGTAGGCGCACAATTGTCGCCAGCTGTTGCACGTTTGGTTGCTGTCGCAAATAAAGCAGCTTAATTTCTGAATCGCTGATTCAGAATTGTTGTTGTATTGAGCGTGACTGCATTACATTCTGCTCCTGATGATTTGGTCTTAGTTGGCCATATCTCAGGGGCATTTGGTCTTCAAGGGTGGGTGAAAATTCGTCCTTACTCGACCAATGCCGATGCTTTACAAGATGCCCCATTGTATTGGTTGGAACTGCCAGCCGGTAAAGGGATGCAAGAAGTAAAGCGTTTAAGTTCTAAGATACAAGGCGAAGACGTTGTCGCTCGTTTGGCTGGTGTAGAAGATAGAACCGCTGCTGAAGCTCTCAAGGGTTCGGTGGTGAAGATTTCTAAGGCTCTATTCCCAGCCTTGCCTGATGGCGAATTTTACTGGATCGATCTGATTGGTTTGCAAGTTGAAAATCTGCAGGGCGAGCAGCTCGGCGTGGTGCGCGCCATGATGGATAATGGCGCACAAGCGATTTTGCGCGTTGCTGCACCTGAGATCGCTGAAGATGATTTGATCAAGCACGAACGATTAATTCCTTTCGTTGATCACTTCGTCAAAGAAGTCGATCAACAAAGCAAGCGTATTGTGGTCGACTGGGGCAGTGATTTTTAGATTGATTTCGGAAATTGATGACGAAGGTAGGGAAGCATGCAATTTGATGTAATTAGCTTGTTTCCTGAGATGTTCGCAGCGATTTCTGAATCTGGTATCACGCGCCGTGCGTTCGAGCAGAATAAATGTGCGCTGCGGTTCTGGAATCCACGTGATTTCACCACCGATCGTCATCGTACAGTGGATGATAGGCCGTATGGCGGTGGTCCCGGAATGGTGATGATGCCAGGCCCACTACAGTTAGCAATTCAGGCCGCGCGGCAAGCACAATTAGATGCCGGATTGGCGCGTCCTAAGGTGATTTATTTGTCCCCGCAAGGTCAAGCTTTAAAGCATCGTAAGGTGATGGAGCTGTCGGAACTGACTGGCGTAATTTTACTGTGCGGGCGCTACGAAGCGGTTGATCAACGATTGCTCGATGCCGAAGTCGACGAAGAAATTAGTCTCGGCGATTTCGTATTGTCGGGTGGCGAGTTGCCAGCGATGGCGTTGATGGATGCGGTGATTCGGCAATTGCCCGGAGTTTTGCATGATCAGGCGTCGGCGGTCGAAGATAGTTTTGTGAATGGTTTATTGGACTGTCCACATTACACCCGTCCAGAGCATTTTGAAGGACAAAGCGTACCTCCTGTTTTGATGGGTGGTAATCACGCTGAAATTGAAAAGTGGCGTCGTCAACAATCTTTGTTAGCGAGTTGGCGCAAGCGTCCAGATTTGATCGAGCAAGCACGGCAGCAAGGCTTGCTTTCGAAGGCAGATGAACAGTTTTTGGCTAGTTTAAGCAGCTAAGTCATTGCCAAGCTTTGTAAAGACATGGCATTGGTCGTCGAAGATCCATGCGGTGTTTGAGCAAGAAGCGCACGTTTTGAAAGCGTGTGTGTAAGAGTGAAGTGCGCTGCGGTTACGCAGATGGCATTCACATGTTTAACCCCATCCTCTACTGAGCAAATGGCGTCAGCAAGATGGTTTTAGGAGTGATAAAAATGGATTTGATCCAAAAATTAGAGCAAGAAGAAATTGCTCGCTTAGGTAAGAATATCCCTGACTTCGCGCCAGGCGATACAGTGGTTGTTAACGTTAACGTTGTTGAAGGCACACGTAAGCGTGCTCAGGCGTACGAAGGCGTTGTCATCTCCCGTCGTAACCGTGGTTTGAATTCGAACTTTATCGTTCGTAAGATCTCCTCCGGTGAAGGTGTTGAGCGTACATTCCAATTGTATTCTCCATTGATCGCTTCGATCGAAGTTAAACGTCGCGGTGACGTACGTCGCGCTAAGTTGTACTACTTACGTGATCGTTCTGGTAAATCTGCTCGTATTAAAGAGAAATTGCCAAGCCGTAAAGCAGCTGCA
>CAYWNE010000005.1:0-70903 GCA_964459555.1 uncultured Burkholderiaceae bacterium | reverse complement strand
ACAAGCGGCATGCCATTGGCGCCGCCAGGAGCCAAGCCTCCTAAGGCCGCTCAGATTGCGTGGTTAGCTATACCGTGGTCGAGGCCAATACGCGGCACAACATCTTCTCGCCATTCTATTTGCACGAGGGCACCGATGTTCAGATCTAAAGCCGACGGAGATTTATGAAGTCACAATGGATGATACGTGACGGATTAGCCCAATCGCAGCGCCTCAAAGCGGAGCTGCGCGGTGACTACTTTCAGCTCGATCAACTGAGTTTCGAACAACTGCTGTTTCTCGCCACCGAATACGCGCGACTGGTACATTTCTATCAGCTTGATCTCAGCACTGATGGTACTTGGCATCCCTTCTTTAGCGCCGATGAAAGCATCTTGATGGCCAGTATCTTGGCATTGCAAGCGAATGAGTTAGCCGAACAATTCGAACAGCGTTTGCTAAGGCAACCGCAATATCGCGATTGGTTCCGCGATGATATCGTCCGCAAAATCGACTTATCCCATCGCGAGCAACTGAATTCGCCCTTGATGCTATTGCGCCTGTTCGATCAATGGTATGCCGCACTGCAAGTACAACAGGGGCGGGCTTCGCGCGAACTGCGTAGCCTACTCGAAGGGGTCCTGCGTGGCCTGAAGTGGGAAGTTCAAACCCTGTGTGAGGCAACTCCGAGGTTATTGCAGAGTTATACTGTCAAGCTATTTACCGAGCAGTTTAAAGCTGTCGTCGAATGGCCCTTGCCACAGGTTAGCCAAAACCAAACAGGTAGCGCGAATAATCAACTGCATGGTGAGGCGAAAAGTGTCAGTCGCAATGAAATGCGGCACAACTTTCACACCCTCAATCAGGCTTTACGCATGCTACAAAAAGGTGTGCGCCAACTGTTGCCCGAATCGCTGAAAAGTGGGCAACATGATCCAGCGATCAGTCTACTGCTCGGCTTCGCACAGCAGTATCAATTGCTGCAAAAACGCCTGAACCGTTTCGCCGATAAACATATCGATTTTTATTATCACGAGGTGCTCGGCCTTAAGCAGGCAGCACCTCATGCGGACAGCGCCTATTTGGTGATGCAGGTCAGTCCTTCGGTGCCACAAGTCGCGATCGCCAAAGGCACGGAATTCATCGCCGGCCAAGACGAACATCTGAAAGACATCGTGTACACCGCCGATGAGAGCAGCATTCTGAATACCGCTCGCGTCAGTTCCTTGCACACGATCTACTTTGAACGCCATGGTAGAGAACGCCGTCTGTTACGTACCCAGGCTAGTTACTATCATCCGATCGAAACACTGGACGACAAAGCCGAACCAGGTGCACACGAAAAACTTCCGCCTTTGCCATTGATGGGGGCACCCAAACCTGGCGAACATATCGCTGGCGTGAACGCCGCACGCTTTGGTTTTGCGGTGGCTAGCCATACTTTGTTGATGCAAGAAGGTGAACGCCATATTCGTCTCTTGCTCAAGTTGCGTCACAACGCTCGCTACAGCATAGAAAGTAGTTTGCGTGAGTTGGCCGAGCAATTAAGTAAAAAGTATCCGCACCATACTGAGCATGCATCAAGTTTGCGCTTGAGCGATGTGTTTATTAAGCTGATGCGCAGCATGTTCCGCGTTTCGATTACCACCGAAACCGGATGGTTTGCGATTCCTGAATATCGCCCAGAATACAGCGGTCTCAATCCAGATCTTCCTGAAAACTGTCTCGCGCTCTACCTTCATCTACCGTCAGCCACGCCTGCAATCACACCTTATGACAGCAAAGTACACGGCGAAGAATTCCAAACCAAGGCACCGATCTTGCAGTTTGAAATGACGCGCAATGAGTATGCCTATCCGTATGATGTGTTGACGCATTGGCTGCTTGAAGAGATCGAACTGGAAGTCGAGGTCAAAGCCTGTCGCCAATTGGTCTTACACAATCAAATCGGCCAGCTCAGCGCCTTAGCGCCGTTCTCGCCGTTTGGCCCGCTTCCCGATCTCAGCTCTTATCTCATCGTAGGTTGCGAAGAAGTACTTGGCAAACAGTTGCGCGACGCCTCTGTTGATATTGAATGGGCTGGCTTACCAAGCAATCTCGGTGGTTTCGCGGAATATTATCGAGGTTATCAGGAGCCGCTTAAAGCCGACGCTGTCAAAGTCAAACTTTCGGTCTTAGTCGATGGTAAGTGGAGTAAGTCCAACAACGCCAGCCCATTGTTCGATTTCGAAACCAAAGAAGATGGCAGCCCTAGCGTTCAGGTGCGCAGCGAGAATCGCATCGCCTTTACGCCATTGATGTCGCTGTACAAGCCGACTCACCCTACTCTCTTACCGAAAGATGGCGCACGTTTCATCTACAATTCGAGCACCATGAATGGCATGTTCAAGCTGAGCCTCGATGAACCGGCGGGCGCGTTTGGCCATCAGGAATATCCGCAATTATTGACGCGGGTGCTGACACAAAACGCGCAAAAGAGAAAAGTTGGTTTGATGACGGCGCAACCGAATCCACCTTACACACCGCAAATTAGCCGCATCGTTTTCAACTACAAAGCGTATTCGACGATTAATTTCGATCAAAGCCAGTCCGAGCTCGCCAGTCAACATCAAGAAGTCTTCTTGCATTTACACCCTATGGGTAGCAAGGTCATGCGGGTCAATGAGAGTAAAATGATACCGCTGGTGCCGCACTACCCAGCGGCCGGTAATTTGATGATAGGATTGGACGCCGAGCGCTTGCAAGGCCGACTCAGCCTGTATTTCTATCTGCGCGAAGATTCCCTGCCTATGCCTCGCGGCACACATACCGGTTTGCAGTGGTGGTATTTGTCATCGAATCGTTGGCGTCGTTTTCAACAGGCGCACATCCTCGAAGATTCAACCCATGGATTTATGACTTCAGGCATCGTGCAATTGCAACTGCCGGAGGACATGAATAAAGATCATACGGTGATGCCGTCCGATCAGTTCTGGCTCGGCGTCACGGCTGACCAAGGCATAGAACGGTTCTGTAGCTTGTATGGGGTCTTCGCACAAGCGATCAAGGTAACGTGGGCGGCCGAACAAGGACAAAAATCGACACCCGTCTTACCTGCACTTCGGATTCAAAATAGTAAGAGCCCGATTCCTGGTCTCAATGGTGTATTGCAAGTACGCAGTAGTTTTAACGGCAAAGCAGCAGAGACACGCGAACAATTCCGCACTCGCGCCAGTGAACGACTACGTCATAAGCAGCGTGCTTTGACCACCAATGACTATGAGTCCCTGATCTTAGAACGCTTCCCACAAGTGTATAAGGTGAAATGCTTCCCCCATTTGACTTCGGCGCAGAATCCGCATCATCGAATTCGCCCTGGGCATCTGTTGATCGTGCCGATTCCGCATCTCAACCAAGGTGGCCACGGTAATCAACGCCCGACTTTGAGCGGCCACTTGATTCAAGAGATTCACGATTTCATTCGCGTGTTTGCGCCAGCCGATGTGCAAATCAGCGTGGAAAATCCGGTGTACGAAGAAATACAAATTCGTTGCACGGTGAAACTAAAAAATGCCACACCGCATGCACGTCAACTTGGGGCGAAACTCAGTGCGCAGAGCCAGATGAGTGGGCGTTACATCGAACAAATCAACAAAGCGATTTGCGAATATCTCTCGCCATGGAACGAGAATGGACTGCATCAACACTTTGGCTGGCATATCCAACAGCACAACGTCATTTCTTTCTTACACGATCTCGATTATGTCGATGAGGTGACTGGCGTGTCTATGCTACAGATTTCGCCACTTGGTGATTTGAGTGACCTGCGTTTCAATCTCAAAGACAACGCCAAACTACCGCGCCATGAGAAAGATTTGAACCCCAGCTATCCATGGAGTATCGCCGTTCCATTGACCGAACATTGGATCGTGATTAGCGACCAGTTTGAACAAAAAAATCCAAAAGCACTTGGCATTAACGAATTGAAAGTAGGCTCTACTTTCATTATTCCGGCAAGGAAACCAACATGACCCGACGCACCCGACACATGCTGCAAGAGCAATTCCAACACGGCAAAATGCCGACTGAGGAAGACTTTGCTGACTTAATCGAATCCATGCTGAATATGCTGGACGAGGGTTTCGACAAGACACCTGAAGCCGGCTTCAAAGTTGCACAATTACGCGATGGTAAATTGATGAGCTTCTACAAGGACATCAATATCGGTAGCGCCTTATGGTCGTTCGGACTCGACAAGGCCAATGACAATTTAAGTGTACTCGACACTCGCAATCAGGCTTTGCTGACGCTTTCGAGTGTAACCGGCGCTGACGGCATCCATCGCAGTGGCATCGGTATTCGCCAAGCATCACCGCAACACGAACTCGATGTCGCTGGATGCATCGCCTCCTATGCGCGGGTTGGCCGCGCCGGTGAGATGGCGGTGCCGGCCGATGGCAATTGGTATGACATCACAGAAAATATGACCGGTTGCCAAGCGTGGGAAGTGATGGCCGGAGTTGGCGCCAAAGACAGTGAAGGTCGCTATGCCCTAACCCACGCGATCGCCATGAGTGCCTTCAATAGCAATGGCACGATTGACTATCGTCAAACCTACTTTGGCAATAAATGTAGCCGCATTGAACTACGATGGATCGCTGACGACGAAGACAAGCCATTCGATTTCCGTCTGCAAATGCGGGTTGGTTGTAGCTACGGTGAAAACGTTTGGATCAAATATCACATGACCCAACTGTGGCTCGATACCTTGATGCTAGAAAGCGATCATGAGCCGCTACGTCAACCGGTCCCGCAGTACGATGCCAAAGGCAAAGTGATCAAACAAAAATAATCTGTGAGTCGAATCCACCAATATGAGTAGCGCTCTGATTTCATTACAGCTCAATTTACAGCAAGGTAATCTCATTCTTGAGGCCCTTGCTGAGCGGCCTTTCAAACTCGTATTTGAGTTGATAGGGATGCTCAACCAGCAGGCTGCGATGCAATTGCCATCTGACACCGAAACCGGGGCTGACAACATCATCCATTTCGAACTCAGTGCCGCACAATTACGCTTGGTTATCGAAGCACTCGGCGACCTGCCCTACAACCGCGTGCATCAACTGCTGGCACAGCTGCATCAGCAACTGGCGAATATCAGCCGCTCAACACGAGGTGACGCATAGTGGCCGTTCCTGATCACATCAAACGCCTGCAACCGGATGCCGATGGCCTCGACTTCGAGGGTCTGCGGCGGCGTGGCATTGAGCTCTTACAACAGCTCTCGAGCGGACGTTGGACCGATTACAATCTGCATGATCCGGGCGTCACCTTGCTCGAGTTACTGTGCTACGGCTTGACTGATTTGGTCTACCGCACCGATTTTCCGGTGGCAGATTTCCTCACGGCTGAGGATGGTCGAATTCATTTTCAAGAACAAGCGCTTTATCCGCCAGCAGAAATCTTTCCCAACCACCCAGTCACCGACCTCGATTTCTGCAAACTGCTATACGATCAACTCCCCGAGATTGAAGACGTATGGGTTCACAGTCACACGGAGGCCCATAGTATGCGAGGTTTGATGAGTGTCTTCATCAAACCCCATGCCTCCTTATTCCGCGATAGCTATGAAGCGCAAGAGGCTTCGCACAAGAAACTGCGTTACGACGCCGTCCAACTCCTGTCTCGCCATCGCGGCCTCGGACGTGATATCGACGACATTCATATTGTCGAGCCCCAGGCCTTTAGTCTTGCTGGCGATATTGAGATCGATGATAGCCGCAGCCGCGCTGAAATCTACGCCGACATCGTATTCCGTTGTGCCAAATTAATTACTTCGGGCAGCCAAATCACACGCTTTGAAGAAGCACTACGCGAAGGGAAGACTTGGGATGAGATTCTGACTGGCCCCTTGACTGAACGCGGCTATATCGATGAGACCAGTTTTCTGCAAGAGAGCTATGATATCGACGTCATCAAATTGATCACTTTGATTCGTCATGTGCCCGGTGTACTCAGAGTAAATCATTTAGCGCTGATCGATGAGCAAGGTGTGACCCACGAGCACCTACAGTTTGATCATCATGATGCGCACTGCCCCGTACTTCATTTCATCAATACGCCGGAAAAGATTCTGGCTCTGCGACTGCATTACAGCAAAAATGCGACGCTAGAACCACAAGTCGCGGAAGATATCGAACAAGTCTTGAGCGTACGCACACAGCGCGAGATCCATGCTTTCGGTGAACAAATCGCGTTGTATTTGCGCAAGCACGAATTTGAGCATGAAGCCTTCCGGCGCAACCGTAGTCAGTTGCAGCACTTGATCCCCTTACCACATGGCGAAGCGCGTCAATTCGCGGAGTACTTTTCGCTTGGAGAACATCTGCCCGCGATCTATGGCATCAATCATTTCGGCGTTCCGCAATCGGAACCCGATGCAGTACATGCTAAAGCGCGCCAACTGAAAGCCTATCTGTACCCTTTCGAGCAGATCATGGCGAATTATCTCAGTTCGCTCCAACAATTAAGGCAGTTGTACTCGATTGATCCTACGCTCGATCGCAGCTATTTCACACAGTACTTGAGTGCAAAGCAGATTCCCAATATCGACGTGCTCTACACTAAGCATGCGAATCAAGCCGAGTTAGAGCGCATCATTGCCGCTCAAGACGCCTTCGCG
The DNA here is from genome assembly GCA_964459555.1 of uncultured Burkholderiaceae bacterium. Classification (GTDB taxonomy): domain Bacteria; phylum Pseudomonadota; class Gammaproteobacteria; order Burkholderiales; family Burkholderiaceae_D; genus Undibacterium. Next base: position 64,263 of record CAYWNE010000005.1, on the reverse strand, counting down.
GAGCGCCGCAATCGCGTGCTCGATAGCTTGTTAGCTTTGTACGGTGAACACTACCCAGAGTCGGAATTACGCCGCTTCGATGTCTACTATCATCAAAACATTGGACGCCAAATCTTACTCAACAAAATTCATCTCTTGCGGCATCTGTGCGATCTCAGTAGCGGTCGTGGCACCGCACGCAGCCTACCCAGCCCTTGGGCAGCGCATCACAGTTCCAAATTGGAACACAAATTACGTATCTTGCTCGGCAGCTTCCAAGAACAACAAGCGCCATCTTTGGTCAGCCATTTACAGGGCGATACCAAACTCATCAGCAACAAGCGTTACTACGAACGTCTGCAGAAACAAATCAACTTCCCGCGCGAATTACATTTTGATAGTTTGGAAGTAGTGCCGCTCACGCAATCCGAGGTTTATGCTGAAGACTTCCGCATACCACATGGCGTGGTCTGCGACGCCTTGCTACAACAAGGTGTGCGTTGGGAGAATTATCGTATCCACCGCAGTAGCGAACATCACGGTTGGCTGTGCTTGATCACAAAGGAAGAAGAAACCTGGCCGATCTGCTTCTTACCGATGAAAGAGATCAGTGATTTCCTGCGTTGTTTAACTGAAGGGCTCGCTCAGCTTTGTTTGCAAGCGGAAGGCGCTCATCTGCTAGAACATATTTTGCTGCGGCCACGCGCTCACACTGGACAGGCCAACGCACCGAGAGCCATCGACCGCGACTTCTACTGCCACCGTGTGAGTGTTATTTTGCCTGCTTACACGGCGCGTTTCCAAGATCCTAAAGCACGTATGTGGGTAGAAAAAATGATTGCGGAGGAACTGCCGGCGCATCTGCTACCCGAATTTTACTGGCTGGATTTCGCCTTCTTGGCCCAATTCGAAACCCGCTATCAACGTTGGCTCAATCTGATGAAAGAGTACGCGGAACAGGCCTACCAAGGTGATTGCACCGAACTCGATCGTAGCGCCGAAGATGTGATCGAATTCTTGAAGAAGAATCGGCATCAACAAATCAATCGTTATTGGATTTGATCGATGAATGCCACGCACGCCATCCACGCTCTACAGTTTGATCTCGCCATCGACGGTTCGAGCGAGACACTGTCGCGTGATAATAGTCAGTACACAGAGTGGGTGCGCGAACATCTATTACCGATTATTGCTGAAGTCATAGAGCAAGAGGCGGCACAAGCAGGTCTTGGCCCACATCACCATCAACGCATCAGCAAATTAGAACTCGATCTTGGTGATGTCGAGGCCGATGCTGCCGATCATGAAGTGGGACGACGCCTACGCGCACAGTTACATGCCGCCTTGGCCGAACAACTGGCGCAGCACAATGCACGAAGCAAACTCAACGGTGCTACTGAATTCGAAGATGCAGATGCTACTCAAATCGGCGCTGGGCAATCCTCAAGCTCGAAACAAGCATTGCAAGCCGCCGCCTTACAAGAATTCTTACGCACTGGGCGACTCGACTGGGCCTATGCCAAGAACCCACGCTATGCCCACAAGCGCTTACTGCAAGACAGTTTGATCCAACATCATAATGCAGCGCTACTCGAGGAAATACTTTCAGAGCCACGCCAATTGGTGCGCCTAATTCGGCAATTTGATACAGCCGATCTCATGCAAATCGTCGATCAACGCTTTGCCACTTGGTCACATACCGAGAGGAATCAATTGCTCGACTGGTTGAGCTTAGAACTAAGTCAACATAGTCTCAATCCTAGCTATTGCGAGAATCTCTGGCTCTTCATTCTGCATGGCGCCTGGCAAGCTGAGCCTCAAAAACTTTTCGCGAAAAATACAGCGCTAGAAGACAGCATGCTGTTAGCACAGCTGTTCTACCAAAGCCAAGACAGCAGTCTTGCGACCCAAGTACAGATCTATCGCGAGCAATTGCAGGCTGCGGCGACAGTTGGATCAGATGCAGAGCAAAACATGCAGCGTGTGCTCGAAGACATGGAAGCAAGTGTACATAAGGATCAGACTGCTCAAACATTGCTTGATGAAGCGACAAACCAACTCCATGTGGCTCCGGCAAATGCAGTGGGAAAATACGCCTCGCCAGCGCTCGAAGATTTGTTGCATCTGTTAGCAACAGCGGATTACGCGAAGCTAGAAGGCTATTGGTCGCAGTTGTTGCGCGATGCGCCCCAACATCTGCAGCGCATGCACACTGAGCACTGGCAACTGTGGCTGAACGCATTGCCACTACATGCGAAGCGTGACTTGGTCGATCTGTTTCAAGCTGAGTGTGCCTGGCTGCTCGATGCACTGCAAACACTTCCCGACGACGCAATACGTAAAAACATCTATGCAAGTAGCATAGCCTTTGCACTTGCTCAGACACCACAGTCTCTGCGTGCTGACGCGCTGATGCAGATGTTGGAAACGAATTTCTACCATGAGCTCAGCGATGCGACGCCGCAAGCAAAACAACTGGAGAAACTGCTGGCACTACCTGCAGCACAGAGCTATCAACAGATTCTGGATGGCTTACGCTCAGCAACGCATGGTGCGACTGCACCTGTCGATCTGCATCAACTGGGTAAATATTGGAGTGAGTCACAATGGCAGAAATTGCTCACCCAATTTGATACGACCCAGCTCAGAAGCTTGGTGCAAGCGAGTTATGAAAGCCGCGGCGCTCAGACTAACTTTGTTCTGGCCTTGATCGATAGTAGCAGTGCCGCCATGAGCACATCAGGTGCCGTATCATCATTACAAACCTTGTGGCGTTTGATCCGCGCTGCGATGAATATTCGCTATACACTCGGTTCACAAAATTTGAGCGATGAAGTTGCACTGGTGCTGTTGCAATTGAATGCACGAGAGGCTGGCCCAGATTCTCGTTCTAGCAGCAACGAAGCGCTGTTATTAACACATGTCTTCACCGCGCTGCGCAAGAAACAGGTCTTGTCCAGCAACGCAAGTAACCCTCGTCAAAGCCCACTGGCCGCTGCGCTTCGGGCATGGATGAAGAGCGAAGGCAAAAGCGCATGGCAGACGGCGTTAGAAGCCTTGTTACAAGCAAAATTCGAAGAGTCTCAGGAAACCGAATCCGAGCCATTGCCAACCGTGGCCGAAGAACCACGACTCGGCACCGCTTGGCTGTTAGAAGAGCACAACGCGCAGCCGACCTGGCTCGAGCACTTTCTCAAGCATCCGCAAGCCGCGATCCAAGCCTATAAAAAGTGGGATCTGCCGCGCCGCCAAGATGCGCTCACTGGGCTCAAACCCGAGGTGCAAGATCATCTTGTAATGGCTTTGCACGCCCCACATCAGAGTTTAATTCAGGAATTCATCAAGCAGCTTGGCACACTAAAAGACCTGCTAAACAAAGCCTACGGCAGCACTTTCATTGGGCACTGGCATCAAGGGCAACTCACTCAGGAATTGCGCTTAGGATTATTGGGTCTCGATCCCAAGCTCACCTCAAGCAAGCGCTTCGAGCAGAGTCTCAGCTTACTTGCCGAAGGGTCCGATCAACGACGCCAAGCCCGCGCCGCTATCGTCGATCTGTTTACCGAATATTTAGCTCGACACAGTGATCGCTCAGCAAACGATTGGCGACTCGCACTTGAACAACTCGTGCTGACTCAGGGCGAGGCATCTCTGCCTCAACAAGAATCAGAGATGCAGAGTCGAGCTAGTTCGTCCACTTTGCCGATGCCACCGAGTAGCCTACAAAACGAGGCTAGGCAAAGCTTGCCACTGTTGACGCGCGAACTCGAACTTGCGCGCGACGTCAGCGCGCTGCATGCGCGCCACGCGGCATCTCTCACGCAACAAAGCGAGATCGGTACGCGCTTGGTCTTACAAAAGCTATGGCAAACTCTTTTAGCTTCAGGTACATCAGACCAATCAAGTTTGTTGCAAACCTTCTCTATCGAAATGCAAGACGGTTTACAGCACTTGTATCGTCTAGCCCTGCATGGAAAGTCGAACATAGGGCAGGAATTGCAGAAACTCCTTGAACGCATCATCGCCGAGCCCGAAAAGCATGCTGAGCTGAATCTTGCCATCGAAGCCTTACTGTGGCGCGCTCAACAAGAATTGGGCGAAGCTGATGCAAAGAGCAGCGGCATCAATGGCATAACAGCGAATGACCAAGCTGCACTGTGGCAAACCATGGAACTCCAAGACTTTGCTGCCTTACGCAACTTGGTCGACAGTATTCGATTCGACGACACTAGCCTTACCCGCGTCGACCAACAGCTTAAGGCCGCAAACAGCGCAGTGGAACTGAAGGCAGCGCGAGAGCTGACGCAGTTGCTAGGCCTAGATCCGAATGTGCCACGCGAACGTATCTTGACCGCATTGATACAAGCAAGCGGACAACACACGGGTTTGGCGCCAGTCAAGCACTACCAAAATTTACTCAATCGCTGGTTTCAAACCTTAGGTCAAGCAGACGCGGCGCTCCCTTTCTTACGTTGCGTTGAGTTTTACGCTAGTCAATTAAGTCCAGCTGCTGCGCAATCCTATTTTTTCAAGGCCGTATTACGCGACTTATTGGCGCAACGCGAAATCGATATCGAAGTCTTATTGGAACAAGCGCGTCAACACTGTCCTGAAGTCGAGACCAACCATGGAGAGCAGACCAAGCCTCTTTTCTCCGGCTCGGATACTCAAGATCTAGACACAACTTTTGCATACGATGTAGACCACGAATTTTCCGCCCTAAATACAGTCGGCGCTTACTGCCTTCCAGCTGCGCTATCGCAACTACAGTCCATCATTGCCACACCTGCCAGCGCCGAACTACAAAGCTCCTTGGATCTAAATACTTACACGTGGATACGACGGCCCGCTCTGCGCGCATGGCTCTCGCACTTTCTCGGTGAAGCCGTATTGCACAACTTAGTTCCAAGTTCTTCAGACTCTCCGCTTTCTTCACAGGCAAACAAACAAGCCTTCCAACGTTGGCGCCCGCAAGTGCGACGTAGCTTGGAGCAAGCACAAGATCATCACTTGCTGTTCTTGCTCGCCGCGGCCATGAAGCTAGGTTCGACATCAACTCATGGCCAGACCGGTCACTTAGCAAGTCACTTGCGCCAGATCTTAAGCGAGGAATTTTCGATTCCTGAAGCCGAACTAGAAAGCCTATCGAAACTCGGTCACGGGCTAACGCCAACTGCCTGGCGGCAGTTCCTCGGCTTCACCTCTGACGCACCAAGTGACGCAGCAGTAAGCGCTGCGCAAACTGAAGACGTCCGCCTACAAGAATTAGGACAACAACTGTTTTTAGCCTCTGCGTCGAATTTAACCGAAGAAAGCGATGCCGCGCGTCTCAGGCCGAAGAACTCCGATGCCTCACCTTTACCTCGCAGTTGGCGTGATCATCTGCCTCAAATTTTAGCGGAGGCGATGTTAAGCGGCCATCTCGCCAAGCTCGATACCGTGTGGCCCACGCTGATCGACTACCATCGCGCCGAGTTAGTCCGCGCTCAACATCAGTATTTACGTCAAGCGGCCCAGAGAAACGCATTACTGAAGAAAAATCCCGTCGAGAAGATTCAAGCATTGCTGGCTATTAATGCGCCACGCTTAGCGCAGTTATTTGATGCCTTGTGGCGACAGACAGAGGCTTTACACAAACTGTGGGGTCTCGGGCTCAGTCTTGTCGAATGGCGTTCGCATTTATTGCATGCGGCATATCATGCTAGCTTCCAGCAAGATCTCGTTAAGCAGACCAGCGTCAAGCAACTGCAACATCTGCTGCGAGCATCATCGATCTGGCCTCGCAACAGCGAGATCGAATATCGACTGCTCGCCCAAGCTTACTATGCCGCGCTTGATGGGCAGCGCGACAAGCAAGACGCTTTGGTTCAGGCTTTATCAGCATACCTCGCGCATGAAGACCGTCGCCGAGCTTTATCGCCCTCGTTGAAATCGAGAGTGAATCAGACTGAGTCCGCAACAGGAAACCTATCTGAGATAAGTTCCACAAGCCATACTGATTTCAGCAAATCCGAGCAAGATGGAAAAGTGCTTAGCTCGCAGTCACTGCTGGCACTCAAAGAGTTACATCAAGATCTCATCGCGCATCTTGATAATGAAGTTGAAGCCGCCGCACTGCTGCAAGAATTTGCTGACGCCACCAACATAGCCCTCGTCACCAAAGATCTGCAGCAAGACGATGTGGTGGAGCTCAAAGAAAAGCTGATAGAAGACATTAGCGCGCAACTGTGGTCCTCACACCTGGTCTTTCAGCAGGCCTCGCTGTGGAAGCGCCTAGCACAAGAACTGCGCGCGCAAACTCGGAATCTCACACCCGATGCATTACATCGTGCCAGTTTTGGCTTCAAGCAGATCGACCATGCACTCGCGAAATTAATCGATATCGAACTTCTTGATCAACTATCGGAAGCGCAGCACCAACACCGTGACGCAGAGCAATCGCCAACAGCGAGGGCACCGAGCAGTTTCGACCAAACAGCACCGACGCTGCTCGTCGTTCTATTGCAATCACTGAGTCCATACACCCAGAATGAAGCGCAATGGGCCCGTAGCACGATACGCCGTCTGCTGACGCGATCAAGTACAACTACCGAAGTCGATAAGGATCTCAGTCAGCTCCTCGCACATGCTTTAGGTTCAGATTTCGTCATTCAACGCTGGTGTGATTTACTCGATACGGTCGAGCTTGAACAGTTTTTCAAAAACCACCATGCCGAGATCGCACGTCAACTGCGCGCCTTTCTGCCAGCGGCGTCCTTATATCGCCCTGACTTGCTCGATGCCAGTGGTCGTTTTTGGAATAAAGAGACTTGGAAGTTGTTCTACCAACTCGGCTTTGTCCAGCAATCGGAAAATTTCGATGACTACATAGTGGCGCTGGGTCTGTTCGGCCAAGGAAACGAAGGTTCAAGGACTATCGCCAGCGATACACCAGCCGATGCCAGACTAGAGCAAACTTCAACTGCTTCAAGACGAGTGGCTGAGCAATTAGCCCAGCTCAAGGCGGAACTCAAACAACAAGAAGCTCTGCGCCTCGAACAAGAACGCCTGCAACAAGAACAAAGAAAACGCGCCGCGCAAGAACTCAAGAAACGCGCCCGTTTGCTCGGCGAAGAGGAAGAAATTCCTTACGGTGAAAGCAATGTACACAATGCCGGTATGGTCATCATCGCACCTTATATTCAACGTTTGTTCTCGATTTTGGAACTCACCAAGAACAATGCTTTCGTTGATGAAGACGCGGCGCAACGCGCGGTTCACCTTTTGCAGTACGTAGTCACCGGCGAAACCAGTACGCCAGAATATCAACTCTCTCTGAATAAACTTTTGTGCGGCATCCATGGTGGGTTACCGATTGTCGCAGGGATAGACCTGAGTGAACATGAGAAAACCGTGGTCGAGCAAATGCTCAATGGCGTCATCAGCCACTGGAGCGCTTTGGGAAAAACCTCGATTGCTGGTTTGCGCCAAACCTTCTTGGTGCGTGAAGGTCAACTCAGTTACGACGAAGAAAGCTGGCATCTACGCATACCAAGCTCGACCTTTGACATGTTGCTTGATCGCCTGCCATGGAGTTTTTCGATGATACGCCTACCTTGGATGAGAGCGCCTTTGCACGTCAAATGGCGTGCGAATACTTAAGTACTTACGACTATGAATATCACCGTCAACACCGCTGCGTTGGAACAAGAGATTACCTGGTTTAGTAAGGTGTGTGAGACTCGCTTTGAGTACTATTTTCAACACAACGAACAAGACCTCGATTTAGAACAAGCTTGTCCAGCACCGACTCTGAATGCCAATGACGGCCCTTACGCTGAAGTAATCATGGAACTTGGCTGTGGATTCGCGGAACGCGTGGTCCTTATGTTGGCTCTGATGCCGCACGTACGCCCCCAAGTTTTGGATCTCTTTTCGCTTCAAAATTCAGCACTCGGTCGTCCCTATAGTGAGATCGGTGGCTGGCGCGGCAAAACGCATAGCGGCTTCTTACCGACCTGCGAAACCGCTTCCTTCATCTTGGCAGGCAGCCATCTTGGCAAACGTTTTGCCGTCGCCCGTCTTTTCAAAGAAGAACATGCCTTCACACGCCGCGGTGTGATTAAACTTGATCTACAATCAAATGGCGAACCAGCTTTCGGCGCGGCACTACAATTGAGCCACGAGTTCTTACAAAGATTGGCCGATGGCGAGGTTCATAAGCCTGATTTCAGTGCGAACTTTCCGGCCAAACTAATGCAAACGAAATTGGATTGGTCTGACCTCGTGCTTAATCAAGAGGTCATGGACGAAGTCAATAATATCGTCACTTGGCTGCGGAGCCCTCAGCAAATCTTGCAGAACTGGGGCTTAGAAAAGTCGCTAAAACCCGGCTATCGCGCAATGTTTTATGGCCCACCCGGCACTGGTAAGACCTTGACCGCAAGCTTAATTGGTAAAGCACTTGCGCTCGACGTGTATCGCATTGATCTGTCGATGGTGGTGTCCAAATACATAGGTGAAACTGAAAAGAACCTCGCGGGCGTATTTGATCAAGCACAGAATAAGAATTGGATTTTATTTTTTGACGAAGCCGATTCGCTGTTCGGCAAGCGTACGCAAACCAGTAGTTCGAATGATAGACACGCGAATCAGGAAATCTCTTACCTCTTACAACGTGTCGAAGATTTTCCGGGTGTAGTGATCTTAGCCACCAACCTGAAAGCGAATATCGACGCCGCATTTGCGCGCCGCTTTCAGAGTGAAGTGTATTTCGCCATGCCCGATGCAGCACAACGCGAAAGGCTGTGGCGTGGTTTGTTTGCGAATACGCAAAAGCTCGATAAAGATGTCAATTTCCGAGACATCGCCGAACGCTATGAACTCGCTGGCGGTGCCTTGTTGAACGTAGCACGTTACGCAGCAATCCGCGCCGTTAAAAATCAGCGCGACCTCATAACACAAGATGATTTGCTTGCCGGGATCGGCAGAGAATTGATGAAGGACGGGAAAACATTGTGAATAAGTCTCTACACTCTCAACTCAGATTTCAACCAAGCCTACTGGTGGCGGCGTGCGCCTTGGCGCTGCCTATGCTGGGCTTGGCAGCACAGATCGAGATCAGCACAGTGGCGAACGGCGCCTCGGCCAAGCAGGCACAAACCAAGCTCGATCCGCGTCCAAAGATCCAACAATTAGAAAAATCCGTCGTAGGCACGACCAACCAGGTCAAATCGCAATTGGGCATACCTGCGCAGGCAAAACTACCAGTGACTGGAACGGCGGCCGCCAGCGCTTCAGCTACAAACACTAGCCCGTCGAAAAACGCCAATGCGACATCGACTGCGAGCAGCATCAGTAAGACCGATAGCCCCGCCAACAAGTCAAGTCGCACGGTCAATATCGTTGGCTACAACCGCAATATCAAACAAGAGCACTTCAAGGATCTCAGCAAAGAGACCGTGCTGAAAATGCAGAAACAGCTAGCCGGCATCTACCAGCTGCTGCCTGACTGGCAACACGACTATGCCCTTAAGGGTGAGCCACTCAATGACGGCATCGTCGGCCCGATTACGCTCTCGTGGTTACAACGTTTTTCCTTCAGTTTTAAAGTACAGGCCGAAGGTGATTACGCAGACGGTTTGGCGAAGAATGTTGATCGCATTGCGCGCTTCGCTGCGGGACACAAAGATGAACTCACGATTTTGATGAGCCCAGAATTCGAAGCTTGGGATTTCATGCAGCCTGAAAAGCAAAAGCTGCAAGATTTCAGAGTTCGCAGAGAAGGTAACGACAAAGAATTGATCGATTTGGTCAATCGTTTCCGTGGCCAACGTAAGACGGCGCCGCGCATGGCACCGCGTTCAAACTTCGACGAAAGTGCCTTTTATTATTTCAAACTCACACAAGGTGATTTAGATATCCTCGGAGGCAAGGACCAAATCGTACAGATCCTCTCCACCCTCAAAGATAAGGAATTCAATTCCAGCGAAGCACTGCGTGTGGCCGTCAGCAAAGCCATGGGGGGGCGTGAACATATCGTCAGCCAGATCTGGCCACTGATCGAACGCTACGCTGGGGACTTCGATGGCTACTTGGTTGACGAATCTGCGCTCAAGCGCCTGAAAGACACCAGTGAATTCCCCGCGGCTATCATCGACGAATTACGCGTGCAAGGAACGCAATACTTTAAGACAAGGGAATTATTCGACGACTTCATCACTGAGAAAATCAGCAGCGCTAGCTTGGATCTCAGCGAAGATGAACGAGAGATTGTGGCCGATGCGTCGCGAGTGTTCGACAATATTCATTTAACTGAGCAATCGATCAGCAATATCAAAGCGCAGCTCAAGGGCAATATCCAAAACACTGGGATTCCTGCGGTTCTGGTGCGCTTACTCGGGCAAATCAAGGACGTCAGTTATCCGGAAGTCAGTTTGTTACGTAGTGCCGCCATTTCGAAAATGATCATGGGCATAGGCGCTTGTAAAATGAATTCACCGACCAGCAATCTCTATGTTGCTGGGCTGCGTATGCCCGACGAGGAATTTGATTTGCTGGCAAAAGATCTCAGCAATGTGATACCACAGAGTGCGGATGGCCGAGTATCTCGTGATTTTGATGCGGCCAAAACTTTCTCAGAATTGAAACGCCTGCGCTTGCAAGTCAGCCAGTGCGACAAAGCCTCGTTCCAAGAAAGCCGTCGTCTGATTGAAGAGATTTATCTCAGTTATCTGGCCTTACCGGTTGAGAATATGGCGAAGAAAGCGATGCCCGACGAGATCGCACCAATCACTTTGAAAGGTGGCGATTGCGGCTGTGCACTTGATGATTTCGCTGGGGTGTCTTACGCCTTCTATCCGTATTGGAATAATCAAAAAGCCACGCAGACCATGAATTTCCATGTGCTCAATCGCGTTGCTTACTTCGGCCTCACCGTCGACAACGTCGGTGATTTCCGTCTTGGTGCCGCACCGTTTGATATCAAAGATGGCTCGGCCGAACAAAATCAATTTATTCGCTTAGCGCATCAGTACAACTCGAAAGTAGATTGGGTGATCCAAAAGAATGATTGGAATGGTGATTGGAAGCGCTATTCGCGCGACAATAAGAAGGCCATCCTCTCCAAACTCGTCAGCAATATCAAGAATCTTTTGCATACACGTTTGACGGATACAGCGTCGAAGATGCGTCCTGTGTTGAGCCTCGGCGCCGCTGCGCCAGTCACACGTGGCGATGGCATCACGCTCTATTTCCAGAACTATCCGACCGACATCGATTCAACCACCTTGTTCAATGAATTCTTCATGAATCTGCACAAGACTTTGCGGAAGGAAAAGCTTGGCATCAACGTGGTCATGACCCAATCGGTATTGAGTGACGATAGTGAAGGACGCACTGGTGCCTTCGCCCTGCCGAATTTGATTCGCTTGAAAAACGAAATGAAGAGTCGCGCCAGTGCTGGCGATCCTGATGTCAGCGAAACTTACTTTTTAGTTCTGCTCAATGAACCGAGCAACGATTCCAAAAAGCAGCTACGCCTCAACATCGAAAACGAGCAAGGCTTACATGGCAACGCCCGTGCTGAATTCCTACGTAGTGTGATACCTGTGATGCAATTCGACAATCGCAACTGGCAACAGCTCGAAGATGACGTGGTGTATGCCAGTGACAATTTCGGTGGCATGGGGCTATGGGCACCGGACTTTGAAAACATCGCCAAGCCGACTTTGAATATGGCCGAGCCTTGTGTGCGTGGACAACAAATCGCTCTCTGTATTCTGCGTAACTTCCGCGAGTCCAACAAAGCAGACAAACTACCCTCAGCAATTGCGCGTTTTGCCTGCGTCGAGCGCTGGTATTTACAAATTGCCTTAGCGGTCTTCTTTTTGATCGCTGTGTTGATCGCCGTGTTGTTTGCCAAGTATTGCGAGGTACAGAACTTTATTAAGCGCTACTTCCTCTGGGTGCTGGCTTTCAATATCGTCCCGCCGATTTTGATCTTTATTTTGCTGCTGCTCTACGATCCTTATCTGACGGGTCTTTCAAAAGGCAATCTGCCATTCATCATTTCCATCGGCATCATTCTCGCGGGCGTCATTTCCGGTTACTTGTATTTGCGTTCGCAGCGTGAACTACCTCAACGCCAACGCGCTCTACCACAACGGCAAGGCTTGGGTTTCCCGATTTTGGGATGGTCGATTGAGATTGATGAAGCTGGTTTCCGTTGGGTGATTCGCAATCGTGGCACCGGTTATGGCATCATCAAGAAAATTGAAATCCTACTTGATGGTCATGCTGTCGCCGATGCCAAGACGGCTCTTGAAGCCGTGTTAGGTCCGAATGATCATTTGATTTGGAAGAGCTTGCCGCTGGTCGGCCAAAAAATCCTACCAGGCGAAAGTTTAACGGCGATCTCCATCAGCGATCCTGAAGCGGCGCATTCATTTGATAAGAAATTGCGTGAGCATCAATTGCAAGTCATGATCACCTACTTCTCGGCCAATAATGAACACTGGATTAGTGATGGCAAAGAAGTCTCGGCGATCGGCGCAGCGTCGTATTAAGCCTAGCGGCTTCGCATAAGAAAACGGCTCTATGTGTTTGCATAGAGCCGTTTTACTTTGTATTCGCTACGAGGTCTTTACTCAACTACTAACCGCAAGAACGCCCTGCCCGTTACTACTCGATATGGTTTCAACCAAACGCCCACGACGGAAATCATCAATCGCTTGAAAGATCTGCTCCTGCGAATTCATCACAAACGGACCATACTGCGCAATCGTTTCGCCTAATGGGCGACCGGCCACCAAAATAAATCGTGCATCGACACTGGCGTTAATTTTCACGCCATCTGCACCAGGCCATTTCTTCAAAATCGCCATACGCTGCAAAGGAACTTGTTGCTCGCCAATGCTGACTTCGCCGCGATACACATAAATAAAGGCATTGAAGTCCACCGGTATGGCTTGATTGAACTGCGACCCCGCTGGCATGTGTACATCAAGATAAATCGGCTCTGTCGTCACACGGCTCATCGCACCGGCCACACCATGGCTTTGACCGGCAATAATGCGTGCCAGCACGCCTTGTTCGGTTTCGATTTCAGGAATTTCGTGATTCTTAAAATCGCGATACCAGGCTGGTGACATTTTGTCTTTGGCGGCCAGATTCAACCACAACTGAAAACCTTCCATGCGACCTTGTTCTTGCTCTGGCAATTCAGAATGAATCACGCCACGCCCTGCGGTCATCCATTGCACACCACCGTTTTCGAGCAAGCCTTCATTGCCGGCACTATCGCGATGACGCATGCGTCCTTCAAGCATATAGGTGATGGTTTCAAAACCACGATGCGGATGGTCAGGAAAACCGGCGATGTACTCATCAGGATTATCACTACCAAAGGCATCGAGCATCAAAAACGGATCGAGTCGGTATTGATAAGGCTGGGTCAAGACCCGTGTCAACTTCACGCCAGCACCATCGGAGGTAGCCTGTCCCACCACCAATTGCTCGACGGCGCGAGATTGTTGGATGTGTTCGGTTGTCACTGCTGTTTTCATGATGATGTCCTATCTTTTCTAAGGTCGCCTTGAGCTTGCATTGTGCTTACATTAAGGGCGACCGTAATTTCACTTCATTTTAAACAATTGATCTCGGCTTTGCAGAGCGATATAGACGCTTGAGAGCAAAACGAACAGCGCTGGAATGCCTTGTGCCAGTGGCGTGTGCATCACATGGAAGTACACCGCGCCCAGCATGATCCCGCTAATTCCAGCGGCAGCAAGCGCACGCAATGGTCGAATAAAGAGGCCAATTGCCCCTGCGACTTCACAGACGCCTATAAAGTAAGCAAACCACGATGGCAAACCCAAGATGCCAAAGCTCATATGCACTTCCGGTACACCTGCCAATTTAGCGCCGCCGCCTGCCAACAAAATCAATGCAGATAAAGCGATCAAAGTCGCCGTGCCATATTTTTTGAATGCGCTTATCTTGTTCTCCCCAGTGTCGATGTGCTTATACCAAAACTGCTTCGATTTGTGTTTGGGCTTCATGTAGCGCTTTAACTTCGGCATCGGGGCCCATCGCCAAACCTTCTGCATAAATGAACTCCACATCCGTCATGCCGAGGAAGCCAAAGAAAGCTTTCAAATAAGGCATTTGCGTGTCGTTCGGTGTGTTGCGGTACATACCACCACGCGTCAACACCACATACACTTTCTTGCCTTTCAGCAGACCTTCAGGACCATTGGCGGTATAACGGAAAGTCACTTGTGCGCGTGAAATAGCATCAATCCAATTCTTCAACTGGGCAGAAATACCGAAGTTGTACATCGGCGCACCAACTACCAACACATCCGCTGCTTGCACTTCTGCGATCAAGGCGTCATCCAAAGCCACCCGCGCCGCTTGCTCCGGTGTACGTTTGTCGGCAGGTGTGAATAGCGCTTGCAGGGCCACTTCGTCCAAAGTTGGTTGTGGAGTCACCGCCAAGTCACGCAAGGCCAAACTCGCTTCGGGATGTTGTTCAAGTAAGCGTGCGCTCACTTGGTTGGCAATCGCTGTGGAATGGGAACCTGCTACACGTGCGCTGGAATTAATTTGCAAGATTTTCATGATATTGCTCCTTAGTGTGTTCTGTTGAGGTAAACAGCGAAACCGCTTTTTTGATCGCTGCTGAGAAAGTAAGCACACTTTATATGTTCCAATATCTATCCGGAAGACCATAAAATGGATATGATTGTTCCAAATTTGAACCAATTGAATTACCCCGCATCGCGCGATTTCGAAGGAAGCCAGCCTTATGCAACTCGATCCCAATGACCTATTACTGTTTGCCCGCGTCGTCAGTGAAGGCAGTTTCAGTAAGGCTGCGCAAAGGCTCAATGTGCCGAAGTCCACGCTATCGCGACGACTGAGTACCTTGGAAAATCAATTGGGTGAGCGCTTGCTTCTGCGTACAACTCGCAAACTCGTGGTGACCGATTTTGGTAACCATGTCTTGGCGCATGCTCAGCAGGTTAGTGAAGAGGTAGAAGCGACACTAGCTCTCACTCAATTGCGACAATCCGAACCGAGCGGACGGCTACGGGTTTCGATGCCAGCAGACTTCGCCAATCAAACGATCTCCAGCATGATCGGCCGCTTCCTGCGCAAGTATCCAGCGATCACTCTGGAAATGGATTTATCACCGCGTCGCGTCGATATTATTGGTGAGAATTTCGATTTGGCGATACGCATGGGAAGCCTCCCCGATGATGCATCGCTCGCCGCGCGTCTGCTTGCGGTATTCTCTGCGGCGCTGTATGCGGCTCCCAGTTATCTTCAAAACCACAGCGAACCACAAGAGCCTGAGGCGCTGATGGAACATATGACCTTGCGTCTACTAGGTCGCAGCGGCGAAGCGGCGCCATGGCGATTGAAGAATGGCGAGCAAACATGGGAAGGCATACCGCCTGGCATCGCCACCGCCAACTCGCCAGAAATGTTGCGGCGGCTCGCGCTCGATGGTCACGGCATCGCCTTACTCTCAGAGCAATTCGCTCGTTGCCATATCCAAGACGGCAGCCTGATTCGCGTACTGCCGCAATGGCATTCGCCGGAGTTCAATGCCTGGGCCGTGTTTCCCGGACGACGCTTGATGCCAGCCCGAACGCGGGTGTTTATTGATGAGCTGATGAAAGAGTTGGAATTTGATCGTCATGGTGAGGCATGTCAGAGCCGCCCAGATTAATCTCACACAAAATGCAAGCAATGGCATTACGGTGATACAACATGATTGATCGTCATAAAGCTGCGAGTATGTAGCCTGATCACTACGCTCAACTAAAAATATCCCAAACCTATTCATGCTTGGCTTAGACTCACATCCAGTAAAAAAATAAGGGAGGCTAAACATGAAATCCGTTCTCAAAAACATCGCTGCTGTCGTCATCGGATTTGTCCTTGCTAGTGCCATCATGATGGTGATCGAGACGATCAATGGCAAAGTGCTTTACCCAGACCTGGCGAAAGCAGCTGAAGGCATTAAGGACAAGGAAACGATGCGAGCACTGTTTGCGAGCGCACCAATTGGCTCTTTGGTAGTGGTCATCGTCGGTTGGTTCTTGGGTAGCGCCGCAGGGTGTTGGCTCTGCCGTAAGATCGCCGGGAGTGAGGCTCAATTGCCAGGTGCGGTAATGGTCTTGGGCGCGCTGCTCGTATTCGCTGGTGTCGCCAATAATTTAATGATGCCACCGCCACTATGGTTCTGGATCTCAGGCTTAATAGCACTTGCCGGAGGCAGCTTGCTCGGCGGCCGTGGTCGCGCAAACTAGTCCTGCCTCGTCCAACACTAGGGCTTAGCTGATCTTCTGTCGCGCGGGATTGCCCTCCCGCGACAGAAGATCACGCGCCTCCGCGCTTAAGGTCACACGTTTACAAATTCGTGACCGGGCCTTGCCAATCCAAAACCGGATCTGTTTCATCATCGAGTGCCTCAAATTCAAACCACTGAGAATGTCGATGCCCTTCGGCATCGCGGCTAAACCTCAGACGAAAATCAGGGTTGCTGTCATAGAAAAATTCAGTCGTGCTTATTGGCGACAGAGAATTCCATTTGCCTTCCCCTGGTAAGGCAATCCACAGCTTTCCATCCTTGTAACGTACCTGATAGGCATCATTCCCAGCTGCATACACTCCAGACCATTCCTGCAACACAGATTCGTCTACATGAACCGGCTTCGGTTCCTTATAGTCACCATCACTTACAATCATACCTAAGTGCTTCGCCAGTGGTTGTAATCCGAATGGCAAGGATTCGCCATTGCTCAACACAGCAACGAAAATGTCTGATTGTGGAAGGTACGCGGTCTCGGTATGATAACCTTGAATATCGCCATTACTTTGCAGATAAACCTGTTGACGCAAACGATGCGGCCGCAGCCCAAAACCATAAGGAATTGATGCACCCGTATCAAGCACAAAACGCGTCTGCATCAATTTCAAGCTCTCCAACGAAATTAGCTTGGCTGAATGCAAAGCGAAAGTCCATTTCGCAAGATCATCTGCAGTCGAATAAAAACTACCTCCTCCAAAACCGACACTAGGATGAAAACGTTCAGCCAATCTTGGCCCATTTTGGTAGGGGCTGACTACCCCCTTCACTAGACCCTGCGTTTGATCAAAAATCGTGTCTTGCATGCCGGCGGCTCGCAGCAAATGTTGCTCAATGTAGTCGGAATATTTTTGTCCACTCACCTTCTCAATAATCATGGCGAGCAAGGTGTAATTGACTGTCGCGTAGTGAAATTGATGACCCGCAGCCCCCACTGTCGGTTCCTTAATCGCCAACTCAAAAAGCTGTTGTGGTGTATGAGGAAGATATGCACCCTGCCGAAAGGCCTCATTCAAGAAGAGATTACGAATACCCGAAGTATGGCTCAACAAATGCTTGATCTGGATTGCATCCCAGCTTAGCGGCGCGTCTGGAAAATATTGGCGAATAGGGTCTTCAACTTTAAGCTTTCTTTCTTCCTGTAATTGCAATATCGCAGCAGCTGTAAATTGCTTTCCCACGGAAGCGACATGGAATCGATGCTCGGGCTTCATGATGACGCCTAGTTCAATGTTAGCGCGACCATAAGCGCGACGTAACAGCACCTGATGTCCCTTCATCACGAGAACAACAGCACCGGGGCCATTTGCGGGAAAGCTTTTGGCGGCTTGAACATCGAGACGTCGAATTAATTTTTTTGCTTGACTAGCATCCGCATCAATTGACGCGATATTGGTCTGGGCGTAACTGTGCGCTTGCCATAACAGGCCACACAAAGCACTGAAAAAAACAAAAATGATCTTTAATTGCATTAGCTTCTCCATCGAAATCATTGTTAGAGAAACGCACTGCAAACATCATGCCAATTAAATTCTCCAGAGTATGCGGCACTTACTAAAGACAATTTCCTGTGTCCGCGGACGTCGAATGTAACTCGCGCCGGACACACTCAAGTGAACCATAGTAAGCTTTACACTGTCTTTCAAAAAATGTGCAATAAAGCCCAAATACTAACGAAGCATCATTGGTGTAAGACTTAGGCAATTACTTTCAACGGACTAGTTTTCTTCCAATCACCGCGCGTAAAGTCGGGGAACACTTGAGAGTTGCCATCCTCCGCAACCGATTTTTCACTGAGTGGTCCAACCGCTGACCAGAACGCACCTTCATAGACGTTTTGATCCAGAGCTTCGCCATTGCGTAGGCATTCGATAATACGATACAGCATCAAGAAATCCATGCCGCCGTGCCCACCCATTTTCTTGGCCAATTCACCGAGGCGCACGTAGAGCGGATGCTCGTATTTCTGCGCGATCGCTTCCCATTCTTTACCTTCCGCCCACTTGTGATAGTTGCTGGTGATGCCTTCCACCGAGATACGATTCGGGAAGCCAGCCAACACGCCATTCACACCTTGGATCATGTTCAAACGTGTATAAGGACGCGGTGTGGTTTCGTCCCATTGAATCATGATGGTACGACCAAGTTGAGTCTTGATGATCGAGGTGTTGATATCACCCCCTTTGAAATCCAATTCTTTGAATTTGGGTGTCGTCAGTTTGGTCGACTTTTGTGCATAAGCTGCACGACCTTTGGCCGGTGATGAGAAGGAGCTGATACGACCGAAATTGTCTTCACCACGCGCCAGATTCATATACTGTGCGACGGGACCTAAACCGTGCGTCGGATACAAATTGCCATTGCGTTTAGCGTATTCAAACGTGCGCCATGAACCCGTCGAATCGCCATTCTCCATTTGGAAGCGTAGGGCATGAATATAAGCGGCCTCCGCATGCAGCAAATCGCCGAGCACACCTTGGCGCACCATGTTCAAGTACAACAATTCTTCACGACCGTAATTAACGTTCTCCATCATCATGCAGTGACGCCCCGTTGCTTCTGAGGTGTCGACAATCTCCCACAAATCCTTAATCGTCGTTGCCATCGGCACTTCGACAAAGGCATGCGCACCCGCCTTCATACTGGCGATCGCCATCGGTGCATGGGTACTCCACGGTGTTGCAATGAAAACCGCATCGGGTTTGGTTTCTGCCAACATTGCGCGCCAGCCGTTTTCATCGCCAAAATATAATTTCGGTGTATGGCCGAACTTGGTGACTGCTGCTTCCGATTTACGTGCGCGCGCTTCAACCACATCGCAAATGCCGACGAACTGCACGCCTTCGATCTCCGCCAGTTGCGCCGCATGGCCTGATCCACGCGCGCCAACGCCGATGATCGCCACCTTTACTTTGTCAAGCTTAGGCGCGGCAAAGTCACCCATGTATTGGGCGGTCTTGCTACGCGCCAAATTCGATGCGCCCTTCACTTGTGCATTTGTTTGGCTTGCAGACAAAGCAGCAAGACTGGCACTTAAGCCGCCTAGAGTTTTCAAAAATCCACGACGTTTTGGTATTAATTCAGACATGGCAATCTCACATAAAAGGAAGCTTAGGGCATAATCGTGCGCTGAGGATTGGCGCAGTGACTCGTCATTTAACGAGCTCATTCTACATAAACTAGAGCAGAGCGAACGTGATTAAAATTGAAGGCTACATTTAGTTTTTATTAACGAGAAACATGTTCCTAGAAAGGATGCATCGACAATGGAGCTCGAACAACTTCAGGCATTTCTGCTACAGGAGTTCCCACAAAGTAGCGTGGTCATTCAAGCCTTAGCGGAAAACACGGCCACGGTTCGGCAAGCGATCGATGAACGCCACCTGCGCCCTGGTGGCACAGTCTCTGGCCCGGTTTTGATGACGGTAGCCGACGTCGCCATGTATGTCGCTTTGCTCAACAAGATTGGCATCGTGCCCTTGGCGGTGACGGCCAATCTGACCATTAATTTCTTGCGCAAACCTGCTGCTGATCGGGCAATTATTGGAGTTTGCTCCTTGCTCAAAGTTGGTCGTTCTCAAGCCGTTGGTGAAGTCTCTTTGTATTCCGAAGGTCTCAACGAAGTTGTCGCGCATGTAGTTTGCACTTATGCCATTCCGCCAAAATAAGTATCGTCAACATTAAGTGACGATCGCAGACAAACGTCGCCTCGTTTGGAGCCCATATGAAAGTGAAACTGTCTATATTCTGGTTTGTTCTGAGCCTTTACCTCAGTGCCGCGACGTGTTTTGCTGCAGAATTTGTACGCATTCCTACGCGGCCCAACATCACTGTCGCTCTTGTAACTAGCAAGGCTGAGGAGGCAGTGGCGACCCTGATTATTTTGCCGGGAGGTGCTGGTGGCTTCGGCAAAATGGTCAATGGCGAAGCAGATGGCCGCAATTTTCTAGTGCGTTCAGCTCCCTATTTTCGTGCCGCGAAATTCAATCTGATCATCATGGGCAAACCCAGTGATATCGAGGATCTTGATTACAAAGAGCGTGTCAGTGAGGCCCACCTTACGGATATTGAAGCGGTCGTTGACTATGCAAAGAAGGAATTAAAGCAGCCTATTTGGCTGATCGGAACCAGCCGTGGCACGGTTTCGGCAACCGCGGCAGCGATAGCCTTTGGCAATCAAAAACTCGCTGGCATCGTCCTCACATCGAGTATTGTGTCATCGAAAAAGGTGGGTGCAATTCCCTTTCAAGCACTGGGTCAGATTCGCATTCCCGTGTTGGTGGTTCATCACGAAAACGATTCCTGCCATGTCTGCTTTCCATCATTCGTGCCGGAAATACTTGAGCGCTTAAAGAATAGCCCTCGCAAACAATTGCTGTGGATGCGCGGGGGTAGCGAACCGAGCGGCGATGCTTGCGAAGCCTATCACTTCCATGGTTATGTCGGCATCGAGGCACAAACCGTCGAGCACATCAACAACTGGATACGGGAAACACATGCACCTCCCCAAAATTGAAAAGAGATCGCCATGACAACTCGCTACCGCATCAGTTCAGGTTCAAGTTTTGAAGAACAAATTGGCTACTCGCGCGCCGTGGTTCACGGTGATTGGGTCTTCGTCTCTGGCACCACAGGTTTCGACTACAGCAAGATGACCATTGCGGACGATATCGAAAGCCAAACTAAACAATGCCTTGAGAATATCAAAGCTGCATTAACCCAGGCTGGAGCAAGTTTAGCGGATGTCGTCCGCGTCACCTATGTCTTGCCCGATGCAGATCAATTCCCACGGTGCTGGCCAATATTGAAGGAATATTTTGGCGAAATTCGCCCTGCTGCCATGATGATTTCGGCGGGACTAGCGGACCCTCGTATGCAAATTGAAATCGAAGTCACCGCGATTAAAGATGCAGCTTCCGCGTAAATGCTCGCTTTCAGGTGTAAACTAGCGCCTCATTCGATGCCACAGAACTGAGGCATCACGTATTCGCTGGGAAATCACATGAAATTTGAACACTTGGTCGAAATCAACGACCTCTCTAACCCGATGATCGAAGTCATCACACGTGAACAACTGTGGCGCGGACTAGTTCTGCGCGCTGAGTCACCAAAGATGTTTGTCTCATATATCGATCAAGTCGCCATCACCGATCGCACCGAAGTCTCAATGACGCGCGAAATTCAGTATGGTCAACTCTTTGTAACAGATTACGTGCGCTTGGAACACAACGACTATGTGCACTATGAAGTGCCTGCGCAAAATGAAATTCCACCTTCAACGCTGCGAATGACGATCGAGGAACCGGAACCCGAACATCTCTTCGTGCGCTTCTGCTACGAAGACAGCCATACCGCCGCTGAAGACGAAGCCAATGAAATGTATGACGAATATCGTCGTTCTGCGTATCACGAGGCCGATGTTGATACCATTCGCGTGATTCGCGAATTGGCCGAAGGCGGGCTACTCAACGCTTTAATGAACTAAGCACCGTTTGATTGTTAACTTGGACCCTCATTGGATCTCACTATGACCACCGCACCCGCTCCTTTCCTCGCTAAAAAACTCAAGCGCAAACAATTCGCTTGCACCGGCGACGCCCATATTCAAGGTGATCTACAAATCACTCAGCAAGTCATCGTTGGTGGTGATTTGCTGGTTGATGGCAATCTCGAAGCGGAAGAAGTCTTCTGCCTCGGCAAATTGACCGTCACTGGCGATATCCACGTGCAGTCGCTGTACGTTGGCCAAGCTCTCGATTGTGCTGGCGACGTAGATGTCGAACACATGCTGAAGACTGGTTGCAATGCTGAATGGATGGCGCGCTTGTTGGAACTCGATCAAGCCAAGCCAGCCAAAGATGGCAGCAGCTATATCGACAAATTGGTTCA
Source organism: uncultured Burkholderiaceae bacterium (assembly GCA_964459555.1). Taxonomy (GTDB): domain Bacteria; phylum Pseudomonadota; class Gammaproteobacteria; order Burkholderiales; family Burkholderiaceae_D; genus Undibacterium. The sequence goes on along the minus strand of CAYWNE010000005.1, from coordinate 42,035 downwards.
CCCCAGCATCCTCAAGCGCGATGCGCATCAGGAATCCTTCGGTGGTTATGGCGATGTGCAAGTTCTTGGTTACTTGGCTTGCGACGTGCTTGATTGTCACGGCAATTTACAACTCGACGACGTGCTGGATGTCGGTGAGATTCAATACGTCGGTGGCCATCTGAGCGCAATCGCCGTGGCCGCCGATGGCGATATCAACGTCAAAGGTGAACTATTCTCAGAAACCGACATAGCCGTGCATGGCGGCATCTACGCGGGCGAAGTGATTTGCCAAGGTAATTTACAAGCGGACTCGATTCATACCAATGGCGACATCAGCGCTTGGGGCACGATTCGCGCTGCAGGCCAAATCACGAGTCTCAATGGTGAGATTCACAGCGGTCGTTGGATCGCCAGTAAGACCACCATTTACGCCGCTAAATACATCAAGGCCGGTGAAGCCGTGGTCGCTGAAAAAGGCATTACCTGCGGCGCCGACTACGGCATTCTCGCCGCCACCACCATCAAGCGTTCTTTGTGGGAAGAGCGTGGCTATGTTTCCGCTCCAAGCAAACCCAAGAATCTGTTGTCCGGTAAATTCGTCGAAGGCAAGAAACTCAAGCATATCGATGCCATGGAAAAGAAACGTGACTGGGAATTGGATTGGGAAGTGCCACGTCGTTTAGCGCATGAGATGATCAACTAAGTTCGAATCAAGGACTCCGAGCCAAGATGCCTGTAACGTGCTCGGAGTCTCTCCTCCTTCTGTGGCAACACGCCCACATCCAAAGATCCATTCAGAAAAAACCGCAAAGCTTTGCTGCCTAGGAAATGAATTTCCACTGGTAAAAAGCCATATTGCCCTAACAAAATAGCGTGCCTTTTTTGCCACGCTTTTCAGCATTGAATACCACTTAGAGTAAACACTCTAAATCCCTCTCTCAGCCTTTCAAACTCAAGTCCTCCCTAGTGCAGACCTGTATTTTTTCTAAACGAATTATTTTGGTGCAAAAAAGACATGGCAGTCTGTAATTGAAATGTCATACAGCTGTGTCAGGCTTGCGCTGTTTGCAAAACAAACATGACAAAAAGAGTTGCAATTCGGAATAAAACATTCCAAAAACGCAACTCGCAAAAGTTTATTTAATAACAAGAAGAGAAGCCCGTCATTTCTCAGGTTCACACAATGTCCCTGAGTCGGCAGCCTTCATTTCGCAAAACCATGTTTTGTCTTGGTCACACTGCCGAGCACAAAACATGAGGGAGAGGAAACGATGTTTAATCTAAAGAATATCCGGCGTCAGTCCGGAGCCGGTCGCTTGTCCGCTATTTGCCTTGCAGTCAGCACCTTAAGTTTTGGCCTGGCCGCATCAAGCTACGCCGCCATTTCAGATCACCATGAGTTCGAAGCCAGCGTGCACGTACCTTACCGTGCGGCCGCCAATGCGCGCCCCGGTGATGAATCCCGCACCTTTACGCTTGATTTCAGTTTTCCACTGAATCAAAAAGAGCAAATCGTTGCCTGGAAACTAGAGTTGCTCACGCCAAGCGGTCGCGTCGCGCAAACTTGGACAGGCACGGAAAAACTACTCAATCAAACTGTGCTCAAGCAGGTCTACTGGTCTGGCCGAAGCAGTAGCAGCGCTTTACCTGATGGCGTCTATCAACTGCGCCTGAGCGCCGCGGCAATCGAAAGTAAAGAGATCGTCAATCACTCACGTAAGCCGGCCGCACAAGTGGTAAATGAAGTACTTTTGCACAACAAAGCAGAGGTCACCGAACAACTATGGCCTATGCAAGTTGGCAGCAGCGCACAAGTTGCCATGCCTCCGTTTGCCGGTCTAAAAACGGCGAAGTCTGCTCGCACGATGAGTGCACCACCCGCTGCCGCTTCCTCCAAAACGGCGATGGCACCTGCTGTTCCTGCGACCAGTGCCCTGCCTTACACCGTCTATTACGGCAACTTGCACAGTCAAACCAACCATAGTGATGGTGGCGGCAACCTCAGTGCTTGTACTGGCGCCCAAAATCCCCAGTCGGCAGCATATGGTCCGACTGATGCCTACCAATATGCGATGAACAAGGGCTTGGACTTCTTGATGACATCGGAACACAACCACATGTACGATGGTTCCGATGCCACAAACGCCAGCGCTAACCCAACGACTGCCAAAAATCTCTATCAATCTGGCTTGAACGCTGCGACTAGCTTTAACGCTAGCAATCCTAATTTCCTCGGGATCTATGGACTCGAATGGGGTGTCATCAACAACGGCGGCCACATGAATATTTTCAACTCCAATGAACTCTTGGGTTGGGAATACAACAGCAGCAATCAATTGATCGCTGATACCTTGACCACCAAAAATGACTACGCTGGCCTCTATACATTAATGCGTCAACGCGGTTGGATTGGTCAATTCAATCATCCTTCCACTAGCGGTCAATTCCTCGTCAACGGTGTACCACTCGCCTACACGGCCGATGGCGATCAAGCGATGGTCGCATGTGAAGTCTTAAACACGTCCGCGTTCTCAACCAATACAACGGAAACGGAAACTAGCCGTTCGACTTATGAAGGTGCTTGTAACAAAGCGCTTGAAGCTGGTTTCCACGTAGCCTTCACGACCAACCAAGACAATCACTGCGCGAACTGGGGTGCCTCTTACACCAACCGCAATGGCGTATTGATTCCAAATGGCTTGCCACTCAATAACGCGAACTTTATCGCAGCTTTGAAGGCACGCCGCGTATTCGCCACCATGGATAAAAACTCGCAACTAGTCTTGACTGCGAATGGCCACATGATGGGCGAACGCTTCAGCAATTCGGGCAGCCTCACGCTGACAACGAACTTCGCTAACAGCGCAGGCCGCACTGTCAGCACAGTACAGATCTTCGAAGGTGTGCCGGGTCGCAATGGTACGGTCACTCAACTCAGTAACACGGCCATCACGACCATTACTCCAAGTACAGGCGAACACTTCTACTACGCCAAGCTCACTCAAGACGACGGTAATATTTTGTGGTCAGCGCCAATCTGGGTCAGCCAAGGTACCGCGACGGGTGACACCACAGCACCGACCGTCACTGCCAGTGAAAGTGGCACAAGTGGCACCATCACTCTCAATGCCACCGCCAGTGATAACGTGGGCGTCAGCAAAGTCGAGTTTTATGTTGATAGTGTATTGAAAGGTACAGCCACAGCAGCGCCTTACACCTTGAGTTTGAATTCGACGACGCTCGCCAATGGCAGTCATAGTTATGTCGCCAAAGCCTATGACGCAGCAGGCAACGTCGGTAGTTCCAGCGCGGTCAGTTTCAGTATCAACAATCCTGTACCTGACACCACTGCACCAACAGTTACCGCGAGCGAATCTGGCACCAGCGGCACGATTACCTTGAGCGCTAGTGCCAACGACAACGTAGGCGTGAGCAAAGTGGAGTTGTACGTTGATGGCACATTGAAATCGACCCTCACAGCCGCGCCTTACAGCACAACGTTGAATTCCACAACTTTGAGTAATGGTAGCCACAGCTTGGTCGCCAAGGCTTACGATGCGGCTGGCAATATCGGTACATCTAGCACGGTCACATTCAGCGTCAACAACACGGTATCGAAGCAATTGATCGTGAACGGTGGTTTTGAAAGCGCTTCAAGCTCTTGGACCGCGACCGCTGGAGTAATCAGCAATGATACGACTCAAGCCGCGCGTGCTGGCACCTACAAAGCTTGGCTCAATGGTTATGGTGCGGCTCACGTCGATAGCCTCTACCAGACTATCAGCATCCCAAGCACCAGCACATCAACCACCTTAAGCTTCTGGTTGAAGGTCGTGTCGGATGAAACCACAACGACACAAGCCTATGACACTCTACAGGTTCAGATTCGCAATAGTAGCGGCACCGTTTTGAGTACTTTGGCAACCTATTCCAACCTCAATAAAGGCAGCAGCTATATCAGCAAATCTTTCGACATCAGTGCCTACAAAGGTCAAACCATTCGCATCTATTTCTTGGGAACCGAAGGCTCAGTGACAGCGACTTCCTTCCTGATTGATGATGTGAGTGTAGTAACACAATAAGCAAGAGAATGCCTAAGTCAAACGCTTAGGCAATCAAGTTCGAAACGCGCTCTCGCGTTTTTCAAAGCGTATCGTTGTGCCTGTGCAGCGATGCGCTTTTTTTCATCTTCACTTATGCATATTCGGCGTGTACCAGAGACTGGCATCCTTCAAGGGAGTCTCAGGTGGCAATAAGGGATTTTCGATCCGAATCAAGCGTCGCTGTTTAAGATTCAGTTGTTCGATTGCCTTGGCATTGTATTTCCAAAAGATGGCATCCAAGCTGCCGTCTTTGAGCATGAGACGCAATCCGATCTCCAATCGTTTGTGCAAAACTTCTTGATGTCGCGCGACAAAAAAATAGTAGGGCCAGGGATAGTAAATTAAGATATTTTTCTCTATCGTCAAACGCCCCTCGGCTCCCTGAGCGCTTTGCAAAGAGGCCATCGCTTCATTGATGCCAAGCGGGATCGCATCAAATTTTTCGTGACGCAACATACGAAACAGATTGCTGTATTTCGCTTCGATGACTTCGGCGCCGAGATGGCGGTAAAGACGACCATCATCCCACCCGGTGCCTTGTCCAATTCTCAGCTGCTGCAAGTCTGCTGCTTTCTGTATGCGATCGAAGTGTGCTTGCTGATCGGCATTGATCAAAAGCACACGATAGCCAAGTATTCCTTTGCGAATTGGGATACGAATCGGTAACAAGGCCTTTTCTTTTTCGACGCTGGTGGAGGTCCATATCACCGTCAGCTCACCGCTATCAAGACTCGCACGAGCGCGCCGCCCATTCATAAAGTTCAGCGACGATTGCAACTCATACGGGCCAAATTCAGCTTTGGTCTTCTCCAATGCCATGGTCAAGATTTCCTTGAGATCGGCAAATCGACCGTCATCTTTATCTTCATCGGCGGGGTAAATAATGCGCATCACCGAGGTGCTACTAGGCTTGGCATTTGTCATACCTTGAGCATACGCAAACCCGCCCGAAGCCAAAAGCGCTAGGCTGCCTATGAACACAACGATACGGAGCCAACGAGGTCGCTGCTTGATCGCCTTCATCCCCACCATCCCCAAAATTCTTTTTATGCGGCTTACTGTAGCACAGGGGGGACGCAAGGCAAGTAAGTTCTTCGATGAAGCTGCTTTGAGCGACAAGAGCACTACACGATTTCGCAACACAAGAAATAAAAAAACCAGCATCGCCGATGCTGGTTTGGGTTCGATTATATTTTTTTAACTAGCCTGGCTACATTGCTCACCGATCACCATCCGCTGTTGTGTTTCGCGCGCCGCTTGTTCTGACTTCTGAACGTACTGCAGTTCAAAGCTTTTCACTGGCTTACCAAAACAGCAGGCTTTGGGGGGTGTCACATGATTGGTCTCAAAGTTATGGGCCAACACAGCAAGATTCAGACGATTAATCTGGAACCAATCTTGATTCAGCAAGGTATGTTGATAGTCAAGGTAGATCGCACGGTAAAGCGTGAGCGATTCAGCGAAACAACCAAACACACTATTCGGCGCTAAATTCAACATACCGGAGGACAGCTTGCCCAACACAAAACGCAATTCCGGTGAGTAAGCATTGCCAGCATCTTGACGCACGACGACGTGCTCACAACGCTGATAATCATCGATGTCGAGATTGGCTGGTTCAGCAACATCGACCACTAACAACTTACGATCGGCGCGACGCAAGTATTCAACGCGCTCAGCTGTTAACTTCGCCTCAGTACTGTGAGTGCAAGCAAACACCGCATCCACTTTTCCGACTTGTGTGATTTCCGAATGCAAATCAATCGGAAAATTGGTCGCGAATTCTTTTAGTAAGTTTGAATTGGTACCAAAGCCGACAACTTCATAGCCTTGTGCGAGCAAAAAGCGAGTCACTTCGGTTCCCAAAATACCGTAAGGCCCAATCACTAACACGCGGCTTTGTTTTCCAAGCTTGGCTTTGCGTAGAGCTGCTGCGATATCTTGGCACAGCAACAGCGATGTGCCATTGTCACCAATCGTGAACAGGATATGTGGGAACATCGCTTTCAATTCGGCGCCATCGCGGCCGAATAAACGTTTGGTCGAGGCGGCCAACAGCACCACTTTGGCGCCACGTTGATCAGCCCATTTGACGGCATTGATAAACTGCTGTTTTGCTAGTTGACGGCCTGACTTGGTCATCAATTCAGCGGCCGTCACATAGATGCCACGTACGCGTCCCGCCACACCATTCATGTAAATACGGGCGCCCGAGGAATGACCATCACGCGGTTTCAAACTGCCCCAGAACAAATGCTTTTCTTGTTCGTCGCGAACATTGGTGATGATCGCGACATCAATTGCTGCACGACCGGTCAAGAAACGCCAATGCGCACGCCAATCGCAAACGGCCATGGTCCAACGCCACAAAGTCACTAACACAGCTGCTAACATTTTCCTCTCCTTCACATCTGATTGTGCCTGCTCCGAATGGCAGGACTCGATGAAAGAAAGTTTAGAGAAGTGAAGAGCTAGAACCCATACGGAAAACACCGTATTCGATCAAACCTATCGATAGTAAGAAAGAAATGTCTTAGAAACTTTATCTTTTTGAGTTCTATTTTTTGAACTAAATCTTTTGCTTAGGGATATGCAAAGAAAACACCGAACCCTTGCCGGGCTCTGAAGCAATGGATAGGCGATAATCACATTGCCGACACAAACTACTCACAATATACAGTCCCAAACCAAAACCCTCTGCTGCTTGCGCAGCATGTTCGCCGCGCTCAAAGGCACGCAACAAGAGTTGCAACTGCTGAGGATAAATGCCCGGTCCAGTGTCCCACACTTGAAACACTATCGTATCGGCCTTGCGCCGTACGCCAACCACAACTCTCCCTTTACTGGTATAGCGTAATGCGTTCGATACCAGATTGCTCAAAATGCGATACAACAGTAAGGAGGAACCTGTGAACTTCAAAGAACAATCGTGAATATTCAATCGCAGGCCTTTCTGCCTTGCCGTCGCTTCGAATTCTCGCGTGAGCTGTTGCAAGAGTTGGTGCACATCGACCTCTTCGTCAGTCGTCACATGCTCCTCTTTGCTGCGCGAGATCATGTCTCGCAACATACTCTGTGCATAGCTCAAAGTTTGCTCAAGATGTTCAGCGACAGCGCGATTCTCGGCCTTCTGACCTAGCGCCGCCGCTGCAAATCGAAGTGCAGCCAAAGGCTGTGCAATATCGTGACTCGCCGATGCCAATTGCAATTGCTGTTGCTTGGCTTTTTCCAAGGCTTCGATTTTGTCACGTTCCGCTTTGAGTAGTTGTTCAGTCTCGGCTAAGCGACGCACTCTTTGTTCCGCTTGGCGCTCATTAAAGAGACGTATTTGACTCCACACCGCCGCTGCGAAAAACACGGCTTCTCCGATATAACCAAGCTTCGGATAATCTAAGACACTGATGAAGGGAAATGGATTGGTGAAGGTAATGCTCACACCAAGCATGAAGACCACAAAAAAGATTTCGATACTATTACCAATAAGGTAAAAGGTCGCAGCTGGGACACCAATTTGTACGCCACGCAAAGCCGCGATCAAGGCCAAGATCGAATACGAAAGTGCCACCGGCAAAGCAATTTCATCAACCCCAATCGTGATCTGCAAAATCAGCACGAAGGCGACCAACCAAAAGAATCCGATGTGCCATAAATACAGTTTGAGCATGCGCACCCGCATTTGTAAAAAACGAATGGCGAAGACGATATGCCACAACGGCACGATCAAGGCAAAAATGCCTGGCATTTTCATATTCCATTGCGGGCTCTCTGGCCATAAAAACTGAAAGCCATAGCCATCAACTTGCGCCAGAAACGCCAGATTTGCCAACACCAACCCAGCGTAAGTGCGGTAATTCGAATTATGTACCGACCGGAACACTAAGATTACCAAGGGCACAACGATCAACATCAAACCAAAAATCAAACCATTGAGCAAATTGGCGATGGCATCGTGTTGAGCGAAACTCCGCTCCGAATAAAGATGCATCTGCAATGGTGTTTTGACGTGGGTTTGATAGTGAATATACACATCGCGAGAAGATTCTGATGCATCAAGATGCAATAAGAGATTGCGATGCAAAACCGGGCGCTCATGAAACGAAGATTGTTCGTTAAGGCGCAGCACACGCTTGGCAACTGATGTGTTTGCCTCAACTGAAACAACTTCTATCCAATAGGCATCAGGAATACCGATGTCCAACACGGCGTTCATCGGCAATGCCGAAAGTCGCAATCGTACCCATTGCCCTTGTTGGCGCTCGCGCTCAGTGCTTAAGTGAGCGGGTAGGTCCTGCACGCTTACTTCAGCACTACATGCTTGCAAGGCAAGTTTGTCTAGCTCCTTGGTGATGCGACAAATCGAGCTTGGCTCTGCCTGCACGGAAACAGGCAAACAGCAACACAGGAGCCATGAAAGCAAGAGCAAAATACGAAACATAAGCGGGAAAAAAGTGCGACGGATTGATGTCGTGTGTGGCAAGAAGAGATTCTCGCCAGCTTCTCGTACAACAGCGCTGGTATTGTAGCACTGCAATCCGAAGCTTACTCTATACTAGAGGCCACCTGCACCAGCGCTATCCAGCGCTATCGTGGTATTAAAGAAAACTCTTTCTCGACTTCATAAATAAAAAAGCATTCATGTCTGAAAACACTGTACTCATACTCTTGGTCGACGACCACGCTTTGTTCCGCCAAGGCCTGAAATTTCTGTTGCACACACAAGCAGGCTACCAAGTGGTGGCCGAACTTGGCCGCCTCGATCAGGTGTTGCCTTACCTTCAGGAACAGCGTGTTGACTTGATGATTCTCGACTACCACATGCCTGGCGGTGAATCGAGTGCGGTGCTCGCTTATTGCAAACAACGCTACCCCGACATGAAAGTGCTCGCTTTAACCGGGGCAAACTCCGGCATCATTTTCAAGCAAATGCGTGATGCGAAAGCCGATGGTGTGATGCAAAAAGAAGCGTCGCCGGAAGACCTCCTACAATGTCTACAGCAAATCCTACTTGGCCATTCATCACAAACTATCGTTAGCCACACAGTGCAAGAACACATCGATGCCACTGAGACCGATCTCACGCCACGCGAACTGCAAATCATGGCGCTGATTTACCAAGGTCGGGCGACTGCAGAGATCGCGGAACAATTAAGCCTTTCTGCCAAAACTGTCGACAAACACAGAGAAAATTTGATGCGCAAGCTCGAGGTCAACAATGTGGTACAACTCATTCACCGGGTGCAGGAACTCAAGCTGATTTGAATCGCGCTATAGAGGTGCGGAGCGACAGAGTTCACTGAACGCGCACGATAGCACCAAGCCAAAATGTAAGACTCAATATGTAGCGCTCACACCGACGAAGGCCTGCCGTGGCGGAATCGGAAAACTATTGAAAACGCCACTTGCAGCACCGACTTGTAGTGTCGAAACGCCTTGACGATTGCTCAGATTGGTGAGATTGAAATGCAGAGACGGCGCAAATTTCAGAGCCGTGATTGGCATACGATAGCGTAATCCCATACTAAGCAGATGATAGCTAGGCACCCGCATATCATTGGTGTAGGTAGCGAAGCGCTGCCCAACAAAATCTGAATTCAACTGCCACTCAAACCCTTCCGTGCGATAGGCGAGACGCGATTTATTCAAGACCTGTGGCGAGGCCGGCACTTGCTTACCAGCGGTGGCAACCCGCGCGGTGCCATTGAAATAATCATCTTGATATTGCGAGCTATTATAGGACAGCGCATTCGACCATGACCAGTTGTCCCCCCAATGCAGATTCATCGCCAGATCGACGCCTTGTGTCTTGACCGAGCCGACATTCGCTAAGATGGGATTACCATTAACGATGGAGGAGATCGATGGATTTGGGTTGATTTGCAAGAGACGGTCGTTGAATTGCACCAGATATCCGGTCACTTGCATCTCAATGTTCGTGATGCCCGTCAAAGCATTCAACTGTGCTGATGCCGCTTGCTTGCTACGCCAACCCAACTCTAAGGTTTTTGCCGTCTCTGGGCTCACACTACGTTTGAACAGATCGAAGGCTGCTTGATTACTTAAACTCCAAGGCGATAATCCCACCGCGCCATAAGTCACAAATTGACGCACATTCTTTTGCAGATTCAAATATAGCTCTTGTTGCTTATTCTGTTCTTTATCTAACTGCCACACCAGTCCAAACTGAGGCAAAAACCATTGGCGCGTGATAATACTGCCCTCAGGTAGAGCTAGCGATCCGCCTAGGATCGCGCCAGGTTGAGGCTGTATCGGAAAACGCCCATCAGCAAATTGCAAACTCGACTTCAACCCTGATTGCAGCAGCACATCAGGTCGTGGTCGCCACTCGTCTTGTATGGAAAACTGCAGAACTTTGTTATCGATTTCACTGCCGTACTGGGTAATCTTAGGGTCACGTGGCACTTGATACGGTGTCAGTGGATGTTGCCGATCGAGTGCATACCAACGTCGGTAAGCGCTGGAGCGATTGTGCTCTATCCACAGATTGGCTTGCCAATGATGTTCGCCGAGTGTTTGCTGTACGCCAGTCAAGATGCCTGCTCTATCGATTTGATATTCGGTAGTGCGAACCGCATAACCTGAACCGCCGAAACTCTGTTTCAAGTCTTGGGCCGGAAAATACACTCGAAACAGGTCAGGCAAACCTGCAACGCCGATAGGCCCAGCAACCGCACCAAGTCCGTTATCGATGTGTGCATACAGCTGATGGCTCCAAGTGACATTTGCATCGGCTTGTTGATCAAGCTTCAGGTAGGCGAGATGATCACGTCGTTGGGCCACGCCAAAGTAATTACGATAATTCGCACCATCTTGTTGTGGCGGTTGCCCTTGCGCATTCAAATAGCTGAGCGCTAGCGAAAAATTAGGATAGGTGAACGGACGTGTGTAGGGCACGAAACGTTCGCGCCCGCCATTCACTGTACTATCTTCGTTCGGTTCAGTTTTGTCGGAATAGCTGTAATAAGCACTCAGTTTCGCTCGTGGCAAATACTTAACCCACTTTGCATTAAAATGCTCACCGCCTTGCACCGCATCGAAGTCCCAAGCTCTAGCGCGAAGACGCACGGCGGACAGGTAGAAAGCTTGACTTGCATCGTCAAGTTCACCACTGTCGTAACGCAAATAAGTGCGACTAGCGGCATAACTTCCTATGGTTTGTGAAACCGTCCACTTCTGTCGTGGCAGCGGATCATTTGAGAAAAATTCTATGGTGCCGCCGAGATTGCTGGTCGAGGCAGTGGCTAAGTCGCCCGCGCCGGCTCTCAAGACCACGCTCCTAAGATTTTCACTGATCACAGCGCGCTGTGGCGACAGACCATTGTAATTGCCATATTGTTGATCGCCGAGTGGAACGCCATCGAGTGTATATCCGAGTTGTTGTGCACTAAATCCGTGAATGAACAAGGAAAAATTTTGCTCATTATTTCCCCAAGGATCAGCAGATTGAAACGTCACTCCCGGCAATTGATGTAGCGCTTTCAATGGATTCGTGCCCGGTAGTTGCGATTGAATCAGCTGGGCAGACATGCCTAAAGAAGAGCGACTTTTTTGCGCCTCAATCACGATCGAAGTAGCAGGTGTCACTTTGGTGAGGGTCTCGCCCGCATCACTCTTCTTTGAACTGTCCAACGAAGATTGGGCATACACTTGGGCTTCGAGCGCGAGCATGATGACACCACACAGTATTTTCACCTGCCAACGATAACGCGAACGATGACTATGTTGGTCGATCATGTCTAATTTAGCTTAGGACGATACCAAAGTGCAGGATCATCAAGCGGGGTTTCCTTTGGTAGCAAATGATTTTGCAAATAAATGATGCGCCTTTTTTTGAAATTGGCAGCCTCTATCGCTTTGCCGTTATGTTTCCAGAAAATGGCATCGAACGAGCCATCTTTCATCATCTTTCGCAAACCGAGTTCCAGACGCTGATGAAGTTTCTTGTTTGACTGCGACACAAAAAAATAATACGGCCAAGGGTAGTAAATCAATAGGCTCTCGTCGACCACTAAGTCAGGATTCTGCGGAGCTTCCTTCTCATACTCATTGAAGATTTCATTGATGCCGCGCGGGAAAAGATCAAACCGCTTGTAACTCAACATGCGAAACAAATTACTGTATTTGGCTTCAATCACTCTCATACCGATTGCCTCATACAATTTCACGTCGTCCCATCCAACTCCCTGCCCCACACTCAATTTTTTCAAATCATCGAGACTACGAACTTGCTGCAAGCGAGCCTGCAGATCTTTGTGGATCAACACGAGTCGATAACCCATAATCCCTTTGCGCAAGGGAATACGAATCGGCAAATAGTTGCGCTCTTTCTCGACAGTGGTTGAACTCCAAACGACATTCAGATCACTCTCACGGGCTAAATTGCTGAGGTAGCGCAAACCATTAGTATGTTGCGTCGAGGCGCGCAATCGATACGGACCAAATTCAGCAACGGTCTTTTCCAAAGCCATACGCAAAATCTCTTTGACATCACTAAAACGCGGATCGCCCGGCTCTTCATCGGCGGGATGAATCACTTGCATCACCTCGGCTTCGGCAACTGGCGTAGACCATCCTGCTGTTAACACAAGCAAAAAAGACAAGCCTAGCAAACATCGAAGAACGAATATTTTCATGGACACAAACAGCGATGAAGACGCCTAATCGCAAAGAAAACGCCCCGCTGTGGTGCGTTCAGTTTGACTTTAGCATAGTTAGTTTCTGGTTTGAAATTTATGTGCCAGCCTGAGTGACCTAAGTGCATGATAATAATGAACACTAAAACAACTACAAAAAAGACAAGGACATCGCTCTGACGCTTGGCCGTAGCCCGCAAGGTAAAGCCTCGCGCGGATTGCAGTCCAAATATCCAACAAGCTCATCAAGCAAAACCATGTTTGAGAAGCGTTGCTTTTATGCCCGCGCCAAGCCTCGACCTTCACCGAGAAACACGTGGACAATTCGCCACAAGAATCTGCCCCTACGCAACAACCAATTGCCTTGTTCTCGATAAGGCAAGCATCCGCGTCGCCGAATTGATCGATCAGCGCTATACTCTCAGCCCTGTATTTCCTCTCGATGACCACAAGTCAAATAACAAGACGCTTCCAAGGAGAATCAATTGTTCAAAAAGCTCGCCCTACCCGCGGCGCTATTAGCGATGTCCGCGCCAAGTTTCGCCGATGAAGGTCAATGGCAACCGTATCAACTGCCGCAACTAAAAGCCGAATTGAAGAAGATCGGCATCACGATTCCTGCCGAAAAACTGGCCGATTTGTCCAAGCATCCTATGAGCGCCATCGTTTCCACTGGCGGTTGCTCAGCGTCTTTCGTTTCACCAGAAGGCTTGATCGTCACCAATCACCACTGCGCCTACGATGCGATTCAACGCAATTCCAGCGCCAAGAAGAATTACATCAATGATGGTTTTCTCGCCAAGACGCGTGCTGAAGAATTGCCAGCCGGTGCTAGCACTCGCATCTATATCACCGACAAGGTCGACAATGTGACCAAAGAAGTCACGCAAGGTTTAGCAGCGAATTTGAGTGGCCGTGAACGTCGCGAACAAATTCAAAGTCGCATCAAGAAAATCATCGCCGATTGCGAGCAAGATAAAGCCTACCGTTGCTCGGTGCCGAGCTTCCACCGTGGTTTGGAGTACTACCGCATTCGTCAAATGATGATTCGCGATGTACGCTTGGTCTACGCTCCACCCGATATGATTGGTAACTACGGCGGTGATATCGATAACTTCGAATGGCCACGTCACACGGGCGATTATTCCTTCTTGCGTGCTTATGTTGGCAAAGATGGTCGCCCTGCTGATCCGTCACCAGACAATGTGCCCTACAAATCCAAAGATTTCTTGGTGGTGTCTGCTGAAGGGATTAAGAACGGCGATCCGATTTTGTTAGCGGGTTACCCAGGCCGTACCAGCCGCTACAAACTGCCTGCAGAAATTCGTTTCGCGCGTGACACCGACTACCCAGTACGCGCCGCCGAAATGTTGGCCGATATCGCGACGATTGAAGCCGCAACCAAGGGCAATGCCGACGATGAAGTCCGTTACGCCAGCGTGGTCAAAGGCATCAATAATCGTTTAAAGAAAACCCAAGGCTTGATCGATGGCTTCGCACGCAAAGACATCGCAGCCATCAAAGATGCGCAAGATACGTCTTTCCGCAATTGGTTGATCGACTCCAGTAAAACACCGGCAGAAGCGAAAGCCTTGTTGGCCAAGCTTGATGCGGTCATCGCCGAAGACATGGCGCTGTCACAAGAAGAGTTAGCGTACGCGGTCGCCACCAATAGCGATTTGTTCAGCAGCGCACGTGCACTGTATCGTTTGGCGATCGAAAAAGAAAAACCAAATGCACAGCGCGAATCTGGTTATCAAGAACGTGACTTGGCGCTGATCAAAGGTCGCCTGACGCGCTTGGAACAATCCTTCGTTGCCAAGGTTGATCAAGCGCGTTTGCAAGCGGCATTGCAACGATATGCCAAGATGGATAAACATCCACAAGGCCTCGACGCCTTGCTGCCGAGCGCTGATGCGGTTGCTGCGATGTACAGCAAAACGCAATTGACCGACACTGCCAAGCGCTTGGCATGGATGGACAAAGATCGCGCCGCTTTCCAACAATCTGACGATGCTTTCATTCAATGGGCTGTGAAGTTACATGACATCGGTATGTCATTAGAAAACCGTCGCAAAGAAGTCGATGGTCAACTCGACTTCATCGTTCCGCAATACATGGAAGCCGTGATCGCATGGAAGAAGAGCGAAGGCAAACCCGTCTACCCTGATGCCAACAGCACCTTGCGTGTCACCTACGGTACAGTCGGTTCTTACTCACCACGTGATGGCGTCACCAAAGGCCCCTTCACCACGGTCGAAGGTATCGCTGAGAAACACACCGGCAAAGATCCTTTCATCGCGCCTGCAAATTTATTGGCTGCGATCAAAGAACAGCGCTACGGCATCTTCAAAGATCCAGCACTCGGCACCGTACCGGTCGACTTCCTCACTAGCGCCGACACCACGGGTGGTAACTCTGGCTCCGCCGTAATGAACAAGCGCGGTGAATTAATTGGTTTGAATTTCGATTCCACCTACGAATCGATCACCAAAGATTGGTACTTCGACCCCAAAATCACGCGCGCCATTCACATGGATATCCGCTATATGCTGTGGGTCATGAAGGAAGTCGATCATGCCGATAATATTTTGAAAGAGATGACGATTAAATATCCTAAGGAAGTGAAGAGTAAGAAATAGTCTTTGAAAGCCTCTTAAAAAACGGCGGGGTATCACACTAGTGACCTCGCCGTTTTTTTTTGAGCCAGATTTGCACATTTTTCAGTTTGTTGTGTTTCTAAACCGTACCCTGCATTTTTCACGCACATGGATAATGATCAGTCTTAACTTATTTACACAATTACGTTAAAATCTCCGCGGGTGCCCATTCATAGGAATGTGGCAGGAACAGCGATGGTCGGGCCGCCTCGCACTTTCTGTCATTTACTCCCATGGAAAAGCTCACAATAGTCTCTATTGTCGCGAGCTATGTCGCGACCTTCTTCATCCAATTGACCACGCTCTTCGTCTGCTTTGACTTAGCACGGTACTATTTGGGTATCTGGCTTCTCTCCAGAAGAATTCAATTTTCAGTCGGCATTTTCGTCATTGCTTTTGAATTTAATCAGGAACTTCTCGATCCTAATAAACAAACCATTCTTGCTAGAGAAATCGACCATGACTCAATTACTTCACTTGATGCTGTCATTGATGTTTTCGGAAAATTAATTTAACCGAGCGGACAGAAACGAAAACTGAAAAGGCTAATCAAGCCTGTCACGACTCATCACTTATTTGAAAGACAGCGATATGGAAACACATATTGAAAGTATCGAATTTCTACTGCTTCTAGCAGCCGTTGTCGCCATGTTGGCGCGGCGATTCCATTTCCCCTATACCGTAGGACTATTGTTTGCGGGGATCGGTTTGACCTTCCTGCCGTTCACTCCAGGTATTCAACTGACGAAGGAGCTCATTTTTTCGGCTTTGCTGCCCCCGCTCATTTTTGAGGCAGCGATCGCCTTGAAATGGGGCGAGCTCAGAAAAGTGCTGCCCGTCGTCCTCGTTTTGGCGAGCGTGGGTCTCATCTTGTCGGCGTTAGTCACCGCGGCAGGAATGTATTGGATCTTGGGATGGCCGCTAATTTCTGCCGCAATTTTCGGCGTCCTCATTGCCGCTACCGATCCCGTTTCTGTCATTGCCACGTTCAAGGAAGCTGGTGTGAAAGGTAAGCTACGGATCTTAGTCGAATCAGAAAGCCTCTTTAATGATGGAACTGCTGCAGTGTTGTTTGGGCTGGTACTTGCATTCGCATCTGGCAAAGCCCCGACCGCGGTAGAAACGACCATCAACGTCCTAGAAATTGTTGGAGGCGGCGTGGCCTGTGGCACTGTCATCGCATTCATCACTCTTTATCTCGCTGGCAAAACGCGTGACCACCTAGTCGAGCTCACACTTACCACCGTCGCCGCCTATAGTTCCTTCCTCGCGGCGGAGCATTTTCATTGGTCCGGCGTACTGGCGACACTCACCGCTGGATTAATCATTGGCAATCGTGGACATCTTGGTGCTATCACCGAGAAAGGCCATGAATCGGTCGAAGCATTCTGGGAATTCGCTGCTTTTGTCGCCAATTCTTTAATCTTCATCCTAATAGGCATACACGAAGCAAAGCAATCTTTCTCATCTCTTCTCATGCCAGCGGCTGTCGCCATCGTATTCGTTTTACTGGGACGCGCAGTGGCGATTTATCCACTTGCGGCGATCTTTAGAAAGTCGAGTCAGAGCATTTCCATGGCACACCAGCATATTCTTGTGTGGGGTGGTCTCCGTGGAGCCTTGGCATTGGCACTCTCACTCGGTCTTCCACAGGACATACCTTTCCGTGCCGAAATCATCACGATGGCTTTCGCCGTCGTTGCCTTCTCGGTTGTGGTTCAGGGTTTAACCATGACACCACTAATGCGAAAATTGGGCTTACTTGAATCTCAATAAATTCGAAGCCAAAAAATTAGCCAGAATTTTCGATAATCCTGGCTTTCTGGTCACTAGAGTCACATTGCCTATGAGGTTTTGTCTAGGCCGCAAATCGTTCCGCTAATTTGTGATACAGCGGCACCGGGCACACGAATTTAGCTACCGTGCTGGCTATCACAGAAGTTGCCATCAAAGGGATCAGCATTTGGTGGCTATTGGTCATTTCCATCATGATGAGAAATGAAGTGACCGGTGCCCGCGTTACCCCCGACAAATAGGCCACCATGACCAGCAATATGATTGCACTGCGGTCGGCCAGCACTGGCACCAGCGCGGATAGGTTATCGCCAATCCCTGCGCCAACTGCCAATGATGGGGCAAAAATCCCGCCAGTGATACCGCTGACTGCGGAAAGCAAAGTCGCGAAAAATTTTGCTATCCCAAAGCTTGAAGTGATGTTTTGCTGCCCCTCAAGCAGTGCGCGCGTCGGCTCGTATCCGGTTCCATAGACAACACCATCACTCAGTAGACCAAGCAATGCGATGAGGAATCCGCAGAGTCCTGAAAAAACAATTTTGTGCTTTTCAATAAGCGAGGCTAGTCGCGTTGGCAAATCAAATAAGAATCCAATCAGAAGCCGACTAAAACTGCCCCCGGCCAAACCGCCGACTAGTGCGCAAAGAAGAATTGCTCCAATTCCGTTGCTCCATAACAGCTGTGCGGGTGAGGTTCCAAAGTAGGTATAACTTCCCAAGAATGACACTGAAATAAGTCCAGAAACGATAATCGTGACTAAGGTCGAACTGTTCGCCGTAAAAAGATGTTTCTTACTCAGCTCTTCAATTGCAAACATTAGTCCAGCAAGAGGGGTGTTAAACGCGCTCGCAATGCCTGCGGCACCACCGGCGACGATTAAAGTACGTCTTAACTCAGCGTTCTGAAATGGCCCCTTTCCATAGAACCAATGCATGATCGATGCCCCAATTTGAACGGTTGGCCCTTCACGACCAATTGACGCGCCTATTGATAAGCCGCCTATTGTGAACAAAATTTTCCCCAACAAAATACGCACTGATAAGCACTTCTCGCTTTTTTCATCGCTCGCATTATCTAGTTCAGCAATGGTTTGAGGTATTCCACTTCCCTGCGCGCCGTTAAAATAACGGCCTACGAGAAACGCTAGAACCATAAAACCAAGTGGCAACAACACAAGAGGAAGAAATCTGGAATAACCGACCATTGCCCTTTGAAATCGTGCGACTTCCTCGCTTGCCAGCGCAAGGCTGATCGCAGCGGTCGAGATGAGTATGGGGCCAATAATCCAGGCAAACCCACGATGCGAAATGACGCCAAGTCTACTGAAAAGCTGTCGGTAAAATTGGTTAAGATACGAATTTGAAAGTTTCATAAGACGTGCATCTAAGCCTTTTTTGTGTATTACCGACAAGAAGGCCTCAATTATCAAATTACATTGGCGCAAATTATATTTGCACCATTATATATGTGTTAGACTACGAAACGAAGGAAATGCCATGCCAAAAAAACATCTTTCATCTGAACAGGTCGTGGTGCCAAGTTCATTGGAGATTTTAAAGCAGCTAAGGGTTGTCATCCGGGCTGCACAGCAACACTCACTTTGGATTGAAAAGCAATGCGGGGTGAACGGTGCGCAACTTTGGCTAATGCAAGAACTTTACGAGGAAAACGATTTACGGGTCGGTGAATTAGCACATCGTCTAGCGGTGCATCAAACCACAACGAGTAACTTGATAGATGCCTTGGAAAAACGATCTTTCGTAAAAAAAACGAGAGATCCCAATGACCAACGTGCTGTTCGCGTGAGTCTCACGGAGGAAGGTGTTGCTTTGCTCTTGAAAGCTCCAAAGCCAGCCCGAGGCCTA
This sequence comes from uncultured Burkholderiaceae bacterium, assembly GCA_964459555.1. Classification (GTDB taxonomy): domain Bacteria; phylum Pseudomonadota; class Gammaproteobacteria; order Burkholderiales; family Burkholderiaceae_D; genus Undibacterium. The sequence continues at coordinate 22,980 of CAYWNE010000005.1, read as the reverse complement.
TTGCCCGAAGCCCTTAGAAACTTAGATGAAGCTGATTTATCACATCTCAAATTCGGTCTTGCCGGACTGATCAAGAGTATTGAAGTGGTGGATGAAGGATTTGAAAACTTGCCTCTACCATTCACGATGTAAACCATCAGATTCACCTCTGGAAATATTGGCTTTAAGGCAGAAACACTCAGGCCAGAGAATCGTGGAACTCTCAATACTATAAGAGTCTTAAAACGTTCTTTTCTTACCAAGGAGTATTTCCATGAGAATGACAAACAGCACTGCTTTACTTGTTTCAACTATCGCCTTCCTTTCTGCCTGCAGTTCACCTGTCAAGGTTGCTGAGACGCCTGCCCCTGTCGCACCGGTTACACAACCGAAACCTGCGGATACGCGAACAGTCGCGCCTGTTGTGGCACAAGGGATCGATCCCTTGCTCGACCCGAAAGGTGTGCTCGCAAAGCGCAGTGTCTATTTCGACTATGACAATTACGCAGTGAAGCCAGAATTCACAGCGCTCGTGCAAGCACACGCAAAATACTTGGCGACGCACAAAGCACAAAAGATTCTCATCCAAGGAAATACCGATGAACGTGGTGGCCGTGAATACAATATCGCACTCGGCCAAAAACGCTCAGACGCGGTGAAAAAAGTCATGCTCACTTTGGGTGTGACCGAATCTCAAATTGAATCTGTATCGTTTGGTAAAGATAAGCCGAAGGCCAACGGACATGATGAGGCTGCATGGGCAGAAAACCGCCGTGCTGATATCGTCTATTTACCAAAATAACGACGATCCAAATATCAAAATCGCAGACGTGGTCAATTCATGCGAAACATGATGTAACCACGTCTCCTTTGCGAGTTGTAGAGATGGCGACCTCGTTGCAATCGTCTGACTTTCTTCCACAATCGTCAATGTAGATTATGTGCATGAAAAGAATTACTTCGTCCGCGCTACGGCTGTTCAAATTATACTCATTCTTATTTCTTGTTCTCGCTAGTTTCTCTGCCTATGCGACCGATTTTCAAACACAACATGTACTCGTAGTCGACGATGAAAGTGGTGAAATCATTGTCGAGAAAAATGCTGACGAGCAGACCTCAATCGCTTCACTCACAAAATTAATGACGGCGATGGTCGTCATTGATAGCAAGCCTGATTTCGAACAGTTGATCAGAATTGAAAAGTCTGATGTAGATCGCCTTAAACATAGTCGTTCCAAAATACCGGTCGGCGAAGAATTTTCTCGTTTAGAACTTCTGCAATTGGCATTGATGTCATCTGACAATCGAGCGGCATCTGCGCTCGCTAGAACCTACCCTGGCGGACTAGAAGCATTCAAGAATGCGGTGAATTGGAAATTACAAACTTTAGGAATGCGAAAAACCACGATCAATGAGCCCACCGGATTATCGAGCCAAAACACATCAACTGCCTCGGACCTAATGAAGATGGCTATAGCAGCATCAAAATACCCGCTTATTCAAGAAATAACGACGGAAACTTCAGACGAATTCGATGTAAGAGGACGCACAAGAATTTTTCACAATACGAACAGACTTATCGGAAAATCTGGTTGGGATGTCCTCATGTCGAAGACGGGTTTCACGAATGAGGCAGGGAATTGCTTAATCATGAAACTCAAATTGGCGAAACGAACAGCCACGCTTGTATTGCTCAATGCAAAGGCGAAATCGCATCGTATTCGCGATGCAATGAAAATTCGGAAAATACTTCAGAAAGATCCAATTTGATCAACCATTCAACTCAACGCAAATGTAATCAAAACCTGATCTAAAAAAACCGCCAATCGATGCGGAAACAAAATCAAAGAAATCGATTAGAATGCAAAAAGGGTGCGCACCAAACGGTGACGCAGGATACAGCGAAGGTCGGGCCGCCTCGCTCGTTTTTTGCACCCTACGCCTATGTTCAGTATGAATATCGAATATATTGCGGCTTTTTTATTTGCAGCCGCGCTTGCACATACATTTCTGGCCAAGCAATTCGAACGCCTATCGCATCGTTTTCCTCACCATCGCGGTCTTTTCCATTTACTCGGCGAAGTTGAAATTGTTTTTGGATTCTGGGCCATCATATTAATTTTCTGCATGGCATTTGCCTCTGGGGGCGCTCAAGCTTTAACCTACGTGGAATCAAGACGATATACCGAACCTTTGTTCGTATTCGTCGTCATGGTCATTTCAGCGTCACGTCCCATATTGCAATGTATCGCATCGATTATTAATCAAATTGCGAAAAGTCTGCCCTTCCGTGCCGATGGAAGCAAAGTATGGCTTAGCTTGGCCGCTGTACCTTTGTTCGGTTCTGCAGTGACAGAGCCAGCGGCCATGACGATCGCCGCACTTTTGTTGCGCGCCACTGTTTTCCAACCCTGGGTGCCTGAGAAAATAAAGTACTTTGTGCTCGGAATTTTGTTCGTGAACATTTCTATTGGCGGCACGCTGAGTTCATTTGCCGCGCCGCCCGTATTGATGGTCGCTAGTGCATGGCAATGGGACTCGCACCTCATGTTGACGAACTTCGGCTGGAAGGCTGCGATTGCGGTTCTTCTGAACGCTAGTCTCGCCATTTTTGTTTTAAGAAAACACTTGCATCAGGAAGTATCGACAAACCTTGATGAACATGAGCATTCGATTCCTCCATTGTTAACGATGGTTCATTTTTCGTTTTTGATTGCAGTTGTATTGCTTGCCCATCACCCCGTGGCGTTTTTGGGTTTGTTCCTGATGTTTCTTGGCATTGCGCAAGCCTACGAACAATATCAAAACCCATTACTGATCAAAGAAGCTTTATTGGTTTCATTCTTTCTCGCGGGCCTCGTGGTGCTTGGTGGTCTTCAACAATGGTGGTTGCAACCATTAATTACTGAACTGTCGCCAAGAACTTTATTTTTTGGAACGACAGCACTGACCGCCATTACAGATAATGCGGCCCTTACCTATCTTGGGTCTCTCATCCCAGATATCTCCGATCAAGCGAAATATAGTCTCGTGGCTGGTGCAGTGGCCGGCGGTGGATTAACTGTTATCGCCAATGCACCTAATCCGGCAGGTGTCGCGATCTTGAAGGCGGGCTTTACCGATGAATCTGTTGGTGCTGCCGGACTCTTCATAGGGGCAATAATCCCAACTTTCGTCGCGATAATCGCATTTGTTGTACTTTGATTTTTGTTCGACGACCTTCTTGGAGTGTTTTAAATGACCTATCTCGAAGTATCCATCGCTTCAATTGCTGTCGTATTTCTCATTTTTGGTTTCGTAAGGATTAAAAAAAGAAAAAGGAACAATCCGGAAATAACAGTTCGCTCCACTCAAGGTATGAAGATCATTTTAAAAATGGGATTGACCGTTTTGATTATCTTGGTTGCGATCAGTTTCTTCATTTATGAGCGCAGCGATGTGCCAGCAATGGATGGTAAGTCCGTAGCCACTACGACTATTCCCCTCAGCCGGGACTATCAATTAGATCAATGCAGAACCTGTGACAATAATGGCTGCACAGATTCTCGCACTTACTCAAGGATAAACGTCGACAAAATCAGTAAAAAGTATGATTTATTCTCGATCGCGCCCGATGGGAGTGAGACAAAAAGCCAAACAAATGTATCGGAATCTTGCCAATTCGAAGGCGCTGAAGATGATCCCTTCAGCTTTGCCTGCCAGAGTTCAGTACGCTACGGCAAGTCAAACGGAACGCTCTCCATACGCTTTGGAAACCAACGACTAACGATAGAAAAAGAATACCCAATAAGCGGTCGATCTGAGTACTTCCACTCCTCCACAACCTGTCCGGTCATCTCACCATGGATGTAGGCGCAACGCATCCCATTTATTGGTCTCACCAGACACAGAGCTGCAAAAGGTATTTGTATTCATTACTCGAAGTAAGCAACTTAAGTGCTTAAGGAGAATCAACATGCTCGATTTCACTACACTGCAAAATGAGTTAGCCTGGCCGCTTACCATTCTCATCGCTTGGACAGTCGGCGAATTTGCAAATAGTTGTTTGCGATTGCCAAGAATTAGTACCTATGCGGTCGCTGGTTTTTTACTCGCACCATCACAGTTAGGATTACTCCCATCGGTGCCGTCTCCTTTGATGTTATTGATTGCAAACATCGCTTTCGGGCTCATCTTGTTTGAGAGCGGCTATCGCATTAATTTAAGATGGCTTCGAGGAAATCCATGGCTCACAGCTGCCAGTATCACCGAAGCCTCATTGACATTTATCGGTGTCTATTTTCTCGCAATCGTCTTCAACCAAGAAACTATCACCGCACTACTTCTCGCCGCGCTCTCTATGGCAACTTCACCGGCAACAATTCTTCGCGTAATAAACGAACAAAAGAGTTCTGGTCAAGTGACTGAGCGTAGCTTGCACCTGTCTGTTTTAAATTGCGTACTTGCCGTGTTCATCTTCAAGATCGTTGTTGGCTTAGAGATTTTCAAAACCTCTGGCGACCTTTGGAGCGCCGCGTACAACAGCATCATTGCGCTAATAGTCTCTGGCTTCATCGGCGCAAGCTTTGGGATCGTCATCCCAGGGATACTGCGGTTGAGTAAACGCCTACATCAAGATGGCACGTTAGCATTTACGATTGCGGTGATTTTAATCGTCGCATTAACCCATAGTCTAAAGCTGTCCCCTGTTCTCGCCACACTGACCTTCGGGCTCTTCGTGAGGCATCGTCGAATAGTCCTAAACGCGTCTCAGCGCGGCTTCGGTGCTATCGGTGATTTACTGGCAGTCATGATGTTCGTATTTATCGCCACGACAATCGAATGGCGGCAAGTTTTGATGGGCATAAGTCTTGGATTCTCTATCCTGACGGTTCGTTTGCTTTGCAAGGTTTTCGGCATTGGAATTTTTTCGCGAGTCAGCGGCATTTCTTGGCGCAAGGGTGCACTCGTGGGCCTTGCCTCCATGCCAATTTCTGCATTCGTTATCTTGGTACTGGAACAGACTCGTTTCATTGGTATTCACTTCGTCGATCAGCTCGCTCCGTTAGCGACAGCTGCAATTATTTTAGAAATTTTTGGCCCCATTCTTCTTCAAAAAGTCTTGATTTGGGCGCACGAAGTTCCGGAAAATAAGGAGGTATAAAATGTCACTAGAGAATTTTAAACATTCACAAGCACTCAGCATGGGTGTCGAACTTGAATTGCAACTCGTGAGCCTAAGTGACTTTGATTTGATGGCGGCGAGCCCAGACATCTTGGAGTTGTTATCCAGAGCTCCTTTTCCTGGCGTTGTTACTCCTGAAGTGACAGAAAGTATGCTTGAAATCGCCACCAGTATTCACACCAATCACACCACACTCCTCAAAGAATTACAGGACATACGAAGTATCCTGCTCCGCGCTGCAAACCAACTCAACATCGGCATTTGCGGTGGCGGTACACATCCTTTCCAAATCTGGTCAGATAGGCGAATTTATAAGAAGCCTCGCTTTCAGGAGGTCTCGGCATTGTATGGATATTTGACCAAGCAGTTTACGATTTTTGGTCAGCACGTTCACATCGGGTGCACTAGCGGTGACGAAGCCTTATTTCTTTTGCATTCATTAAATCGCTACATTCCCCATTTTATTGCGCTATCGGCATCGTCCCCCTATGTGCAAGGACACGATACTTTATTTAACTCCGCGCGCTTAAATTCCGTATTCGCCTTTCCCTTAAGTGGTCGGGCACCATTCTTCCTAGAATGGGACGCGTTCAGAAAACACTATTTCGAGAAAATGGAAATGACAGGCGTAGCGAAAAGTATGAAGGATTTTTATTGGGATATCAGACCGAAACCTGAATATGGCACGATAGAACTACGGGTATGCGATACGCCACTGACTGTCGATCGCGCGGCCGCTTTGGCTTGCTATCTGCAGGCTCTTTGCAAATATCTGCTAGAGCGCAACGAGGACCCGCCGGCAGAAGATGACTATCTCGTGTACAACTACAATCGATTTCAAGCGTGCCGCTTCGGCCTTGATGGCACCATCGTTCATCCCAAAACTTATGAACAAGTTCCACTTCGAGAGGACATCTTAACCACCTTAAGAAAACTTCGACCATCAGCCGAAGCTTTAGGCTCGGTCGATGCCCTCGAGCACGTTTATAGAATTTCTCATACAGGAAGCGATGCTAGTCTGCTGCGCGAAGCTTTCGCGAGTTATGGAAGCGTCGAAGGCATGGTCGACTACTCTCTTCAGCGTTTTGAGCGACAAGACGATTCTTGACGACTATTCGCCTCAAAGGGTCTAGGGGAACGAAACGTGAAGACCGACAGAATAACAAAGCCCAACCGATAAGCTCCCGCTTTTGTCGGCATTCACAATCGCCTACTTGACCAGTGCCGACACCACAGGCGGTAACTCTGGCTCCGCTGTGATGAACAAATGCGGTGAATTGATTGGTTTGAATTTTGATTCCACCTACGAGTCGATCACCAAAGATTGGTACTTCGACCCCAAAATCACCCGCGCCATTCACATGGATGTCCGCTACATGTTGTGGATCATGAAGGAAGTCGATCATGCTGACAATATTTTGAAAGAGATGACGATTAAGTATCCGAAGGAAGTGAAGAACAAGAAGTAATCTTTGAAGAATTTTCTTGAAGAACGGCGGGGTCATACACTTGTGGCCTTGCGGTTTTTTTTTGTTTACTTACCGGAAGAACGCAAGAGGCAAGAAATTTGACAGCCGCTATATTTCATTTTGGAATAGATAAAAAATCTACACCGTGGCAATATAAGCATTTTTTAAATTCTTGGCCATGCGCTTTCGACTACCTATGTCTTTGCCTGTTCATCAAGTTACCATTCCCTCATGGGGAGCAGTATTTATTAATTTGACGATCATTGGGTTACTCATTGTCGCGATACTTAGTCCTTCCTGTGCGCAAGCTCAGACCGATCAGTCTAGTGTGGTGATTAACCACACGCGCCACCCCGAGGAAAGAAGCTATCGATTTCTCGATGGCGGTAGACAACTATTTGAATCCTTGCGAGCACGTGTACCCGGTGCGGTCTTGCGGTTTCGCTTAATTCCGCTTAAGCCTGAGGTCGACCTCAAACAAGTACGCTTGCGCTTAGCTGGTGAGACCTTTGAAACGCCCATTCACATCACGGAAGATTTTCGATTTGAACTGCCTAACAACGATTTGGCTTTCAAAGAGGATGCCGTTATTTTGTCGAACTACTCGGAAACAGAACTACGATTTATAGCGGAGGTTAAGTCGCCGGATCTTCCAGAAAATCGACTAAGGCTCGGCGAACTGCGTGTGAATTGTGAGGTCTTCGTAAAAACCCTTCGATTCAGAGAAAAAACTGATATCGTAAGTTTGAGCAAACGCGCGCTTCTCGCCGTGCTATCGAATCCTTGCCTCTTCGAGAAACCAACAATTCCTTTCCTTGCAGAACACCCTATCTTCAAAGTAAGTCTCTCGCATGGAAGTCGTCACGTACAACTTCCTCTGCGAAGTCTTTATGGGCAACGATTACATCCCATTTCAATCTTTGGTCCAGGCGATCTCCAAAATGGCTGGCTCCAACTTCACCCATTGGAAGAACTAAGCTTCACCCCCCCTTTGAGCGATACATCATGGCCTGACGACACCCTGATTGAAATTGAATTCGTGGAAGACTGAACAATGCGATACGACCGAGCTCATCAAAGCAAACTGATACCCCGTGCCCTGCTGCTTATCGGCATTCTATTTAACCTCACGGCATGCAGCTTCCCCACCGAAGAAGAATGGCGAGAAGATCCCAAAGCCTTTGCTCGAAGACTCAAGCAACCAAAAGACATTACCATCCCCGAACATCTGGCCAAACTCAAAGACTGTTATCTAGTACCAATCAATGTGAAGGGCGTCCCCATCATCGACTACGAAAAAACAATCCTCTTTCTGCAGCAAGAACCTAGGACATTCGATCAAGTGCTACAAACCTTGGGCGAAACCACTCGAGTGCGCTTCTCCAATTCATATACGCTCTTGCGCTACCAAACCGCGCTACCAGAACAATATGCTCAAGCAAAAGTCGATGCCTACCTGGTCCAACACAAAGCGAAATTAATGCCCTTGCGTTTAGTAGAATTCGCCGTATTGTTTGATGAAAAAGGTCGGTATAAGAAACACCGAGTTGATCCTGTGCCTGCAGAAAAATAGAGGGCTGAGTGCGCCCGTCTCTGCGGCATTTTTCATGAGTCGAAATGAAGGAAACATCGAGGCTACCCGACGACGTTCGATTACAGAATCGATCAATCAAACATCAATCGAAAAAAAATACTTCGCCTCAAAACGCATGCCGTGTTTCAAATAGAAACGATGGGCCGCTTCGCGCGCGACGCCAGAAACGAGACGCACTTGCTGGCATCTTTGTTGTTTCGCGTAGTCGACGATCCAATGAAAAATTTGCTCGCCGTAGGATTGAGAACGCGCCTCTGGCAAAGTAATCAGATCTTCGATCTCTAAGTATTGGCCGGTATGTAAGCACTCAACTATGCGAACACCAGCCACACAGACGACATGCTCATCGCGCAAATAGATGAGCTAGTATTGATGTTGGTGGCGCATACGTTCGACCTGTTCAAGAAAGGTCTGCAATTCTAATTGTGAGTGCAAGGATCGAACTGAATGGAGAACTGAATAGACATCCATCTCAAGAAGCAACAGAACAAATGGACTCACATTTGCTAGGCCATCTCTTTCAATTTAGGAAACAATGAAATTCAAATGGCTTCCTAAGCTGTTCGTTGATTTCCATGGTTTCTATTGATTTCTCTGCGCGTGATGGCATTGAACTGGTCAATCGATTCGCTTGGATATCCGCTACATGTTGTGGGTCATGAAGGAAGTCGGTCATGCTAACAATATTTAGCAGAAAATGGCGATGAAGTATTCGAAGAAACGAAGAATTGCTCGGTAACACGCTGCAAGTGGTCGGAGTCGTCATTAGCTTGCTGGCATCAGCGTCACAACAACATCACCCTCTTGTTATATTCGATTCCGGCAAGCTTCTTGGGTAACAATCGTGACAGATTATCGTTTTGACCAGTCTCCTTTTGAAGAGATCAATCTTGAGCAGATGACAAGCATAGAAATTAGCCGAGTTCGCATCACAAAAGACAACCCATTCACTATTACAAGTGCCTATAGCGTTTGATTTTGTCCCGTTGGGAGACACCTATTGACCGCCGTACCCCGCAATCAAAATCTCCCGCCACTGCACTACGGCACTATTTCCTCAGCATTCCAAAGGCGAAATTCCGTCCCGCGCCAAGTTTGATCGCTAAATGAATCCAAGCCATCGCCATCGGCTCGATGATACGCGCGGCGGATAGAGAGCCCATATCAATGGCCTCGAATCCAATCAAGCTTACCAAACTCTTCACGCGCAATCGCGCTTCAGCATCATCACCGCAGATCGGCATCATAGGCATACCGCCCGTAAAACTCGCATCTTCGAGATGCTCGGCTCCTATGGTGTTAAAGGCCTTCACCACACGCGCGCCATGCGCCAGCTTAGAAAACTCTTCGGCACCCGAGGTATTCGTCCCCAACAGAAGTCCCGTAAGGCCAGGGGCAAGTGGATTGGTGGCATCGACCACGATTTTCCCTTGCCAATCTGTGAGCTGGTTCGCGATGCCTTGAAGCGCGAGATAAGGCACCGCGAGAATAATCAAGTCGTTTTGTGCAAGCGCATCAGCGACCGTACTCATCGACACGTTTGCCCCTAGACGATGCATCAATGCTTGATATTTGCCGGGCGTGTTCACGCCCAGTACGACTTTCTGACCTTTGCTTGACAGTGCTGCTGCGAGTGCCGCACCTACGTTTCCTGCACCAATAATCGCAATCGACATTTCATTCCTCTTTAGTCTCATTTCGCGCTGCTTCCCAAGCAGAGAAGGTGGCGTTAGTTGTGTTCATTAACGTCCCAAGGCTTCAATAATTTTGTAAGCCGTCTCCATACCCGAGAAGTTTTGCTGACCTGTAATCAGGTTGCCATCTCGCACCGCAAAACTTCGCCACAGACCCGCCTGAATAAAGTTCGCCCCCAGATCCTTGAGTTTGTCTTCAATACGCCATGGCATGACGTGTTGATTTCGCGGCAGTAGACCGTAACTCCAAACCGCATTATCGGCAAAGTCTTCTTCGCAATTGGCAAACCCCGTGACGGTCTTACCGCGCACTAGATACTCACCGTTCGACAATTTTGCATAGGCCAAAATCGCCGTACCATGACAAAGTGCGGCAGCAACTTTCCCGGCTTCATAAAATTCGACGAACTTTGCCTGTAACAAGGTCTCGTTCTCAAAGGAAAACATCGGTGCTTGCCCGCCAGCTACAACGATCGCATCGAAGGCATTGACATCCATTTCTGCCACGCTCGATGTATTCGCCACCTTCTGCATCAGCTCAGCGGTGTGAATAAAACCCTGGCTAATCAGATCACTCTTGCTGTAGCCGCTGGGGTCGTTCGGATCGCTCATCGCATCCGCCTCACATTTGCCACCCCGCGGACTAAAGATCTCAATCTCATAGCCGTGCTCAGTAAAACAGAGGTAGGGGTGGGTCAATTCGCTCCACCAGAAGCCAACCGGCCACGAGGTCGTAGTCGACACGCTTGGGTTCGAAATAACGATCGCAATACGCTTTGTACTTTGTTTGTTCACAGGGTTGGTATCGGCCAGGCTCATCTTGAATTTCTCCCAAAGTCTTAATCAGTGATGACACTTTATCTGTTAGCCAAAGTGTGATAAATATAGACAAATAGCACTATTTGTTGCTGAAAGAGATAACAATGGAAATTTCCGCGCTTCGAGTCTTTGTCAAGGTCGTGCAAAAGGCCAGCTTTACCAAAGCTGCTGAGGTTTTGAATACGCAAAAAGCCTATTTGTCGCGCGTGGTTAGCCAGCTCGAAAATGAACTCGGCGTGCGTTTGTTGGAGCGCACCACGCGCTCGCTTTCACTCACAGAGGTTGGGCGTGAATTTTTCGAACGCGCGATTGGCATATTGGCGGCGGTGGAAGAGACCGAGCGTGCTATGCAAAAAGCGCAGGGCGAGCCTCGCGGGGAACTAAAGCTTACGTGCGGGACTGAGTTCGGTATGATCGCGGTGAGTACATGGATCAGAACTTACCTCGATCAGTTTCCGCACACTGGAATCAAAGCTGACTTTACCAATCGCGTCATCGACATCGTGCACGAAGGTTACGACCTCGCGATTCGGGTCGGACCTTTACCAGACTCAAGCTTGGTTGCGCGCAAATTGGGGAATCTCGAGTATGGCGTTTTTGCTGCACCAAACTACCTGAAGCATCACCAGAAATTACGTCAACCAGACGATCTCAAAGCGTTCCAAATCCTTGCCTTCGTGAGCGACAACATGACGCCAAGCTGGACGTTCAGCCGAGGGCTAGAGCAGATCAAACTAGCTTTCGAGCCACGCCTAACGGCGAATAATGTATTCGCGGTTCGTGATGCTGCATTGCAGGGACTGGGGTTAGCAAAACTGCCGCGTATCGTCGTGAAAGAAGCCGTCAAGAATGGCAGTCTGATCGAAGTCCTTGACGATTGGTCGCTTCCCTCCGCTCCCGTACACGCCGTATTCGCAAGTTCTCGCTACTTAACTCCCAAAGTCAGGGCATTCATCGACATCGCCGTCTCAGATATGCAGAAAGTTCAAACCTAAAGGGAGCCAAAGCTACTTCATAGACCCTCTGTGGACCTTCGACTCGAGTACCGGTAGACCACTTCTAAAGCTCGCGCCACAAGAACCCGCTGGCTTTCTATCGGCCTACAAAGTTCAGGGGATCGCCCCTAAGTTTCTTTACGTCTGATTTCAATCAACGCCCCCAAAATGAGCCCCGCCAAATCCTTCGAACAGCGAATAGTGAATCCTGCTAAAGATAATTGATCGCGATGACAGCCCAATACCCCTTGAATGTTTGCAGCGAAAAGAGGAAACTTTGGCGCGCGACTACGGCACAAGACGATTAGGCATCTTATAATTCATGTCCGCTTTGTTTGGCCTATGATTGGTCAATCCCGCAAACCATTTAGAAAAATCTTACATGAAACTCCTGAGTTCGATCCTCATCGCATTCGTACTATGCTCATGCTCATTGCCAAAAACAATATCACGCACGAATGATTGTGGCTCCTGGGTGTTCGGCATTCCTAGGGCCTCTCAATATGACAAAGCATACTTCGATCAATCAAGCATTGATCTCAATAATCAAAACGTCCAGGAATGTTTGCGAACTCACTATTCCCAAGGTTTTAAAATAGCCCTGCCTCGCGATCCATCTTCGCAACGCGAACCAACATCGTCGCAAGTTCCAACTCAAGCAAAAAGACAGCTGATTAAGAACGAGCAATTAGTACAGGTTTCACTTGGCGATGGATGGGAAGAAGCGTCATCACCTAGCCCAATGTACCTCTTCTTCATGAAAAATCGAATACGCAACGCAGCAATGGCGATCAGCGTATTCGAACAAAATCCTCTGATTGTTTGGTCTGATACACGTGACGCACTCTATCGACGCCACGCAGAGGAACTAGAAGAATTTCATTCCAACGGTTTTCTTGAAAGACAGATTGGAGGCAAAGACGCCGCTGTTCTTACTTACTCTGGCACGCATATTCCGAGTCGCGCGCCACTCAAGTTTATTGCCACGCACTATCGTTCAGGTAAAAAAAACATCTACCTCACGCTTTGGTGCTTTGACTCTGATTATGAAGTTAATCGGGACGAATTCGAAAAAATCATCGAATCAGTACGGCTCGAACTTTGAGCGATCCTCACGAAAGAGCTACTAAACTAGGGCGCAAAGCATCGCGCCTATTAAGACGAAACCGCCATAGGATCAATCACGCACATCCATCGAAAAATACTTCGCCTCAAAACGCATGCCCTGTTTTAAATAGAAACGATGCGCCGCCTCGCGCGCGACGCCTGAGACCAGGCGTACTTGCTGGCACCTTTCTTGTTTCGCGTAGTCTAGGATCCAATGAAAAATTTGCTCGCCGTAGGATTGAGAACGCGCCTGTGGCAGAGTAATCAGATCTTCAATTTCCAAGTATCGGCCTGTATGTAACCATTCACCAATGCGAATACCAGCCACACAGACGACATGCTCATCGCGCAAATAGATGAGCTGGTATTGATGATGGTGGCGCATACGTTCGACCTGTTCAAGAAAAGTCTCTAACACCAAATGTGGGCGCAAGTGCTCCATCACCGAAAAACATTCACGGATTTCTTGATCGGTTTGTGCGATAGCAATCATCTCTCATCCTCAATACAAAGTGGCTCGCTGACGCGCAGGTAATTCTTGATCGTATTTATCGCCATCGATCTGAGCATGCGTCAGTGCCGCTAGCATCTGGCCTGCGCTTGGCAGACTGGCCTTTTCACCTGACGCGCGTGGCTGCCACAGTTGTGAACGTAGGATTGCACGAGCGCACTGAAAGAAAACTGATTCGACGTGGATGATCAACACGCATTTTGGTGGTTTCCCGTCGACCGCAAATGACTGCAATAAATCCGGATCAACAGAGATCTCAGCACGACCATTGACACGCAAAGTCTCACCAACGCCAGGAATCATAAACAACAATGCGATACGTGGATCTTGCAAAATGTTGTGCAAACTATCGGCGCGGTTATTGCCGCGACGCTCAGGCAGCATCAAAGTTTTCTCGTCAACGACTCTCACAAATCCGGGAGCATCACCGCGTGGCGACGCATCGAGCCCATGAACTCCGCTGGTAGCCAAGACGGCAAAAGGCGAAGCCTCAATCATGGGACGATAAACTTCATGGATATACGAGACTTCTTTCTTGCGAACCGCATCCACTACAGGATCAAACAATGCTTCCAGTTGCTCCATCGAGCGAATCAAATGTCTTGTGTCGAGCATAAGAGAGTATGAAAAATATTGGATTGCAAGCTGACGGACGGAATGTGCCTTGATGCTACAAAGCTTTTCACATTCTCGCACATAAATTCAAGTAACCCGGTTCGCTCGAAGTCTTGCTTAAGTGGTCTCGTCACACGGCGCTTTCGCATCTTTGATTCGGGAAAAAATCAAAAACCAAGTGATGGGTCAAAGTCGTCAGACATCAAATTCAGCGATATGAATGGTCGCCACTGTTGTTATGTGGTCTGCAATCGATCAAATTGATTGAGAAGGTTTTATTGATAGGACATAATCTTTCCTTTCAGATCACAAATGAGAGTGGTCAATCGCACTGCGAAAATGAGCTTTTGACGATGACACACCTTGCCCACTTTCACTTCCCATTCAACTTCTTCCCCAATCTTCTTTTCTTAAGGTTCCCATGAAACGACGCAATTTCCTTGTAGCTTCGGCATCCGCCGCTTTTCTGACGGCCTGTGGCGACGTCAAAAACAGTTCTCCGATTCCTGAAAAAGCAGCGCCGAAAGTGGTCGTTCCTTGGAATAACGCCTTACTCGAAGCGATTCGCGTCGTTAAACCGGGCCCGCCCATGCTGGCGCGTGCTTTGGCGATCCTTCACACTGCCATGTATGACGCTTGGGCAGCCTATGATGACCTCGCGCTTGCCACCACGACCGGTGCAAGCCTGCGCCGCCCTGCAGCAGAACGCACTGCCATGAATAAGGCCAAAGCGATCAGCTATGCCGCGTTTCAAGTTTTGGTCGATCAATATCCGACTGAGCGCGCCCGCTTCGAGGCCTTGATGAGCAAACTAGAATTTCCCCTCTCAAACAGCAGCGATACCACGACAGCTGAAGGGATCGGCAATGCGACCGCGAAAATTATTTTGGCGGCACGCCATGCCGATGGCTCAAATCAATTGGGGAATTTGACAGCCTCTGGTGTCGCTTTCGCTGACTACACTGACTATAAGCCATCGAATTTGGCGACGGTTTTCACTGGTGAAACACCGGCTAGTGCAATCGCTGCCCCCGATCACTGGCAACCACTGACTTTCACCGATGCGGCAGGCGTCGTTAAAACACCATCGTTCATTGCACCACACTGGCGCAATGTCACGCCGTTCGCATTGGCCACAGCATTCCAATTCCGTCCTTCAGCTCCAGCGGCGTTTGGAAGTTCTGAGTTCGTGGCGCAAGCTGAAGAAATTATTCGCATCACCGCGAATTTAACTGACAAACAAAAAGTCATCGCTGAATATTGGGCCGATGGTCCTTCTTCAGAATTACCACCTGGCCACTTCTGTTTATTCGCGCAGTTTGTTTCGGCACGCGACAAAAACGATGACGACAAAGACGTCAAACTTTTCTTCGCCATGGGCAATGCCATGCTCGACGCCAGTATCGCCACGTGGGAATCCAAACGCTTTTACGATTATGTCCGTCCTGTCACCGCAATCCGTTACCTCAACACGGGCAAGACCATCAAAGGCTATGGCGCTGGCGGCGTCAGCGCAGGTATCGTTGATATCAAAGGTGAGGCGTGGCGTCCATATCAACCCACGACTTTCCCAACGCCGCCATTCTCTGAACACACATCCGGTCATAGTGCCTTCAGTGCTGCAGGTGCCGAAGTGTTGAAACAGTTTACTGGTAGCGATGCGTTTGGTGGAAGTTACACGCAGGCGAAAGCTAGTCTCAAGGTCGAACCAAGTGCGCCCACGGCGGAAGTGAAATTGGAATGGGCAACCTTCTCCGCGGCAGCGGACGAAGCAGGTATGTCACGCCTGTACGGTGGTATCCACTTTACTAACGGCGATCAAGCTGGTCGTACTCTTGGTCGCAAAGTCGGTGCACAAGTTTTTGCTAAGGCCCAAGCACTCTGGTCAGGCAAAGCCTAGTCACACATCGTGCCGTCGCGACTCGCTTTCAACAAGTGAGTCGCAGACAGCACTTATGAGGCAAGGCTTTTCTTTTCTCGCGCTCGAGCCTGCAATTTGCCATTGATAATCGCCAGCGGTGCCGCATGGCTGATCGCCAGCACCGCCGGATGTGTAATTTTCCGCTGCACCGTGATTGCATAAAACTGCTCTTTGATTTCATCTGTGCTGCCTACCAGCTGCAAATCATATTGACGCGTGATCATATCGGCGATCGCGCTTGGCTTGGCGAGAAAGCCAACTCCGGCTTGACCAAAGGCACTCATCAAAGCACTGTCATCAAATTCTCCTGCAATTCGCGGGCGTACTCCTTTTTGCTCAAACCACTGCAAGAGGCGAGAACGCAAGGCCGAATCTTCACCGGGCAATAACACTGGCGCGCCATGTAAGCATTTTGGAAAGCTCTGTGGATATGCATCACGCAAGGCCTGCGTAGCGTAAAAGCTCAAACCACATTCGCCAAGCGGATGACTAAAACCACGGACTTTGCTTGAGGGCGGCAAAGGTGTATCGGTAATCACGATATCGAGCTTGTGGCGCGCTAGTTCGCCCAGCAAGTCCTCTAACTTCCCTTCGCGGCAATTGATACGCAAGGTCTGCGGCAAACGTAATGCTGGCTCCAGCAACTTGTAGGCCACCGCCTTTGCCACCGCATCGGAGACGCCAACACGCAATTGCACGGTGCGCTCTGTAGGATGATGCTGCAAGACCTGCTCTAACTCTTGCCCCAATTGGAAAATTTCATCGGCATACGCGAACACCAAACGCCCGGCTTCCGTCAATTCCAAATTACGCCCCGACTTTTCGAACAATGCTTCGCCTTGAATATCCTCGAACAAGCTAAGTTGACCACTAATAGTCTGCGGCGTGACGTGCAATTGTTCACTGGCACGAGCGATGCTGCCGCATTTGGCGACGGTCCAAAAATAATGCAGATGTTTATAGTTGAGACTAGCCATATGAGTCCTAGCAAAGATGGGAACACATCGAAAAAGTCGATGCTTTTGTAAATTATATTCGACTTTTCTTGTTTATGTGGTCGACCTATACTGCCGTCATCTTGCCGCATGGTCGACAAGGTCGGCGCGCAATACGCACAGCTTCGTTTTGTTTCGCCGTAGTTGCACCAAGCTGGGCTTGCTTGTTTTCAGGAGAACATCATGAGTTACTTAGACCGCCCTTATCAACGCGACGCGCAAACGGTGAGTTACACCGATGACCGCAGCATCGCCGGGCATAAAGTATTGCGCAACACGTACATGTTGCTGTCTATGACTTTATTGTTTTCGGCGATCACTGCAGGTATCAGCGTTGCCTACGCGCTGCCCTCGATGGGCATTATTGTCACTTTAGTTGGCTACTTCGCCTTACTGTTCTTGACCGCAAAACTGCGTAACAGTGCTTGGGGTATTTTGTCGGTCTTCGCTTTAACTGGCTTCATGGGCTTGACGCTCGGTCCTATCATCACGCGTTACCTAGGCATGCCAGGTGGCGGGGCGATAGTGATGAATGCCATGGCTCTGACCGCGGTGATCTTCTTGAGTTTGTCCGCCTATGTATTGGTCAGCAAACGTGATTTCAGCTTCATGGGCGGCTTCCTCGCGATTGGTGTCTTGGTTGCTTTCGTTGCAGGCTTGGGTGCGATTTTCTTCGAGATTCCAGCTTTATCGATCGCGGTCTCTGCAGCTTTCGTGTTGCTGATGTCGGGCATGATTTTGTTTGAGACCAGCAACATCATCAACGGCGGCGAAACCAACTACATCATGGCTACGGTCAGTCTGTATGTCAGCATCTTCAACCTCTTCACGAGCTTGTTGCAGTTGCTGGGCTTTCTCGATAACGAATAAGTTCCACTCCTCGGTGGCGGTTCGGCAATCGCTCTCGTAAGAACCGCCACCGATCTTTTTTAAGGATACACATGCTTCATACTGTAGCTGAACCGTGGATGTGGGGTGCCTTCATCGCCTTTGTTTTGGCCATGTTGGCGCTCGATATCTTCGCCCTCGGCGGCTCCAAATCGCACAAGGTTAGCGTCAAAGAGGCGGCTGCGTGGTCAGTCGTCTGGGTCTCGCTCGCTCTCGCATTTAACGTGGGCATGTATTTCTACTTGAGAGATATCATCGGCGAAACGGCGGCGATGACAAAATCGATGGAGTTCCTCACTGGCTACGTCATCGAAAAGTCGCTCTCGGTTGATAACGTCTTTGTGTTCTTGATGATCTTTGGCCACTTCGCAGTGCCCGAGCAATATCAACGCAAGGTTCTTTTGTACGGTGTACTCGGCGCCATCATCATGCGTGTCATCATGATTTTGGCCGGTAGTTGGGTGGTGTCGCAGTTCTCGTGGGTACTCTACTTGTTCGGCATTTTCTTGATCATCACCGGCTTACGAATGTTGGTCGCTGCTGAAAAAGAACCTGATCTGGAAGCTAATCCAGTCTTAAAGTTTGCCAAGAAAGTCTTGCCGTTCACCAACCAGTTTCACAAAGAGAAGTTCAGCATTATTGAGAATGGCAAGCGGGTTTTCACGCCCTTATTGTTAGTCTTGATCTTGATCGAAATTTCCGATGTGGTGTTTGCGGTGGATTCGATTCCAGCGATCTTCGCGGTGACGACTGATCCCTTCATCGTCTTCACCTCGAACATCTTCGCGATTATGGGTCTACGCGCTCTGTACTTCTTGTTAGCGGATATGGCAAATCGCTTCCATCTCTTGAAGTTCGGCTTGGCCTTTGTCCTGATGTTCGTCGGTACCAAGATGATGATTGTGAAGTGGATGCATGTGCCAACCAATGTTTCACTCTTGGTAATCGGTGGCATCCTCGCTAGCTCGATTATTGCCAGCTTGATCGCCACTCGTAAAAAGGATTAAAAAACACAACAACACACCGAACAGGACTTGCGCGCAATTTTTCACCCAAGTCACCTAGTTTAAGCGACACGCTTTCCCTTATGGAGTTCCCTCCATACTTAGGCGCCAATGTCCTCGGACAACGGCGCCATTTTTTTGCCTCTTCTTTTAGAACTTAGTTTCCACATTCAAACGCACATTTGCATACGATGGCGCATAGCCTTGGC
The DNA here is from genome assembly GCA_964459555.1 of uncultured Burkholderiaceae bacterium. Taxonomy (GTDB): domain Bacteria; phylum Pseudomonadota; class Gammaproteobacteria; order Burkholderiales; family Burkholderiaceae_D; genus Undibacterium. Next base: position 4,016 of record CAYWNE010000005.1, on the reverse strand, counting down.
GGAACACACGGCGCTGATCGTCGCTATACAAGCCATAAGAGTAACTATCTTGATGCAATAGATTACTGAACGACAAACGTACATTGGTCAGACGCGTGGCGCGCCACAGGGCATAGGCATCGAGCGAGCGACGCACTGAGGTGTACACCGTCTGTTGATCTGAGATCTTCACCAAACCGCCGTTTTGGAAATTGTAGTTCGCACCTATCGTCACTGGCGCACCAGCAAGTTTGTAATCAAAACCAAGATTAGCGGTCACCGGAGTTTGGTAATCAAGTCGATTATTCGGCCCCTTGACCGCATCAATATGCGAGCGATTCAGTGCAAGGTTGGCGCGCCATTCGATATCCGGTGCATCTGCCATGAAGGTGCGCATCGGCAGCTTGGCATCGAACTCAACGCCGTAAGTCGTCGCGCTGCCATCATTGATAGGCTTGCTCAACCAACGTCCATTGACTTGATCAATACTGATGCGCGTGAAGTCGTCGATGCGACGCGCGAAACCATTCAAATTAACCGAGCCGCCATTGCTGAAATAGTGCTCATAGCCGAGATCCAAGCCCCATGACAATTCGGGCTTCAATTGTGGATTGCCTGTGTTATCAGGATTGGTCGCGGTATTGCTGATGCTATAGCTACGACGTGGCAGCAAACGCGCCGTGTCCGGCGCTTTGTAAGTGCGCGCAATCCCAAAACGAATTTGATCGTTATTGTTATCGGGCAGCTTGTACAGCGTTTGTAAAATCGGGCTCCACACACTAGAGCGATTTTGAATATTCGCGTAGTCGTTGCCATGACTGGAGGTGACGATACCTTCCCAACGTAGACCGGTATAGATCGAGAACTGCTTGGAATAATTCCACTCGTCTTGCGCAAACAGGGCATAGCGATTCACACGTGCGTCAAAGCTATTGTCGAAGCTAAAGCCGCTCAGACTTTCACTCGGGCTGCCGCTTGTCGTGCCGCCGCTATTGGTGCGGATAATATCGCGCTGCTGATCAGTTTCGCTACGGTTTTGCCATGCATGATCCCAACCGAAAGAGAGATCATGATTTTCGATATAAGGCATGGTGTACTTGCCAGAGAAAGTCCAGCCCGTTTCACGATTACCGTTCTCGCGTTGACGTTGCAAACTTTGGCTTGCACCTTGTCCGTTCAATTCCGAACTTTGGGTGCGATGATCCCAGCTATAGCCATAGCGACTTTCCAATCGCGCTTTGTTATCGAAGCGATGCATCCAAATCAGATTAGAACGCAACATGCGGCTATCATTCTCGTTCTTCACCAATTGCTCTTGCAAGGCAGCCGAGGTGCCACCCAATGTTTTGCTCTGCTGTGTGAAATCAAGTTTGGCTTCAGTTGCGTTGACAAAGTTTTGCCAAGTGATGATGTCGCTGGTGCCAAAGTTCCAGTTGAAACGAGGGCTACTGCCGAGCATCTGCAAATGCCCTCGTGTTTGCGATAAATCGCGGCGCTGGTAATTCCACTCGGGCAGCGCGCTAATCGAGCTATCGTCGGTATGACTAGCTCGATCGATCACCGTACGGTTGTAATTCAAGGGAAGCGCATACGAAAAATTTCCATCTTTATCGGCGATAGACAAACTCAGATTCTCACTCCAACGACCGTTCTCACGACTCAAACCAAACTTCGCATCACGCTGTGCCGTGACAATTGCGGTCTTGGTGATGATATTGATCGCACCGGCAATCGCCTGCGTGCTGAGATCGGCAGTCGCACTGCGTATCACCTCGATCCTTTCGACATTGTCTGGTGCGATCGTATCAATCGAGAACCCTGGAGGACTAGGTTGGCCATTAATCAAGACCTGGGTGTATGCACCTAAACCGCGCATACGAACGCCACCACCACCGCCACCGGCAGGCACTGGGCCGGTGCGCACAATCACCGTCGGCGCCCCACTCGGAATACTGACACCGGGTAGACGCTTGAGAACATCGCTCAGATTGGTGTCACCATAACGTTGAATCTCTTCCTTGGTCACCACGATTTTGCTGGCCGTGTCTTGCCGACGTTGGTCGTATTCGCGATTGCCTTGTACTTGCACTTGATCGACTTTTTTCAGCGCTTCCTCTTTGGGTTTCGGTACCGAGCCCTGCTGCCCTTGCGCCTCTTGCGCCAATGCCACAGTGCCCCACGCCATCGCAATCTCAACCACCACGACTTTCAAAGACATGGTGGCTTGTTGAACCGTCTTCATGTTGATCCCTTTTTCTAGATTCACTCGTTCATAAACTCAGCACAGCAACACCGAACTCGCTGATTTAAGTCGGTTAGAAAGCAATGCAAAGCTCTCAAATTGAGCATTCCCGACAATTAGCAAGTAAGTTCCAACATAATTTTTTTGAAACTCTGGAACTTTTACAGCCCTTAGAGGCAATAGCTTTCCTTCGGCAACATCGATGTTTGAGAGAATTTTGTAAGGGAAACAAGAAGGAAAACCCGAAGACTGCTGCGCCTAAGTCCTTGTTTTCACGTATAATGTGTTTTTTTGCGCCGATTTGAGACTCAGATTGCGGGCGCGTAATAAGTGCAGCTAAAAGGTAGTGAACATTTACCCATCGCACACTGATTACCCGATCCGCGCCTCAGCCCGATCGGGTTTTTGTTTTTAAGCGAGTGATTTATGTCTACCTTGTCCACCTCCTCCACCGAACTTCGCCTACGCGAATTGCTCAAGCAACGCATCTTGATCCTTGATGGTGCGATGGGGACGATGATTCAGCGCTATAAACTCAATGAAGCCGATTATCGCGGCGAGCGTTTTAAAGACTTCACTGGTCCCGAAGGTGTGCGTGAACTCTTCGTCAAAGGCAATAATGAATTACTGTCTTTGACACAGCCGCATGTGATTGCTGAGATCCACGAACAATATCTCGCCGCAGGTGCCGACCTGATCGAAACCAATACCTTCGGTGCCACCACGGTGGCGCAAGATGACTATCACATGGCGCATCTGGCTTACGAGATGAATGTGGCCTCGGCCAAGATCGCCCGTGCTGCTTGCGACAAATATTCAACGGTCGACAAACCACGCTTCGTCGCCGGCGCACTCGGGCCTACACCGAAGACTGCGTCGATCTCACCCGATGTGAACGACCCTGCGGCACGTAGTGTCACGTTTGATCAATTGGTCGCTGCTTATCATGAGCAAGTACGCGGCTTGGTCGATGGTGGTGCGGATGTACTGTTGGTCGAAACGATTTTTGATACGTTGAACTGTAAAGCCGCTTTGTTCGCGATCGATCAATACTTCGAAGAAACCGGCAAGACTTTACCGATCATGATTTCTGGCACGGTGACCGATGCTTCTGGTCGTATTCTGTCAGGCCAAACTGTACCGGCCTTCTGGAATTCAGTGCGCCACGCTAAACCTTTGACCATCGGTTTGAACTGCGCACTCGGTGCGGCTTTGATGCGCCCTTACGCTGAAGAACTGTCAAAGATCGCTGACACCTTTGTCTGTATCTACCCGAATGCCGGTTTGCCTAATCCCATGAGTGATACGGGCTTCGATGAATTGCCAGCCGATACTTCAGCCTTATTGAAAGAATTTGCCGAAGCGGGCTTTATCAACGTCGCTGGTGGCTGCTGCGGTACCACGCCTGATCACATCAAAGCGATCGCCGATATTCTCAAAACCCAAACCCCACGCAGCGTACCAACGGTCGATGCAGCGATGCGTTTGTCGGGCTTAGAACCCTTCACGATTGATGCGCAATCGCTGTTCGTCAACGTTGGCGAACGGACTAACGTCACCGGTTCCAAAGCCTTCGCTCGTTTGATTTTGAATGAGCAGTACGACGAAGCTTTAGCGGTCGCCCGTCAGCAAGTTGAAAATGGCGCGCAAATCATCGACATCAATATGGATGAAGCGATGCTGGATTCGCAGGCAGCGATGACGCGCTTCTTGAACTTGATCGCTTCCGAACCCGATATCGCACGCGTGCCTATCATGATTGACTCCTCGAAATGGAGTGTGATCGAAGCGGGTG
>CAYWNE010000004.1:0-73106 GCA_964459555.1 uncultured Burkholderiaceae bacterium | reverse complement strand
TATGATGGCGATGCATGAAAGCTTTGGCGAAATCCTTAGAGCTTTCCAACTGCGCTGCTTCTTTGGTCGGCCCAAAAATCTTCAAACCTTTTTCGCGGAAAATATTCACAATCCCCGCTGCCAAAGGCACTTCAGGGCCAACCACGGTAATCCCGATATGTTCCTGAATCGCAAACTCCGCCAAAGCCTGCGGATCGCTGATGTTGATATTACGCAGATTCTTATTCAACTCTGTACCGCCATTACCAGGCGCCACAAACACCATCTGCACACGTTCAGATTGCGCCAATTTCCATGCCAATGCATGTTCACGACCACCGGAGCCGACCACGAGAATTTTCATTTTTTACTCTGAATAAGTGAGTTGATGTTCTTAGTTCTTAAAAAACTGCAGCTTTGGCTGAGCTAGAAATTCGATGGCAGGGATGCAGCGCAAGGCGCCAAGCAAAGCAATACGTCGGTATTGCGCGCATTGGCAACGCCGCGATGCGCCGTGCCATCGGATTTATACTCAGTCCAAAAGGATGGCGTTGGTGAACACCTCTTGCACATCATCCAAATTTTCCAAAGCATCGATAATTTTTTGCATCTTGACCGCATCGTCGCCCGTAAATTCGGTTTCGGTTTGCGGTTTCATGACGACTTCCGCAACTTCTGGTTTGAAACCCGCTTTTTCGAGCGCATCTTTGACGGCGGACAAATCGTGTGGTGGCGTAATGACCTCGATACCACCTTCGTCATCAGTGACCACGTCATCGGCGCCCGCTTCGAGTGCGGCTTCCATCAAGGCGTCTTCATCGGTGCCGGGCGCGAAGAACATTTGACCGCAGTGCGTGAACAAGAAAGCGACCGAACCTTCGGTGCCCATATTGCCGCCGTGCTTGTTGAAGGCGTGGCGTACTTCAGCCACCGTGCGCACTCGGTTGTCAGTCATGCAGTCAACGATGATGGCTGCGCCGCCAATGCCGTAACCTTCGTAGCGGACTTCTTCGTAGTTCGCGCCTTCCAAAGTGCCCGCACCGCGTTGAATCGCACGCGTCACGTTTTCTTTCGGCATGTTCGCATCGGCAGCTTTTTCAACCGCTAAGCGCAGACGTGGATTGGAGGCGATATCTTCGCCGCCCATACGCGCTGCAACCGTAATTTCCTTGATCAAGCGCGTCCAGATCTTGCCGCGTTTGGCATCGGTCGCTGCTTTTTTATGTTTGATATTGGCCCATTTACTATGTCCAGCCATGATCTTCTCTCTCGGATAGGCACCTTTGACGACAGTGCATCGCACGATCTTGAAATTTCGTGTCGGGATGACAAGCTTGCAAAGGATTGGTTTTATAATGAAGACCGCTATTCTACCATAGAGCCGTGCCTCAAACGCGGCTAAAAATCGTCGAATTTGGCGGTGAAAGCGCGTGAAAAGAGGGTAAATGCGGCCTAAATGTCGCTTAATTTCGTCAAAATTTTTGTTTTTCTTGTGCTGTAACGCTTTTTTGTGCTGGATCAGAGTTATCGATTTTTCTTGGTCGTCGATAAGGAAATGGGTAAATCGCGTTAAAAGTTCAGTCTTGGCAAAGAATGCTGACCGAATGGGCAGTAAAAAATTTCAATATAACCAGGTGGGTGTGTGATGGCTAAAGCCTTATTGATTGCAAAGAACGTAGCAAAGAATGGATCTCAAGCTGCAGTGACGGACTTACATCTGCTATCCGATTGGGCGAATCGCCACGGTTGCATTACGGGGGCGACGGGGACTGGTAAATCGGTCAGTTTACAGGTGTTGGCTCAGGCGTTTTCCGATATTGGCGTGCCGGTATTTATGGCGGACGTCAAAGGTGATTTATCGGGGATGGCGAAGGCGGGCAGCATGAGTAGCAAGATGCAGCAACGTTGTGATCTGCTCGGCATTGAAGCGCCGCAGTGGCGTGCTTGTCCTGTCACGTTTTGGGATGTGTTCGGCAAACAAGGTCACCCAGTCCGCGCCACGATTTCTGATTTGGGCCCAGTTTTGTTGGGCCGCATGTTGAATCTCAACGAAACGCAGGAAGGCGTGCTGCAATTGGCGTTCAAGATCGCTGATGATCATGGCTTGTTGCTGCTCGATGTCAAAGACTTGCGGGCGATGTTGCAGCATCTTGGTGACAACGCTTCCGAATTCCAAACTGAATACGGCAATATCTCCGCCGCCAGTATCGGTGCGATTCAACGTGCTTTGTTAGCGATCTCAGAACAAGGCGCCGATCAGTTCTTTGGCGAGCCTATGCTCAATCTCGACGACATGATGCAAACCGATGCGGATGGTCGTGGCTATATCAATATTTTGGCAGCAGATCAGCTCCTACAATCTCCGCGTTTGTATTCGACCTTCTTGCTATGGATGCTGTCCGAGCTGTACGAGAATTTGCCGGAAGTCGGTGATGTTGAACAACCGAAAATGGTGTTCTTCTTCGATGAAGCGCATTTGTTGTTCGATGAAGCGCCTAAGGTCTTGTTGCAAAAGATTGAGCAAGTCGTACGCTTGATTCGTTCCAAAGGTGTCGGCGTGTATTTTGTCACGCAGAACCCGCTCGACATTCCCGATACGGTTTTGGGGCAGCTCGGCAATCGTATTCAACATGCACTGCGGGCTTACACACCGCGCGATCAAAAGGCCGTACAAGCGGCGGCAGAAACGTTCCGCCCCAATCCTGAGCTCGATACCGCCGCAGTGATTGGCGAGCTCGGTGTCGGTGAAGCCTTGGTTTCCTTCTTGGACGACAAAGGTAGACCGAATATGGTGCAACGTGCCTTCATCGTGCCGCCAAGCTCGCAGATTGGCGCCATCGATGTGCAGGAACGCTCTGAGGTCATGAAAAACTCTATTGTCGCTGGTGTCTACGAAAAAGCGATTGACCGTGAATCAGCCTACGAGAAATTGAAGGGCCGCGCGGCGTCGTCATCTGGAAGCGACGCCTCACGTCGAAGCGATGATAGCGCGCAAGATGCAACAGCGGGCCGTGATGAGCAAGCATGGGGACGTGGCAATACAGATCGCACACCGAGTAACTCGCAGCAAAATGGAAAAGCAGAACAACAAGGTGGAGGTATTGGCGGTATGTTGGGTGGCATGTTCGGCAATTTGTTTGGAGGCTCTGGCATCCGTCGTCGCGATAATGTTGCTGAGACTTTGGTGAAGTCGGCGGTGCGCACGATTGGTTCACAAGTCGGTCGCGAAATTATTCGCGGTGTCTTGGGTTCGATGATTAAGAAGCGTTGAGAGTTTAGAGACACATGTTTGCAGCAAGGGTTCTGCGCCTGCGGAACTTTTGCTCGAAAGCCTGTACTAAGTATTTATTGCAAACTCTTACTTTCACGGATCGCTCATCATGAAACATCTTCTCTTGTGTGTAAGCCTCGGCATGGCTTGTGTATTATCACCCTTGTCCCACGCCATTCCCTTAAGCGCGATCAATGCGCAAGCAAAAAGCACTCCTAAGACTGAAAGCTTAACGATAGGCGAAACTCATGTGCTGCGTTCAAGCATCATGGGCGAGCAGCGTCGTTTGAACGTGTATTTGCCTGAATCCTACACGCAAGATAAAAGCGCAAAATACCCGGTGATTTACATGCTTGATGGTGGTGTTCAGGAGGACTTCTTGCATATCGTCGGCTTGATGCAAGTGTCGATCGCGAACGGCACTATGCGGCCATTTATTTTGGTCGGAATCGAAAATACTGTGCGTCGTCGTGATTTAACGGGGCCTAGCCAAAATGCGCTCGACAAACAAGCGATTCCCAATCTCGGCGGCTCCGCGAAGTTCCGCGAATTTCTGTTGAAGGAAGCGCTTCCTTTTGTCGAGCAACGTTATCGTGTGACTTCAGAACGTGCTTTGCTCGGTGAATCTCTGGCGGGCTTGTTCACAATCGAAACGATGTTTCAAACACCTGATGCCTTTCAGACCTATGTCGCAATTGATCCAAGCCTCTGGTGGAATGATCAAAAATTGACAGCCGCTTTCGCTGAAAAACTCAAAGCCAATCCGGCTCTTGCGAAGCAACTGTACTTCGCCAGCAGTGGTCAGCGCGGCATGGAAGAAGTGATCCAAGCTTTTGCGACCATGCTCGAACAAAACAAGCCGCAGGGTTTGCAATGGACTTATGAAAAGTTCCCAGCTGAGACGCACGCAACGATTTATCATCCCGCTGCGATTAAGGCTTTCCGTCGTGTGTTTGCGCCTCAAGCTGCGAAATAGATGGATTTAAGTGCGGGTCCACGCCATAGGAATATCCGCTTCAAATTCTCCATCGGGGCGATGGATACGCCCCTTCATCGCGCCTTCGATGACGAAGCCTAGACTTTGGTAGAAGGCGATTGCTTTCTGATTGGACTCACGTGCGATCAGTTCGACTCTTAAAATCTCTGGACGGTTTTGTTTTACCGTGTTGAGTAAGTGCGTGAAGATTGCGCGACCCACACCATGACCTTGAAAGTCTGGTGCGACTGCGATCGTCAAATCCGACAAGACGTGCGAAAACACGCGTGGCGTCGGCGGATAGCAATGGATTTCGCCGACGATCTTTCCTGCACTTTCGGCAACGATGCAAACACCGCGCGTCACTCCGTTGTGTAGATTGTGTTCGATATAGTCATCGGTAATTTCATCTTCAAGCCGCGCCAAGCCACCGGCTATCTTGGCAACAGATCGATATAGGCTACGAATGCTGGCTGCGTCTTCAAGCTTAGCTGGGCGGACGGTAAAAGCGCTACTCATGTTGATCCTTATGTGTGTTGCTTCGGGCGTTGATTGAATGGAGTGTTCATTCAAACACGGAAGCGATCGTGCTGCAAGTTCTGTGTTTACCGGGCCCTTGGGCGTGATGTTGTAGCGCCAAGGCAAAGCACTCGCAGGAAGAGCTCGCATTCGAAAGAAAAGTGGGGCCAAGGGCGATAAGTGGAAAATCGGTTATGCTCTTGCTTTTGTTGGTCCCATCTAGGTTGTTGTCGTGAGTTCCTCTGATTCTGCTCCATCTACATCTTCCGCTCCAAATCCGTCTCTGTCTGTTCAGCAAGCGCAGGCACAGCATCGCCGTCAGCACTTGCTCGGACTGGGTCTTGCTATCGTCGGTGCGGTTCTATTCTCTGCAAAGGCGATTCTCGCCAAATTGATTTATCGCTATCAAGTTGATGCCGTGACGGTGATTGCTCTGCGTATGTTGTTCACGGTGCCTCTGATGGCCGCTATCGCTGCGTGGCAGGCTTACCGTAATCCACCATTGAGTAAAAGTGATCGTTGGCGTCTGATTGCTTTGGGCCTGGTGGGTTACTATCTTTCTAGCTTTCTCGATTTCTTAGGATTGCAATATATTTCAGCTGGCTTAGAGCGATTGATTTTGTTTCTGACGCCGTCTTTTGTCTTATTCATTCACGCGTTTTTCATGAAAAAGCCCATCGTTGCCAAGCAATGGTGGTCGCTTGCGATCGCCTATTTGGGCATCATTTTGGTCTTCGTGCACGACCTTGGATTTAGTGGCACGCAAGTGATTTTAGGTTCTGCCTTAGTCTTGGGTTCCGCGATTGCGTACGCGACCTACTTGATACAGTCCGGCGAAATGGTGCAACGACTTGGCTCGATTCGCCTGGTGTCTTATGCCATGTGTGTGTCGAGTGTGGCGAGTCTGTTGCAGTTCTTTATTTTGAAACCCGTTGAACACATCTTTCAGCCGCAGGCCGTGTTGAACTTATCGATACTCAATGCCATTTTTTGCACAGTCCTGCCGGTGTTTTTGACGATGTTCGCGGTCAAGCGAGTCGGTGCTGCAATTGCCTCGCAAGCTGGAATGATAGGGCCGGTGTCGACTTTGCTGCTCGGTGCTATTTTTCTTCAAGAGCACGTGACGCTCTGGCAGGCCGCTGGTGCAAGCTTGGTGATTCTCGGAATGTATTTATTGAGCAGATTGAAGTGATGCACATAGAGCGGCGACCGCACTAGCTGCCTCTACGATGAGAAATTTTAAGTTTTTTGCAAGTTGTTTCGCCAATGTGTTAAAAAAACAGCGCGTGCCAATGACCGATCGTCGGGCTAACACCACGCATTGTGAAAAAACTCATATACTCGGACGTTTGGGATCCAATCACTTGATCCCCATAAACAATAAGAGTAAAAGATGGTTGATCACACCCCAAATGGAGACAAAACGCGCCCAGATAGCCCTCGCTTTGGCCGTTTGCTGCTGGTCTTGGTTACTGCGGTTGCACTGATCGTAGTGATCACTTTCGCGACCGAAGCCTATTATCGATAGTGGTGTGTTGGAGATTTAATGGATAGTCATTCTCAAGTTGATTCCGAACACACGGAGACTCGAAAAAGCCAAGATGATGCGGCGATCAACCGTCGTGTCCGATCGACGAATGCCGCACGCCTTTTGCTATTGCAAGGCATGGTGCCGATTGCAACCAATCTCGCATCTTCGCAACTGGAAGCCTTTGCAAATCGCCTTGTCGATGAACTGGGGCGCCTATCTGATCAGGCGGTACGACCAGAAGATGCAAAGGTGGCGCTTGATGCACAGACCCTGCTAAAGCGCAATAACGCGGTGTTTTATCGCTTGGTGGCGGCGCAAATTAATCTCGCGTTGAGCAAAGAAGTGAGTATCTTCAATACGAAGAAAAAAGCTCGAAAGGAAGATCTTTATCTCGACAATACAGCGCAAACCTACGAGCAAATGGAAGAGCGCATATTGTTGCGGCATGCCAGCCAAAGTTTAGATGTGACGAGTGCTGAAGCGCTCGTCATGTTGAATACCTTGATTGGCCGGGTTCTCAATCGCATGCCTATTGATGTCTCGCAAAATCCATTTAGACCGGAGCTATTCGTGAACGCAGTCTATGCGGCGTGGAAAGAGCTTGATCCGAATATGGCGTCACACTTGGTTATTTTGCGACAGCTGCAACCACAGGTCTTTATCCAGTTGACGCCGATATTGGAGGAGATTAATCGCGAGTTAATGGCCAAAGGGATCCATCCGGAAAGTGGTAGTGTTAATGACGGCGCAACCATCTTACAAGCATTTTTGCCAGCAACCTCGATTTCGCAAAATCCGGTGATGCAGCAGAAATTACGCAAAGTGTTTTCCGGTGATGTTGAGCTTGCGCCGATTTCTCTGGAAGATGCGCCAGCTTCCTTCTTAGATTTGAATGACGAACGCGCGGTTCTTGATCAAACATTAGAGGCGCAAACAACGCAGGATAATTTTGATAAGGAAGTGGTCGACAAGCAGTTTTTCCAAGACCTTATCGAAATGCAGAGAAATCTGGCGACGCCAGATCAGGACGTCATTTACGATGCTGATTTTGAAGAGGCAACTAGAGGCCTAGGCTCCTTGACTTTAGAGACTAATCTTCGTCGCCTCTTAAAAACACGTACTGCATTGAAGCTTGGTGTGGTTGAACGAAACGCCATCGAGCTGTTGGTGCGCATCTTTGATTTCATCTTCGCTGATCAAACACTGAGAGACGACATTAAACGTTTGATTGCACAACTGCAGATCCCAATGCTGCGTGTGGCCTTGTCGGATATCGATTTCTTCATGCGTGAGTCGCACCCCGCACGGACTTTGATGGATATCCTGGGAAGTTCTGGCATGGTTCTGGACGCTGAACGAGATCCATTATTGGAGAAAATCGGCGATATTGTTGAACGTGTGCAATCGGAGTTTAACGAACAAATCGATATGTTTTCAGATGTGGTTTCTGATCTCGAGACATTTCTGAAAGAAGAAGAACAGCGTGCTCAAGAGGCGATTAGCCAGCCGGTGCAAACGGCCTTGAGCGAAGAGAAAATGCGGATTGCGCGTGAATTTGCTGAGCATGATGTGGCAATTCGGGTAGAAACCGGCGAGGTCGCAGGCTTCCTAGAAAACTTCTTGCAAGAGCAGTGGATTCGCATTCTGACGATTGCGCATAGTGTGAAAGATGAGAAGCCGCATGCATTAGAAAATGCACTGAAGACGATGGATGATCTGATCTGGAGTCTGAAACCCAAAAATAGTGCCGAAGAACGCAAAGAACTTATTGCGAAACTGCCTTCCATGCTGACCTTGTTGAACGCTTGGCTCAATGCAATTCGATGGGATGAGCCAGAACGCGTTTTGTTCTTTTCAAAGTTGGCTGAGCGGCACGCGGCGATGGCCCGCGCGCCGTTGGAGTTATCACCTCGTCGCCAGCTTGAGATCGCCGTGAATATCGCACAACGCGCTAGCAATCGCCGTTTAGATCGCTTGGTACATACTAAGCAAACACAATTGGAAGATGAGGCGAGTAAGCAGGTTGAAGAACTTGATATTGGAATGTGGTTGGACTTTTCCGATGCCTTCGATACTGTGACCCGCTACAAATTGGCGTGGATTAGTCCCAAACGTACCAGTTTTATTTTCACTAACCGTCAAGGCGGAGGCGCTTTTTCCATATCAGCGGAAGAGCTCACTCGTCGTTGCCGAGAAGGTGATGTGACCAATGTGGTGGTCAACTCATTGCTCGATCGCGCACTTGGGTTTGCCTTGAGGGATGTGCCGAGCTAGTTGCTGACGACCTCAGTAGAATGAAAGAATGAGGAAATGAAGAAAGGCTCGTTGTCGTGCATAGACAACGAGCCTTTTCTTTGATTGAAGTGGTGTTTGAGTGTTTTATTTTTCTATAGTCAGCTTGACCCATTCTTTGCCGGTTTTGCCAGGGAAGTCGCGCAATGCACTTTCCACGAGGTAGGATATTTGCTCGTCCATTTCAGGCTCTGAACGGTCGCTTCGCGCAGTCACCTGGTACAGCGGTTTGCCGCTCGCCGCATCAAGTATGTCGATTGCCAATTCGTGCTTGTAGTATTGTTTTACTGCGTATGGGGAGTAATAAGGTGATCCAAAGCGGCCGAAATAGAATGGCGAGTAGAAAGGATCATACCAATACATGAGTGGTCGACGTCCTGGTGCGCGCCATAAGGCCGTGCGCGGTGGGTAAAACAAAGCACCGCTAATGGGGATCAATGTGCCATAAGGTGTCGCAATGTAGTGGACGGGTCCAAAAGGCGAGAGAATCTCGACGTCGCCATTTTTGCTGCTCAAGCGCAAGCTGACGTATAAATTGGCTTTGTCTTTGGCTTCTTCAAATCCAAGCTCCTGTAGTCGCGTTCTTATTTCTTCGGTCGCATGTTGAACTTCGGGCGCTTGTTCTTGTTCAGGACTTAATTTGAACTGATACGATTTCTGCGGCAAGTTGTCTGGTAGTTGGTTGACCTTTACGACATGGCTAGTGTAGGTGCTGGCGCAACCAACAAGACTCGCACTGACGAGGCTAATGAGAATGATCGACAAACTTCTGAGAACAGACTTCATGGTGTTTCTCCGGTGATGCAGTTACATGACGCAATTGATTGAAGCAGATTTGAAGCAAACTTTGTTTGATAGATGTTTGACAGATGTTTGGCGATGGTCCTCGATGGCGTTCACTTCTGTCTAGCTCAAAAACAGTTCGTCGCGAATGTATCATGCAATAGCCTCCGAGAGAAGTCTGTAAAAATTTGTAAGCCTTTGAATTGATTGGACAGCAGGTCAAGACACGGATTGAAGAGTTTCTAATACAAATCATGATACCAGTTGCGTATTTGCCTTTATGGCACTTCCAACTTCAAGCCTCGAGTTGTTTCGACCATGTTGGTTTGTTCTCAAGCGTCTTTTCCCTCTAAACAGAGTAGGAAGCATTGTGCGACTTACGGCAAAAATGATGAATTTTGCTTATTTTGAGCCTTACGCTTGGTAAAATAGAGGCTTTGCACCATAGATGTTGCGCCTCCGTCGTCAAAATGCCACTTTGACCCAGGGCATTGCTAATCCCGTGTTAGGTTTGCATGGCGTCTGTTCGAAGTAAGTCCTATTTAATTGATTAAAACTATGCGTAATGCCAATCAGGATGTGAAGACAATTTATCGCAAAGACTATGTGGCGCCCGGCTACTGGGTCGATACGGTTGAGATGGGATTTGACCTCGACCCGCAACGCACGCATGTAGCAACGCGCTTGACCATGCGTCGTAATCAAGAGAGCGCAGAGAAAGATTTGGTGCTGTTTGGTGAAGATATTCAATTGCATCAATTGCGCATGAATGGCGTCGATTTGAAAAAGTCTGCCTACCGCCGTCATAAAGAAAAACTCGTGATCCCGAATGCGCCCGACACAATCGTTCTCGAAATCGAAACCAGTATCGCCGCCGACAAGAACACCACGATGTCGGGTTTGTATGTATCGAACGGGAATTTCTTCACGCAGTGCGAAGCTGAGGGCTTCCGCAAAATCACTTATTTCCCAGATCGTCCTGATGTGATGGCGAGTTACACCGTGATGTTACGCGCGGATAAGCAGGCTTATCCGGTGTTGCTGTCGAATGGTAATTTGATTGAACAAGGTGATCTCGGCGATGGTCGTCATTATGCCAAGTGGGAAGACCCGTTCAAGAAGCCATCCTACTTATTCGCCTTGGTCGCTGGTAAATTAGTCTGCCAAGAAGAAAAATACAAATTGAAGTCAGGCCGTAAAGTCTTATTGCAAGTGTGGGTGGAAGCGGGCAACCTCGACAAAACACAACATGCAATGGATTCGCTAAAGAATAGTATTCGTTGGGATGAAGAACGTTTTGGTTTGGAACTCGATCTCGATCGTTTCATGATCGTCGCAACCAGTGATTTCAATATGGGTGCGATGGAAAACAAAGGCCTGAATATTTTCAATACCAAGTACGTCTTAGCCAATTCGCGTACCGCGACCGACTTTGATTATGCTGGAATTGAATCGGTGGTTGGTCATGAGTACTTCCATAATTGGACTGGCAATCGTGTCACTTGTCGCGATTGGTTTCAGTTGTCCTTGAAAGAAGGTTTAACCGTTTTCCGTGACCAAGAATTTTCGGGCGACATGGTCGGCAACGCGACCGGACGTGCGGTAAAACGCATCGAAGATGTGCGCGTTTTGCGTCAACATCAATTCCCTGAAGATGCGGGCCCGATGTCGCATCCAGTGCGTCCCGATTCCTACGCCGAAATCAATAATTTTTACACCGTCACAGTCTACGAAAAAGGCTCCGAAGTCGTTCGTATGTATTACACCTTGCTCGGTCATGAAGGCTTCCGCAAGGGCATGGATTTGTACTTCAAGCGCCACGATGGACAGGCTGTCACGTGTGACGATTTCCGTGCGGCGATGGCCGATGCCAATGGTCGCGATTTAACACAGTTTGAACGTTGGTATAGCCAAGCTGGGACACCGCGCGTCAAGGCGAGTGCGGAATACGATGCTGCCAAAAAAATCTATCGTTTGCATCTCACTCAAAGTTGCCCTGCAACGGCTGGGCAAGATGTGAAACTGCCTTTCCATATTCCATTTGCCCTGGGTTTGCTGAAGAACGATGGCACTGAATTCCCCTTACAGTTAGTGGGCGAGAAAAATACCCAAAACGCCGCCACTTCAATGGTGTTGGAACTGACCGAAGCGCAGCAAACTTTTGAATTCCAGAACATCGCGCATGAGCCCGTGCCTTCCTTGCTGCGCAACTTCTCCGCGCCGGTGGTGTTGGAGTTCGACTACAGCGATGCTCAGCTTGCGCATCTGTTAGCACATGATAGCGATGCCTTCTGCCGCTGGGAGGCTGGCCAGCGTTTGGCCATGCGCCGTTTGTTGAAGTTAGTGAAGGCAGTGCAGAATAATGAGGTGCTTGAGCTCGATGTGATGTTCATCGATGCCTTGCGTAAGACATTGTGCGACGAAAGCCTCGATCCGGCTTTCCGTGAACTCGTGATGACCTTGCCTAGTGAAGCTATGATCGCCGAGGAAATGGACGTCGCTGATCCGCATAGCATCCACCAAGCGCGCCAGTTCGTACGAGCCAGTTTGGCAAAAGCCCTCAAAGCGGAGTTTTTGGCAGTCTACCAAAACAATCTGACACCAGGTAAATACAAACCTGATGCGGTATCAGCGGGTAAGCGGGCTCTGAAAAATTGCGCGCTGAGTTATTTATTGGAATGGCCGAACGAGACGACTTACGACTTGGCTTATACCCAGTATCATGAAGCCGAAAACATGACTGATAGAGTGGCCGCCCTGAGTGCGATGTTGCATTGCTCGACCGCCTTGGCGCCACAATATCAATCGCGTCGTGCGGAGGTCTTGCAGCACTTCTTCCATGAATTTGAGAACGAAGCCTTGGTCATCGATAAATGGTTTACGCTGCAAGCGACGGCAGCTTCGACCGACGCCAAACAAGTGCGACAGCTGATGAAACATCAGGCTTTTAGCCTCGCTAATCCAAATCGCGCGCGCAGTTTGGTATTCGCTTTCTGCAACGCCAATCCGTCACAGTTCCATGCCAAAGATGGCAGTGCTTATGAATTGTGGAGTGAAGCGGTGATCGCTCTGAATAAACTCAATCCACAAGTGGCGGCACGTTTGGCCCGTAGCCTCGATCGCTGGACTAAGTATCCGGCCGCGCAACAAACTTTGATGCGCGCCGCTTTGCAACGCGTTGCCGCGACGAAGAATTTGTCGAAGGATGTGGCGGAGATCGTGAATAAAGCGCTAGCGATTTCGGCATCGAAGTAAGCCTCTGTACTAGGCAGATAAAACGAAGAACACAATAAGATAAAAACCATTAACGATCATTAGAAAACAGAAAGAAGGACACTATGAAACGCATAAGCTTGACTCGATTTTTAGTCGAGGAACAACGCCTCAACAATAGCATCCCCGCTGAATTGCGCTTGTTGATTGAAGTGGTGGCACGCGCCTGTAAAACGATTAGCCATGCCGTCGGCAAAGGCGCCTTGGGTGAGGTTTTGGGCACGGCACACTCGGAGAATGTGCAGGGCGAAGTACAGAAGAAGCTCGATATCTTGTCGAACGAAATTCTGCTGGAAGCCAATGAATGGGGCGGCCATTTAGCGGCGATGGCCTCGGAAGAAATGGAAACCATCCATCCGATTCCGAACCGTTATCCGCAAGGTGAATACTTATTGCTGTTCGATCCACTCGATGGCTCCAGTAATATCGACGTTAACGTATCGATAGGTACCATCTTCTCGGTCTTGAAAGCACCTGAAGGCGTGCAAACGCCCACTGAGCAAGACTTTATGCAAAAGGGGAGTCAACAAGTGGCGGCGGGGTATGCTATTTATGGTCCGCAAACCATGTTGATTTTGACCACAGGTAATGGGGTCAATTGCTTCACACTTGATCGTGAAATGGGTTCATGGGTCCTGACTGAACGCAATATTCAGATTCCTGTTGATACGCAAGAATTCGCTATCAACATGTCCAATGTGCGTCACTGGTATCCGCCAGTCACTCGCTACGTGAATGAGATGTTGGCTGGTAAAACTGGTCCCCTAAACAAGAACTACAATATGCGCTGGATTGCCTCGATGGTGGCTGACGTGCATCGTATCTTGCATCGCGGCGGTATCTTCATGTATCCAGCTGACAAGCGTGAACCGGACAAGCCAGGCAAATTGCGTTTGATGTACGAAGCGAATCCTATGTCCTTCATCGTCGAGCAAGCAGGTGGTGCATCGACCGACGGCAAACAACGTATGCTCGATATCCAACCAACCGCCTTGCATCAACGCGTGCCAGTGTTCTTGGGTTCTAAGAATGAAGTGGAGTTGGTGACGCGGTATCATCAAGAGCACGGTGATCAGCAATAAGGAAACATCGCATCAGGAAAAGCACGCGCCATTAACGCGTGCTTTTTTTTGCCCAATCTAAAATCTCGATAAGGTGCTGTCGCAATGAGTATTGATTACCAAGGCATTCTGGAAAAAATCCAACAGGAAGTGCAGCCTTTGATCGGCCAAGGCAAGGTCGCGACTTATATTCCTGAACTGGCTAAAGTCTCACCACATCATTTCGGCATGGCGGTCTACTGTTTGGATGGTCGACGCTTTGCAGTGGGCGATGCTTTTCAAAAGTTTTCGACCCAGAGTGTCACGAAATTATTTGCCTTAGCCTTAGCCTTTGAACGCGAAGGCGATGCGATTTGGAAGCGTGTTGGCCGTGAGCCTTCAGGTAATCCATTTAATTCTTTGACGCAGCTCGAATATGAACGTGGTGTGCCGCGTAATCCCTTCATTAATGCCGGCGCTTTGGTGATCAATGACATCTTGGCGCAGCGCTTCGTGCAAGCCGATGTCGCCGTCTTGCAGTTTATGCGACAGTTAGCAGATCAACCGAAAATTGAATTTGATCGCGCTGTCGCTTTGTCAGAGCAAAAACATGCGCACCGCAATAATGCTATCGCCCATTTGATGAAAGACTTCGGCAATTTGCATAATCCGGTCGATACTGTGATCGATAGTTATTGTCGCCAATGTGCCATCAGTATGTCTTGTATGGAGTTGGCGCAAGCGGGGAGCTTCTTAGCGAATCACGGCACCATTCCATGGAGCGGCCAAATGATTCTGGATTCGAGTTCTGCAAAGCGCCTCAATGCAGTGATGCTGACCTGCGGCACTTATGACGTTGCGGGTGATTTTGCGTTCCGTGTGGGTTTGCCCGCGAAGTCCGGTGTTGGTGGCGGGATATTGGCGATCGTGCCGGGCGAACTTGCGGTTTGTGTGTGGTCACCGGGGCTTGATTCCGCTGGTAACTCTTTGGCTGGTGTGATGGCTTTAGAATTGTTTACGACGATGACAGCGCGGTCGATTTTTTGATTTTTTTCGTACGATGGTTTCTTAGTCCCAGCTTCTTGCCATTTCGTCCCATGGTCATCGTTGAACACATAGTTTGTTTCGAAACATGCGTTGAACCTGTTCTTTTTTGTCTCACATCTCCTTTCTTTGTATGAGCTTGTGTTGCCGGAAAACCTTTGTCTGCTAAGGGTTTGGCGCAAGTGGCCTCATTTTTAATTCTCAATATTCGGTGCGGGCTCTTGTTATCTTCAGCTTGAAGATTAGGTTTTCCACATAGCAAATTGTGCACACTTTTCTGCATCATTATCCCAAATCTTCGGAGCTTGATCCCACGCCGAACACTGAAGTTGACGTAAGGAGGCATAGTCACAAGGTCAGGAAAACTTTTTTGTTTTCTGATATTTCGTTGGTGATGAATATCAATTTCAGAAAGATCATAATGAGAGATAAAAATCAGGCGTTTAGAAAAACGCTGCTGGCACATGCATTGTGCGCGGCATTTGGGATAGGCGTTACAGTGGTGGGCGGTATGTCGACGGAGTATGCACAGTCGAATGCGACCGGTTCGATTTACGGTAAGGTCGACGCACCTGCGGGCGCAACAGTGCTGATTCAAAATACCGACACGGGACTCAAGCGTCAGGTCACACTAGATGGTAATGGTCGTTATAACGTGACAGCCTTACCGGCCGGGCACTATAAAGTCGAATTGATGCGCAATGGTACGAGCGCCAGTGCGCAAGAATTCGATATGGTGATTGGTCAGGGTATGGAAGCATCCTTCGTCACCGCAGCAGCGCAGCAAGTGACGGTATCCGGTTCCACTCTGCGGAGCCGCATTGATGTGTCGAATACCAATAATGGCGCGGTGTTCACTGCAAAAGAATTGGCGAAACTGCCAGTCCAAACAAATTTAACGGCTGTGGTTTTGCTGGCGCCAAATACAACGCGCGGTGATGCAGCCTATGGCAACGTTGCGAGCTTTGGTGGTGGTGGTGTCTCTGAAAACTCGTACTACATCAATGGATTGCCGGTGACGAATCCGTTGTCACAAATTGGTTCAACTCAATTGCCATGGGGCGCTATCGCACAGACTTCTGTGATTACTGGCGGTTTTGGTGCAGAGTTTGGTCGCTCGATTGGTGGTGTTCTGAATATCACGACGCGTAGTGGTACTAACAACTGGGAGACCGGCGCTTCGTATAGCATTACGCCAAATTCTTTGCGCTCAAAACCGAAAGACATCTACTACCCGCAGACAGGTAGTGATAGTCATCTAGATGGGAAACTGCATTTCAGGAATAGTGCGAGTACCAATCATGTCGAGCAATATGGTGGCTATGTTGGCGGTCCTATCATCGAAGATAAATTATTCATGTTCTTGGCAGTCGAGAAGAATGTCGGCACAGCTGGTGCCGCGGGTGATTTGGTCAATAGCAATACACTAAAGCGTGATGGCTGGACTTCGACTCGTACGGATACCAATCGTTATTTGGCGAAGTTCGATTGGAACATCAACGACGACCATCGCTTAGAATGGACCTCGATCGGAGACAATAATAAGGCTTTGACGGGTACCTACGGCTATGACGTAGCGACCAATACCCATAACAATGTTCTCTATACACAAACCGATTCGAAGAACGCTGGTGCGAGCGGCGCAACCTCTAACGCCTTGAAATACACTGGCAATCTAACTGAGAATCTGACCCTAACCGCGCTTGGTGGAATTTTGAGAACACCACGTGGTATCACGTATTACAATGGCGATCCCAACGGCTAAATTCACGCGATTGCGTCTAGTGCGCGTGCTCGTGTTCCTGAACTTGATCCGAATCTTTACGTGAACAAGGTCTTGTACGGTGGTACACGTACTCGCCCGGGCGAAGATGAAGTGAAGTCCTTACGTTTGGACCTAGAGTACAAAATCGGTAAGCATACGATTCGCGGTGGTTTAGATCGTAATGATCTGGATTCCGGAAATGTTGGCGTAGCGACCGCCGGTGGTGGCACATGGACTTATGGCAAGGTTGCAGAAGGTAAGGAAAACGTGCCGACCAATCTAACGATTAGTCGACCAGCGATTGTTGCTAACTATGGTGGCTTCGGCACTCGTGGTTACTACGTGACGGAATTTAAGTTTAGTAGTCTGACGCAAGCGAACTCACAACAATCCGCACAATACATTGAGGATCGATATCAAGCGACCAAAGACCTTTTGATTGTAGCTGGTTTGCGTAGCGATCAGTACAGCAATACAAACGGCGATGGTAAGAAATTCATTGATATGAAAAATCAATTAGCACCACGTCTCTCTGCTTCGTGGGACGTCAACGGTGATTCTACTTTCAAAGTTTTTGGTAGCGCGGGTCGCTATTTTCTACAGTTGCCAACGCAAGTTGCAGCTCGTGCAGCAAGTCGCTCGACCTACTCATTGCAAGACTTTACCTACACAGGCATAGACTCCAATGGGCAACCAACCGGACTGCGTCCTATCAATGAGCCAGGTACGCCCGATGGCGAATTGGGTCAACAAAAAGACCCTCGTACCGTGGTCGCTAAAGGCCTCAAACCAAACTATCAAGATGAGTTTACTTTGGGCTTTGAAAGAGCCATGTCATCGCAGCTTAACGTCGGTGTGAAATTCACTTACCGTAATTTGGGTGCGGGTATTGACGATAATTGTGATGTTCGACCACTCGCGGCTTACTCAGAAAAGAATGGTTTGACTCAACCAGGTGATCCACGTGGCTATTTGAACTGCTTTATTTTTAATCCCGGCCGCGACGCGACGGTCTGGTTGGAAAGCCATAACGCGCAAGGTTTGGCCACAGGCAACGGCCGTTACGTGACTTTGACCGCTAAAGAAATGGGCTTCCCGAAAGCAGAGCGTAAGTACACGGCCTTGGATTTCTTCGCCGAACATCCATTGAGTAACTCTTGGTACGGAAAAGTCAACTATACTTGGTCTCGCAGTGCAGGGAATATGGAAGGTCAAACCAATTCTGATACTGGTCAAACTGACGTTGCGCTCACGGCAAATTGGGATTTCCCAGAGTTTATGAGTTTTACACGCGGTGTCTAGCCTAACGATCGTACCCATGCAATCAAAGCATTTGGTTTCTATGAGTTCAATAAGGAATGGTCAGTCGGTGCGAATGCGCTGTTGCAATCCGGGCGTCCAAAGACTTGCCAAGGCACGGATCTGGATGCTGAAGCTGGCCTAAAAAACCCTCTTGCTGCTGATTGGGGCGGACCTGGCTACGGGAATGTTTATATGTGGTGTGACGGGAAGCCTGTTCCCCGTGGCAGCATCGGTCGTATGCCTTGGGAAACGCGCTTCGATTTGAGTGTGAGCTACAAGCCAGCCACATTCAAAGGTTTGTCGTTTGGGATTGACGTTTTCAATGTGTTCAACAATCAGGTTGTGTTGACACGCCAAGAAGCTTATGACGGCGGGGATGGTGCGATACTGCCTACTTATGGTGAAGTTCGACAGTTTGCGGCACCTCGAACGATGAAGTTCAAAATTGAATACTCACACAAGTTCTAAAGTAGTAAATATCGGGTAGATATCTTTTGGAGGTGGGCTTCGAACCCACCTCCTTTTTTTTGATTCACTGCGTAGGTGTTTATCGCTCGGGCAAAGGAATACGCTCGACTTCATTTGTAACTTGCCGCAGAGGTCCTTCAGTGGGCTCAGATTTCCAAAGCACTGCTGCACGATCAATCGCTTCTTTTTGGCTCGACACAAAATTCCACCACATCAAACGCTTGCCCAAATTTTGGCCGCCAATGATCACGAAGCGTGCTTCCTTGTCGAGGCTTTGGATGGCTCGTGTTTGATCGAGTACCAGCATGTTGTGTGTCGCCAAGAGTTCGCCGTCGACGGTGAACAACCCCTCAATGGGGTAGATCGCCTGCTCTTCGGCCAGCATTGGTAATTGCCACTGCGTATTGGGCGGCAAAGCGATGTCGAGATACAGAGTCGGTGACAAAGTCGGCACGGGCGAGTTAGCACCGAAAGCGCTGCCAACCAAAACGCGAACAGTCGCTGCGCCTACCTCGAGTTCTGGAATTGCTGACGCCGGTGTGTGGGAAAAAGAGGCTGCGCGGTTTTCCTGATCTTTAGGGATGGCCAGCCAAAGTTGCAAACCATGATTGACATAGGTCGCTTGTTTTTCTTGCTCAGGTTTACGTTCCGAATGCACAATGCCGCTGCCAGCGATCATCAAATTAATCGCGCCCGGTTCAATCCTTTGTTGATAGCCGAGATTATCTCTATGCATGATCACGCCCTCGAACAAATAGGTGAGCGTGGCTAAACCAATGTGTGGATGAGGACGGACGTCGTGATTATCCGCAGGTGTCACGGTCACAGGGCCAAAGTGGTCGAAAAAAATGAAGGGGCCAACCGCTTGTCGCTGCATCGCAGGTAGCAGGCGGCGTACCACAAAACCGCCGCCTAAATCTTTGCTGTGCGCCTTGAGGCAATTCTCGCTGTTTAGACTTGATTCCTTCATTGTATTCGCTCCATTTTGGTAGTGATTTCTGTTACCACTGAGGTCATCAATTTGTGAATTGGGCATTTTTCCGCGACGGCTTTGAGCTGATCGAATTCTTGATCGGTAAAAGTGCCGCGAATGTGAAGTGTGGCACGCAATTTGTAGACGCCTTGGCGTTCTTGGCTATCGTCGCGCTCGATTTTGGTTTCGATGTGTTCTATAGCAATGCCTTTCTTATTCGCGTACCACATTAATGTTAAGGCTTTGCAGGAGGCTAAAGCGGCATCGTAGAGGTCATGGGGACTCGGGCCCAAATCTTCGCCACCTTCGCTTTCGATGATGTCGCTAATGAATTGATGGTTACCGGACAGCACCATTTGTGCAGTCTTTGCGCCGTCTTTCGTGTGTAGTGTGATCGTCATGTTGGAAACCTTCGAAAAATTTTGCAAACGTTTAGATCTTTTCTTTCTGTGACACTGATACCGAGGAAATGACAATGCCGCCGACAATCAAGACAAATGCTAAAGCATGGTACAAATGAGGTGCTTCATGCAAAATCAGGCTCGATAAAACGGCGGTAAAAAGCGGCGTCAGATTAACAAAGAACCCGGCGATATTGGCACCTGCTTTTTGTACACCAGCACCCCAACAGCGATAGGCGATGATCGCGGGGCCAATGGCGATGAAGAAGACCGCAAAGAAAGTGCTCCATGTCCAAGCGGGATAGCTGGCAAATTGTTGCCATTCGGTGGCAGCGAACAAGCCAGACCATAACAAGCCGTACATGATTTGTGCGAGTAGAAACGGCGCCCATTGACGATGTAATTCGCCCAGTGTGTCTTTGCGGCTGAGTAGCCAACTATAAAATGACCAAGCGATGGTGGCGAGTATCATAAGAAGATCGCCGGGCACTAGGCGCAATTCGAGTAAGTGTGCCCATTCACCGCGACACATGACGACCAAGACTCCAGCCATTGATAGGAGCGCGCCCCAGATTTGTCGGCTCTGTAGCGGTGCGCCGAAAAACCAACTACCCACCAACATCATCCAAATCGGCATGCCCGAAGCCACCAATGTGACGTTGATCGGCGTTGAACTACGTAAGGCCAAATACTGGAATGCGTTGTAAATGCCGACACCAAGCAAACCTAATATGAGATAGGTTTTGCGATGCACCCACAAGCCACTCCCTTTTTTAAAGATATGCGTAGCAAAAGGGAGTAAGACAATCGCCGCGATAACCCAACGTAAGAAATTGAGACTGAGTGGCGGCACCAAGGGGGCGAGCACACGGCCGACAATCGCGTTGCCAGACCACAGGATAGGAGGAATCGTCAGTAGGGCGATGGTTGATGGTGATAGGCGATTTTGCATACTTCAAGCGATTGAGCAAATGGCACGTAGTAGCACGTGATAGCACGTGTTAGGAAAGAATCTATTAGTGCTTAGCTTAACATCTTTCTTCTTTGTTCGTGATTTGCTATCGGGCTGAGTCATGCTATGTGCTGGATGAAAAAAAAGACCCGTGCACCGACAAGGGGCAGTGCACGGGTCGTTTGGATGTCCGCCTATGGACAAAAATGTATGACTTCCTTCGGTGTGCTTACAAGTGTTCAGCGTTTTGAAATCGGATCGGGCGTAGGGTTGGGTTTCATGGTCGCGGCGAGTTCGACCAGACGGATGAATTCGGCGCGGTGTCCGTACTTATCCTCACCTCTTGCACTACGTGCCAATGACAAGATCTCTTTGTCATTGAAGTCACCAATCAAAGAGCTACCGCGCAACCATTGTGCCCAGGCGGCGACTGCAGTGGCAAAGCGGAACTCGGGATCGGCACGATTGATATCGATCGCTGGTTTGCTCGCACTTGGCTTGTCGATCGCCACTTCGATCAACTGGCTCTTGCTTTCACCAGGCTGCTTATAGCGCAATTTCAAGAGTGCCATCTCCTTTTGCAGCGCTGTGTTTTTGGTCGTGTCAGCTTTCGGATTGTCATTACCATAGCGCAGAGGATCGACATTACCCTTGCCACCAGCAGGCACGATTTCATACAAGGCCGTCACGGTGTGTCCTGATCCTATGTCGCCAGCATCAACTTTGTCATCATTGAACTGCTCGCGTGTCAGGGCACGTAATTCATAGCCGATCAAGCGATACTCCGCGACATTGTTGGGATTGAATTCGACTTGCAATTTCAGGTCTTGCGCAATGGTCGCCAGCGTCGAAGTATATTCGTTGATCAATACCTTCTGCGCTTCTTGCAAGCTATCGAGATAGTGATAGCTGCCATCACCATTTTCCGCTAATTTTTTCATCAAGGCGTCATTGAAATTGTCATCGCCTACGCCCAAAGTACTGAGACTGATTCCAGACTTGCGCTCATTCTCGACTAAAGATTTCAAGGTGGCTGGATCGGTGACTCCGATATTCAGATCGCCATCGGTGGCCAATAACACGCGGTTGATGCCACCTTCAATCATGCCTGCATGTGCTTGACGATAGGCGAGGCGCAAACCAGTTTCACCGTTGGTGCCACCACCAGCAACTAACTGATCGATGGCCAACATGATCTTATTTTTCTCAGCGCCGGAAGTCGGAGGTAAAACCACGCGCGAACCGGAAGCATAGGTCACCAGACTGACGTGATCTTGCGGCCGTAATTGTGTGGTCAAGAGTTTGAGTGCCGACTTCACCAAAGGTAGACGATCGGCAGGCGACATTGAGCCTGAAACGTCAACCAAGAATACAAGATTGGCTGGTGGTAGCGTTTCTTTGGCGATGTCCTTACCTTTGATGGCGACCCGCAATAAATAGCGGTCTTTGTTCCAAGGCGAAGTGGCGACATCGGTGCGTACACTAAATGGGTGCTTGGCATTCGCAGCCGGTAAGGCATAGTCGTAAGCAAAATAATTGATCAGTTCTTCGGCACGCACCGCATCGGGAGTTGGTAAGCTGCCGCGCTGTAAGAAGCGACGCACGTTGGCGTAGCTTGCGGTATCAACATCTGCACTAAATGTTGAGACGGGTTCTTCGGCGACGCGCTTCCAAGGGTTTTCCTTGAACTCTTGGTATTTGGCGGTGTTCTGAATTTGTGAATAGCGAGGATAGTACGCAATCTCCGAGTCGACGAATTTGTCATTCACAATTGGTGCCACCGCTTTCACTGGAGATTCTGAAAATTCGCGTACGCGTATCGCGGATCCTGTCACCGTCACATTGCTTGCGCTACTTGTTGTGCTGGCGTCAGCCTTGTACGGCATTGCTGCCATTTCCATTTTCGGTCTTTCAGCGCGCACCGCAATAGGGTTAGGAGGTGCCATAGCTTCAACAGTGGCACGCTTAAGCAAGGGATCAGTCTGCGCGCTTTGTAAGAAGTTCAACCAGCTGATCGATACACGCCCAAATGAGTTTGCCATCGCCGCATTGAGGAAGAAACGGCAATCATTTCCATTGCGTTCAGCGGGGACGTTGAGCAGTTTGGTATCGAGCACGGGGCAGTTGCCTTCGATTGTCGTGGCTTGTATCGACGATGATCGCGCCCCTCTGAGGACACTCAGTGGCAGATCGACAGCCATCTCACTAGGGGTAACGAGATGAGCTACCTTGAGTCGCAACAGGCGTTGGCCTTGCGCCGGAATGTCTTTCACATTGAGAGAGAATTCGTGTTGGGCGAATACGCCCACTTTCATCGCTTGTTCAGCGTCTTGATCGAGCTGGTAGCTCAAGACTTGCATACCTTTCGGCAGCTTAAAGCGCAATGGAAAATTCGCTGCTTTGTCGCTACTGTTGGAGAAGGTGAATTCTAGCGTCGAGGTGAGACGACGCTCAGTCGCGGTGACGCCGCTTAGATCGCTTGCAACGCGTACATCATAGGCAATGCTTGGTACAGCTTGCGTCTGAATATCGATAGATTCGGCGGCCTGTGCCGTGCCTATGCTTTTGTATAAGGGGGAAGCAGCAAATCCAAACAGAATGGCGCTACTGATGACGGTGAGGGTGGCATGACGTAACATTGATTTCTCCCAGTTTCCGGTGTTGACCGTGGTACTGACTTGATCGAACGGGAGAAAAAATAGGGGTTAAAATTATTAAAAAAATTTTGTGACGCCAAGTGTTCCTTTGTTTTCTTGTAGTCATGGCAAGCAGTCCGAAATGAAAGCTCGTTACTGCTCCCTATCATTTCAGACAAGAATAGGACTATTTATCCTCCTTCGCTTTCGTGCTAGCTTGCTGTATGTTTTTTAAGCGAGTCGCTAAATTTGGAGTGAGTTGTTGATTTGGATTCCGTTTTTTGAATTCCAGCCACAGATTCAAAGCATCTTGTTCACGCTTTTGGCGCAATAAGCTTTCTAGTTCTTGGGTAATGCTTTGTGCTTCATCACTGACTGCCCTTTGTCGACTTGCATCGACCATCGGGCGTATGGGGGCAATCACTTCCGGAGCTGGGGCGATGGGTTTCGCCAAAACAGGTTCGGGCGGCATCGCAATCGGCGCTGCAGCCACGATCGTTTTGCGTGGCTCTTCTGGTGTCGGCGGCAAGGCGGCGACTGTCATTTTGACTTCAGGTGCATTCTTTTTGAAAGCTTCCTCTCTGAATGGCACCGATGCTTCCGCTTTGGTATCGGTGCTGATACGTGAACCAGTTACTTCTATGCGTCTAAGCGGCTCTGGCTTTGGCGCTTCGGCGACAACTCTATTTGCATTTTCCGCTTGTAATGCTGTTTGACGCGTGAGGACCTCTTTGTCAGTGGTAGTGCTGGCGACTTCGCTGACTCTTGGTGCAGCACTGGCGATTGGTGCGGCGATGATAGGCGATGCAGGCGCTGCTGTCTCGCTGCTTACTCGCTCCGCTTGGCTCATGACACCACTGAGATTGCTGTTAGGTCTCGCATCGGCCTTTGCAACCTGTGTAACCGCATGGTTGACATCACTCCGTGTCTTGCTGAGGCTATTCGTCGCATCGGGTTTGCTTGGCGGCGATTGCTCGGCGATTTCACTTCGTTTACTGTCATTGATAGTCGGAGAAATTACTGAGTCCGCGGCCCCTTTAGTTTGAGCGACAACGGGCGCTGATTGAACCTGATTCACTCGCTCCGCCTGCGCCAATTGTGGCATAGCAGAAGAGGGTGTCGGGTCGGTCTGTAGCAGATTGACAGCGACCAACAAACTGGCCAAGGCCGTTACAGGTAGATACCACCAACGTCGTAGCTGATCCAACCATGATGTTGCCACAGAAGTGCCGCTATGGGATTGAGCTTTCTTATCGCTGGTGGTCGCTAATGTGGTTTGAGCTTTGGCTTGCGCCTCCGCATGCAGTGATGCTTCGATATTGTTGAGGATGGTGGCATCTAGTTCAGCGCTTGGCGTCGGCTGCTCAATGGCGCGTAGTTGCGCAAGCAGATGGCGATCTTGCGATTCATCCCAAGCTTCTGCTGCAAGGTCTTTTTTCAATTCTGGGTTCGTCATACCGATTCCTCCAGCCTTTGTTCTGACTTCACAAAATGCTGACGTAATTTTTGCATCGCGTAGCGCAAGCGGCTCTTGATCGTTTCAACTGGTACCGCTGTGAGGGAGGCGATTTCTTCAAGACTCATTTCATTGAATTGCTGTAACACCAGCGCTTCTTTCTGTACACCAGGCAGCTGATTGATGGCGCGTTGTAATGCCGCGGCATTTTGTTTGTTGATGAGTTCGCTCTCTGGTGTGCGCTGCTGGGTGAGCTCTTGCTCCTTCCCATGTGCTTCTGATTCATGTAGCTGCATCAGCCAGTCATCGTTTTCAATATCACTGGGATCGCTAATATCGCTGGTCAGTAGCAACTGGTGCTGGCGCATTAGATCAATCAAGCGATTGCGGGCAATTTGATACAGAAAGGTCTTAAAGCTTGCGCTAACTTGATAGCTCGGCCGTGCTTTGTGCAAGGCTGCCCAGCTTTCTTGCATCACTTCGTCAACCCATTCGACCCGTGGTGAGCGCCAAGCGATGAAGCGATACAAGGGTTTGCTGTGGCGTTGGTAGAGCTCTTTAAATGCCGCGAAGTCACCGTCGCAATAGCGCAGCATCAGCTCTTCATCGCTATGGATGAGGCTAGTTTTGAGCTGATGGAGATCGGGTGAATTCATGCGGTGCAGTGTAGCCCAGTTCAAATCGAGTGACAATCTTTCTCGATTTTTGCGTCTTTGTTTGATATGCAGTTCGACTTAATGTCGAAGTTATTTAATATTTGACGTATAAAAAGTGATGCGGCATGCTATCGCAATAATAGAAGTAAAGTGCAAGTCGGTGCCTTAGCCTTAGGACTTTTTTTGCACTTTATTCCGTTTTTAATGTTCATGCCATCAACTTCTTAAAGAGAAAACCATGCCAGTCTATCGCTCTCGAACCACGACCCACGGACGTAATATGGCCGGTGCCCGCGCTTTGTGGCGCGCGACCGGTATGAAGGATGGTGATTTCGACAAACCGATTATTGCCGTCGTCAATTCCTTCACACAATTCGTGCCGGGTCACGTGCATCTCAAAGATTTGGGACAGTTAGTCGCACGCGAAATTGAAGCGGCTGGCGGTGTGGCGAAAGAGTTCAACACGATTGCGGTTGATGACGGTATCGCCATGGGACACGGCGGCATGTTGTACTCTTTGCCTTCGCGTGAATTGATTGCTGACTCGGTCGAATACATGGTCAATGCGCACTGCGCCGATGCCATGGTCTGCATTTCGAACTGCGATAAAATCACGCCGGGCATGTTGATGGCGGCCATGCGTTTGAACATTCCGGTGGTGTTTGTTTCTGGCGGGCCTATGGAAGCCGGCAAAGTTATCGAAACACTGCATCCGAAGAATCAAGGCGAACAGAAAATTATGAAGATCGACTTGGTCGATGCCATGATTAAGGCGGCGGATAGCAGCGTTAGTGATGAAGAGATTGGTCGCATCGAGCGCTCGGCTTGCCCAACTTGTGGTTCATGCTCTGGCATGTTCACTGCCAATTCCATGAACTGTTTGACCGAAGCCTTGGGCCTGTCCTTACCAGGTAATGGCACCATCGTCGCCACCCATGCCGATCGCAAGAATTTGTTCTTGCGCGCAGGTCGTTTAGTCGTCGAACTCGCGAAGCGCTACTATGAACAAGATGATGACAGCGTCTTGCCACGTTCTATCGCTAACAAACAGACGTTTGAAAATGCGATGGCACTCGATGTGTCGATGGGCGGTTCAACCAATACCGTGCTGCATTTGTTAGCCGCCGCACATGAGGCTGGTGTCGATTTCACCATGGCGGATATCGATCGCATTTCGCGTAAAGTACCATGCTTATGCAAAGTGGCGCCGATGACCGACAAGTATCACATCGAAGACGTGCATCGCGCTGGCGGCATTATTGCGATTCTCGGTGAGTTGGCACGTGCTGGTTTGTTTGACACATCTCGTCCTACGATTCATTCCGCAAGTTTCGCCGAAGCGATCGCGAAAAATGATATCGCGGTCAGTGAAGATGCCGATGCACGTCATCTATTCTTAGCGGCACCGGGTGGCGTGCCTACTCAAGTCGCTTTCTCGCAAGATAAACGTTTTGAGTCACACGATCTCGATCGTAGCGCTGGTTGTATTCGTGATTTTGAGCATGCTTATTCCAAGGATGGTGGTCTCGCGGTCTTGTACGGCAATTTGGCCGAGAAGGGGTGCATCGTCAAAACCGCTGGTGTTGATGAAAGTATTTTGACCTTCACTGGCAAAGCGCGCGTGTTTGAAAGCCAAGATGATGCCGTCGCTGCGATTTTAGGCGACACCGTACATGCTGGCGATGTCGTCATCATTCGTTATGAGGGGCCAAAAGGCGGCCCCGGAATGCAAGAGATGTTGTACCCAACTTCGTACATCAAATCTAAAGGTTTAGGCAAAGCTTGCGCCTTGTTCACCGATGGTCGTTTCTCTGGGGGATCTTCTGGTTTAGTGATTGGCCACGCTTCACCGGAAGCAGCGGAAGGTGGTGCAATTGGTTTGGTCGAAGAGGGTGATCGTATCGAGATCGATATTCCGAATCGTCGTATCCATCTCGGTGTGAGTGATGAGGTATTGCGAGCACGTCGTGCGGCTATGGAAGCGAAGGGCGCAAATGCGTGGCAGCCAGCTAATCGCGATCGTTACGTGTCACAAGCCTTGCAAGCTTATGCCGCTCTGGCGACATCGGCAGATCGCGGTGCGGTGCGTGATATTTCACAGTTGCGGCGCAAATAATCACAGCGCTTTTCTCATCCGTGTTTGATCTGACTGTACGATCTCTATAGTGCAGATGTTGATCAGAGAACGAGTAATCAGACCGTGATTGGCCTCGCGTCGATGACGGTCTTTTGTTTTTGAGTGGGAGGTAACACCATTGGGTAAAGACACAAAGAGTCGATTGAGCTTAAACTGGTCGCCCAACTAATGACATAATTGAGTCGGGGTAATGTTGAACACCGGATTCGGTTTGTGAGGGATAAAAATGGATCAAAGTATGGTGTTGTCAAAGGATGATCCTCGATTGCGACAAGTGTCCGAGCCAGTGCTCGATGTCTTCGAGCCGCAATTTGTCGAGCAAGGGAAGTGTTTGAAAGAGTGCCTCGACGATTTTCGTCAGCAACATGGATTTGGACGCGGCATCGCCGCCCCACAAATTGGCATCGCGCGTCGCTTCATCGCTCTAAATTTAGGGCAGGGGAGTTTTCTGTTGATTAATCCAGAAATTACCTGGCGTAGCGCTGAGCGATTTAGCATGTGGGACGATTGCATGTGTTTCCCAGAGCAACTGGTAAAAGTTGAGCGGCATGCGTCGATCTCGGTTCGCTTCATTGACGAACAGGGGCAAACTCGAGATTGGCAGCAACTTGAACAAGCGGTGTCTGAGTTATTGCAACACGAAATCGACCATCTCGATGGTATTCTCGCCTTGGATTTGGCTGCGGGTGAACAGGCAGTCATAGCCAGATCAGCCTTTGATGCCAATCCTCGTTTTTATCAGGCCCAAGTGGATTATGTAATACAGCCAACTATTTAAGAACTGGGATTGTCCACGCTTGGTGCAGGGTGAAATGCCGAATTAGTGAGCGCGCTCAAGCCATCTTGAGGCTGATATCTGAAGAGTCGTTTATACTCTTACTTTTTAGCGCCTCATTGAATTATATTTTTGATATTGTGCGCTGCAGGTCAGGTATCTTCGTCAACATCGAAGATCAAGCACGAGAATACTATGTCGATTGTAGATCTGCCTTTGAATTCGCAAGAACAGGCATTGGAATTTGTGGATAGCTGCGATTTGCCGACCCAGTGGGCAAAGTTTCGCATGCATGGATTTGTCGAACCCGCAACGGGTAAAGAGCATGTCGCTCTGACTTTGGGCGATGTCAGCGATGGTGAACCTGTCTTAACACGCATTCATTCGGAATGCTTGACTGGGGACGCTCTGTTTAGTCAGCGTTGTGACTGCGGCCCACAACTCGAAGCGGCAATGCAAAGAATCGCCGCGGAAGGTCGTGGCGTCATTCTCTATTTGCGCCAAGAAGGGCGTGGTATTGGTTTGTTAGCAAAGATTCGTGCCTATCATTTGCAGGATGAAGGGGCGGACACGGTTGAAGCGAATCAGAAATTAGGATTTGCCGCTGATCTGCGTAACTACAGTCTGTGTGATCCCATGCTAAAACATTTGGGCATCACACGCGTCAAATTAATGACCAATAACCCGCGCAAGATTGCGGCTTTGCAGAATATGGAAGTCAAGGTCGAGGAACATCTGCCTCTGATCATCGCGCGCAATCAATACAATCAACGCTATCTTGAAACCAAAGCCGCCAAGCTTGGCCACATGCTTGCGCCCGATCTGTAGAGCTACCCGCGTGAGCCGCATGGCGTACTAGCGATGCAAGAAGCTTGGGTCCCAAATCGGTTCAGGTTCTTTGGAGATTACAAAGCGACTATTTTCGTACAAGATCGCCATGACTTCGTTGGCGACTGGCTTGGGCAAACCACGACGTTTGGTCGGACGGTTTTGCAAGAACAACGAGTCCAAATAGTTTTTCAAATAACCGGGATCGCCCGCAAACAGGCAAATCTTTTGCCAGATGTGAGGGTATTGGGTTTTGATGAGCTTTTCCGGTGTAATCCGTTCGATTGCAGCGAGAGAAAGGGCATTTGGATTGCCATGCTCGACGCGAGTAAAGACTTGGCCGTCGCGCACATCCTCATCAGGGAATAGTTTTCCTATGGTGTGCAAACTACTTTCAGCCTTCGGAGACTCCAAATCTGAGAAAGGCGCTAAAGTACGAAGCACTTGTTCATAAGTTGGAAGGGCCGAGCGCTTCCAACGAATATTCTTGATGCCAGCACTCTTCAAGAGGTAGCGGGTTGGATATTCCTCCTCTTGTGGCTCTTCATCGCCTTCCAAAATAACGACGCAAAGCAGCTCAAGATTTTTATCGAAGATGCCAAAGTCGACATGACGTGACTGCAGCTTCTGGCGCATAATTTGGCGTTTTTTCTCATTGCTGATATGCGGCTCAAGGATGGCTGCAAGCTGCACTTTGGGAAAGATACTGCAATTCGGAAGCGCCTTAATCAAGCGTTTAAAAAACACTTCTTCTTCAGCTGCAAAGAATTTTCTTTTCTCGAAATCCGGTTCCGATTTCGAATCTCTATCTAGAAAATGAGAAAACATAGAACCTCCCTTCTTTGTCAGTTTGAAGCTTTAAATCGTTTCGATGAACAGATCTTAAAATGTAATGGCCGCGCCAGTTTTCGTCTAAGACATACAAAGAGAAAACAATGAGGCAGACTACAACAGTTACTATACAAGCTGGAGAAAAACATACAATCGTCCTAAAGGCTGACTTGGCATTAACGGTATAGCTTTTCGGACAAACGGTTTTCTTACATCATTTTCGGCAATGATTACCTTGCCTTTAGCCATGCTTGTAGCAATGACGATCTTCGAGTATAGGCTTTTCTACAGCAAGAGGTATGCCAGTTTGCTGAAAACGGAAGTCCGTTCCCGCCCATGCAGACAAGTAACAACACTTTTGCGGCGTTCACGGGTTTGCGTACTAGTCGAATTTTTCTTGAGGATCGTCGTCGCCGAAGTTTTGCATGTAAAAAAACCTCGGTGAACATGTCAACGAGGTTTTTTAAACTGGTATTGCGTGTATTGGGATGCGAGCGTATTGGCCTCACATCGATAGGCAAATAACGATTAGGCGAAGGCTGGCAATTGGTAGCCTTGAATATCAGCGGCTTTCACTAACTCCGCCAAATACGCGTGGGTAGCTTTGCGGCCTTCCATTTCAGTCAAATACGCTTGCAAGCGTTCTTTCACTTCATCGAAGGATATCAAGTCGCCGCCTTTGCGTGCTGTGACCTGAATGATGTGATAACCAAATTGTGTCTCAATCAATTCAGGAGTGATGGTGCCTGGCTCGGTTGTGAAAACCGCTTGTTCGAATTCAGGAACCATTTGGCCACGGCCGAATTGACCCAAAGCGCCGCCTTCTTTGCCGGAAGGGCAGGCAGAGTGTTCACGGGCCATTGCCGCAAACGCTGCTGGGTTCTTTTGCAATTCAGCCAAGATGCCTTCCGCTTTGGCTTTCACCAAGCTACCGCTCAAGCCTTCACCTGCGGTGAATAAGATGTGGCTTGCGGCAGCCATTTCACCTTGCGTGAAGCTGCTTGGGTTGTTGTCGTAGAAATCGCGGCAGCTGGCTTCGTCGACATCATTGAAGCTCACTTCTTGTTGCAGCAAATTGCCAATCACTTCTTCATCGCTGTCAGCAGCGATGCCGACTTTCGCCGCTTGATCCAACATCAAGCGACGCAAGATCAATTCCTGGATCGCGGCGTCACGTAATTGTTCACCTTCTGGGTAGCCCGCGGAGCGAG
Source organism: uncultured Burkholderiaceae bacterium (assembly GCA_964459555.1). GTDB lineage: Bacteria > Pseudomonadota > Gammaproteobacteria > Burkholderiales > Burkholderiaceae_D > Undibacterium. The sequence goes on along the minus strand of CAYWNE010000004.1, from coordinate 42,007 downwards.
CGCGGTTCATTTCCGCAGCGATAGCGGAATCATTAATTTCTGTGCCGTTGACGGTAATAGTCATGATGGTCCTAACAAAGTGAGAATAAAAAATGGAACGAAAATTTTGCTTAGTCAGGGACCACAACAGAATTAAGTGCCGTATGCCGTGGGCGGATAGTTGGGTTCATTGGCGTTTAACGCCGCCATGCCATCCACTCACAAAGATCCGCATTTTACAGCGAAGCGGACTGATTGTTCGCTAATTGCTGCTGTAACTCGCTAATTTGTTTGCGTAAAGATAAGTTTTCGGAGCGTAGACGTTCCAATTCCTGCTGCAAGTAGGGCTGCTCGATGGCGACCGAAGTGCTTAGGTTGGTGTTCCCCATACTGGCTGCGGCTTCCTGCTGAGCGGCGTTGGCCGCAGCAGGCGTAGAACCCGAAGCCGCCGCATTTTCCTTCGGAGCACGTGGAGTGCGGCTTTCACGCAGTTGCCGCGCCGCCTGTTGCAATTCTTTTTTGCCCCCAGCGACTGCCGCCACTTGCTGTTCGGTGGGCAAGGCCGCAATGGTGGCCGCGGTATTGATGGAGATGGTGCCGGCGCGCACGGCTTCCACCAATTCTGGCGTTGCAGCTTTACGTATTTTCTCGATCTGAGCGACAGCGGGTTTACTGAGGCCGGCCACTTTGGCAATCTCTTCGCGTGTTTCTACCGAGACCGGATCTGGTTCTTTGATTGCCTGCTCGGCTTCGGCCGCCTTCTCTTGATTACTCAATTGTTTGCGGCGTTCACTGATGATTTCTTTCTTGCGTAGGGCCAGTACGCCGCGTTGGAAGTTCGACACGCTACGACGCGCCAAATGGTTATCGATCATCCACAGCATGACGTCTTCGATGGAAGAAAACTGGTCGTTTTGACGCGTTTCGAATGGCACACCATGCTTTTGGCAAATCACATAGCGATTGTGACCATCGATCAAGGTTTGACCCCACAACACCAGCGCGTCGCGGCAACCTTCGCGCAAAATGCTGCGTTCGAGTGCCAAGAATTCTTGGGTGGTCAGTGGGTCGATGCAATCACGGAGGGCGGGGTTGATAATGATGTTCGTCATAATGGTGTTTCTGCAAGCCTGTGTGATTGCTCAGTCGAGCAGTGGGCTTAAAAATCAAAAGCCAGCACTTTACAGCATTCCTTTGATTCGGTCATATCCAGAACGACTCACCGCGACAATGGCACCGTTGTGTAAAACCGCTTGAAAGCTATCTTTGCTAGCACGCTCGAGCTGCCTGATGGCGGCGACGCGGGCGGTGATAGAACGATGTAGGCGTACGAATTGCTCGCTGGGCAAATGCTTTTCAAACTCAGAGAGGCTTTGCGTTTTCATCAAGGTTTTGCCAGCATAGTGAATTTGCACATAATCGTCTTGCGCTTCGATGTAATCGATATCGGCAAACGGAATAGCGATGGTTTGACCGCGGTCACGTACTAGCAAGCGGTCGGTTTTTTGCGCTTGTTGAGCGACGACGGCGTTGAGTGCGGTGTCAGTTTGTCCTAGCAATTTGCGTGCTTTGCTTAAAGCATCGTTAAAACGTTGCTGCGAGAAAGGCTTTAGCAAATAATCGATGGCATGCTGATCAAAAGCTTGCATGGCGTATTGATCATAGGCGGTGGTGAAGATCACACCGTGTTGACGTTGGGTAGCCTCTAAGACTTCGAAACCCGTCATCTTGGGCATTTGAATATCAAGAAAAATCAGGTCGGGCTGATGCTGAAGGATGGCGTCAACGGCTTGCAAACCATTTTCACATTCAGCGATCACTTCGATGTCGATATGCGGTTTCAAAAACTCGCGTACTAAACGTCGCGCAAGATCTTCATCGTCGATGACTAAAGCTTTGATGGTGGACATAGGTTTTAACCTTATCAGTGGCTAATGGGGAGGAATGCCTAGCGACGGGCTTTTTAAAGTTTCAAATGGCACTGTCAATTCGATACGAAATAGCTCGTTTGAAGTATGCCAGTCGACGCGGCAACGTGATCCATACAGGCTCGAAAAGCGTGCGCGCAAATTTTTCAAACCAGTGCCAGTACCTTGTTTTGTCGTCGCCGAATTTTCAGGGTTCGAATCAATCGGATTTTCAATGGCGAGATGTAGCCATTCATCCTGAATCTGACTATGTATAGTAATCGTGCCACCATCCACTAGGTCTCGAATGCCATGCTTAATCGCGTTTTCTAGCAGCGGCTGTAAAATCATCGGCGGAATCAAGCAATGCTCAGAGGCCGGATCGATATGAAAATCCGTCGCAAGCTTTTTGCCGAAGCGAATCTTCTCGATGGCTAAAAAGTGCTGACATAACTGGAGTTCCTGCTGTAGGGAAATCTTGTGTTGTTCAGAGACGGCCAGCGTTTGCCTAAAAAACTGAGCTAACTCTATCGTCATGTCGCGGGCGCTGACAGGATCGATACTGGTTAATGCGCTGATCGAATTCAGGCTATTGAATAGAAAATGGGGATTGATTTGAGTTCTGAGCATCTGCAACTCTGCTTCGCGTGCATGGAGGTCGGAGGCGGCTTGACGCAGTTCCGCTTGTCGCATCGAATCAAATGCGAGTAAGACGTCGTAACACATGACAGAAAGAATGTAGAGCAAGGCTGCCAACAAACTCGCGATCGGCCAGGTGTTGGCCGGGAGTGCCAAGGCAAAATCGAGTGCTTGTAAGGCAACGAACCAAGCGTAAGCCAATCCGCTCCAGATCGCTGCAGAGATCACCGCGCTGAGTCCAAAATAACTCAACCAAGAACTAAAATTTCGACGTGCTAAAGGAAGCGCGCGGCAGACGTAGTAAGCGGAACTTGAAATGAACCCAAAACACAGCGCCACTGGAAGGGTGAAACTTAGCGCTTGCTGCCAGGTGCCACAGTTCAGTAGTAAAAATAAGGTGGCGAAAAGGGCACCGAGAAGTGCCCAAATCATGCTGTTGTAAAACATCGTTTTGATGTTCGAAAGCAGTGGATTCATGTCTGCCTAAAGTCAAACTGCAAATGGATGAAACGATGATGGCAACGCAAACTGTTGACGCTTAATTCTTAATCTCAACGCCGCCCATAATCGCTGTGCCGGTGATGATTAAGCGCTTGCTCGACCCCATGGCTGGCACCGTTGTGTCATCGACGCCACCGAGGAAAGCATTGGCGTTGTTGACCACTGACCAATCGCTAGGGATTTTCAGTGAAATGCCACCCCAGAATGCGAATACATTCAGAACGGCGTCAGTTTGAATTGAGGCGTTACGCAAGTCAAGTTCTACACCACCCATGACTGCTGTGATTTCACCACCTGCAAAATTGCTGCTAGCGATATTGCCTTGGCTGCCGCTCATGATGGCAACGATATCGACTTTGCCATCGGTGCTTTCATTGATCTTGTTTTGCGTGTAGCCATTGAATTCTTCCTTCGCTTTGTCTTTGAAGATCACGAGCAAACCAAAACCAATTAAGACGAGGGGCCAAAAATCGCGCATGTGAAAACTAATGATGCCGAGGTTATTCAAGGTCATTGCGCTGCCGATGATGACGAAGGCAGCGCCGATGATGGTGCCGGAGCGCGCTTGTGACTGGTTCATCTTTAATACGCCGCCAATAATGAAGACGACAGGCCAAAAGCTGACGAGGCGTATGCCTTGTAAAAAGCCGAGGTTATCAATCAAGGCGAGCACGCCGACGATGATGATGAGAGCGCCAAAAATTAGGCGTTGTTGCGGGTCGCGATTACGGTGTCTCATGATGAATCTCCGAGAAAAATGAGTATGTGAATTCGAATAGTCGAGGTGAAAATTAGCAGGCATTGTTTTCGTTTTTAGGGCGTGCCGCATATTTCAGTATGCTGTTGAGGCCGAACACAATTAGGAAAATTGGCCAGTGGGTGCGGAAGTCGAGACCCCACAGATGTTCGAACATGGCGTAAAACAAGCCCGCGGTACCGATTTGGAAGATCGCAGAAATCACTTGGTATAACGTGCGAGCTAGCAGCAAGCGCACTGCGCCGAGCACAGCAACGAAGCTAGCGGCCAATTCCCACCATGTGAATTTATAGGGTAGATAGCCCATCTTATAGGCCATCGCGCCGCAACCTATCAAGATCAGCATAATGCCAAATTCAACGTGATCGGTTTTGTGTTGTTTGTCTGAACGTGCCATGATCGATTTCCTTTCTTGCTTTGTCTTAGTTTCTTGAGTTCTTGATTATCTTGTTGCAGCTGTCGCTTTCGGAATAGCTTTGTGTTGTCCACATCGATAAGATAAAACATGGCCCTACACAAGTCATGCACAAGTCGGCGAATGACGAATTTCGTCGGTGAATGCCGAACAACGAGGGAGCCACAAGGGAACTGGAGTGTGATTTCCGAATCTTTTTTTGGGGGGAAGGGCTAGCCTGTCTTTGGTTGAGACCTCATCAGAGGCGCTAGGGTAGATTCGGGTAAATCAGGCGAAAGGTAAGATTGATACGAGGCGCTAGCGTATGTTTCTGTTTGGCGATCGCGTGTTGCCAATGGCTCTGCATCTCGCCGCCCATCAGTAGCAAACTCCCGTGTGCCAGAGTGATTTTATGCTTGGCGCTTTTGATTTGATTGTGACGAATCAAAAATTCTCGTGTGCTGCCAAGACTCACCGATGCGATCAAGGGTTGTTTGCCGAGCTCCGGTTCGTCATCAGCATGCCAGCCCATACTATCAACTTGATCACGGTAAAGGTTCGCTAAAACACTATTGAATCGATGTTCGGTAAGGTGTTCTAGGCGCGTGCGTATTTTGTTCAACAATGGATGCCATGGCAGCGGCTTTAGATGCAGGCCAGAATAACTATACGCGGCGTCGGCATCACCATACCAAGCGCTGAGACGCGGTTGCGCACGCATGATGCCAGCAATCCGAATATGATGTTGTTGCCATGCTAGACCGCTGTGTAATTGCGTAAATAATTGATCGGCTTCCTCGGCTGAGAAAAACTGTGGGTAATAACGTAGATCGGCATCAGGTACATCGAAGCGTTCGACCACCAGTGCGGTATCGTCGGCTTGCATGAAAAGACTATTTTGTTGCATAAAAAAATCAGGCTGCTTTACTTACCTAAGAGGCGATGACGTTCATATTCAATTTGCAGTATGGTTTTTTGAATGGCGATATCCATCGCATGCGACAGATTGAGAAAGCGAAATCCAATTTGAAATTTGCCCAGTTTGGTTTTTTCAATAAATGTGATGTGTTCGATCGCGACCGGGCAGTGGATATGCGTTTTCGGATTGAGTGTGATCCATACTTGCGGCACCGTGTCACCTAGACGCAGTGGCGGCTCTCCTTCGGTGACAACACCGAAGCCGCCGACACTTAAATCGTGGATGCGCCAACACGCAATCTCATTGCCATCGGCGTCATGTAGTTTGGCTTTGATATCTTGACTTATCGGAAGCAAATTTCGGTAGTACTCGCGGCGTTGTAGCCGCACAATCCGTTCGGGGATCGGGACCCAAAATGCTTCGTCATCGCCCCACATAAAACGCTGTGGGTTTTGCCCAGAAAATTGCACACGTATACCTTCAGGGAAGGCCATAAACACGCAGGATTTGGTTTTCTCCAATTGTCGGTTCATGTTTGGATCGCCACCGAGGTCGAACACCAAGCCGTCTGGGCGAGCCGATAAAATGACCGTTAGTATAAAACTTTGACCGCCATTGAAATACACCGATACCGGTTCACGCCTATGTGCGAGGTCATTCAACACGCTCAAGATTTCAACCTGCCCCAAGAGAAAGAAGCGGTCCTCAATTTCCTGATCGGTCAGCGAAGCGGACATGATGGAATCTGGGTTTCAGAGACGAGGTGGGGGAATGTGACCAATTTACTGCAATAGTTGAATGAAGTGCTCTGCGCTGCGTACGACCTTCTTCGATTCGGTGCCGAAAATGTCACGTGTTTCGATGACCTGAAATTCATCGATCCCTTTTACGCATTGAAGCAAGCCTTCGAAATTGGTGCCAAGGTAAGTAAAGGGTGTCAGCTTGGTCTTGACTGGGACATCGCTCGCTAGCAAGGCACGCAACTTGCGTTCAACGTCATACAGGCTTGCGACGTCGATAGTCACCATACCGCCTTTGGGGTTTGGAAAGCTGGTACTGAAATGAGGTCTTTGCCCCATGGGGTTTTTGACATGAATCTTTACGCCTAGCTTTAGAAATTTGCTAATAGCGAAAAAATCATCTTCGGTGAACATCCTCGGTCTCCCCTATTCTTGTTGGTAGCCTGCATCGATTGCAGAACCTCTTTCGTTTCTAGACTAGCAGAAAGTTTCTTTTGGTCCAATGCTAAAGCGTGAATTCGCGCGGAAATTGAAGAAAACTGTCAGGTTTAGGAAAAATGTGGCAAAACGGTGATGTCAGCTTAGTGATTCTTTAAAATTTGTTTTACTATGGCAACTATTTGCTTCAAGCTGGTCTGGAACCGCATAGTGTTTGAAGCACGCTAGAAGATTTTAATTTTTTGTTATTGAACTGTGCCATTTATGAATCAACGTGAATCTGAATTCGAATTTATCAAAGGCTTAAGCGCTGAGCTGTCGTCGCGCAATTTGGTTTTTCCAACCTCTTTGAAGGCGACCATGAAAATCCGTCAGGCGCTCGATGACCCCGATATGTCGAGCGACCAGGTATCACGCATCATCAGCACAGAGCCTGTTCTTTCGGCGCAGGTCTTGATGCTTTCGAACACACCAATGTTCAATCGTAGTAGCCGTAAGATTGAAGAGCTCAAATTGGCGGTTTCTTTGCTCGGCTTTGGCGTGGTCAAAAATATTGCAATCTCGGTCGGTATGAAGCAATTGCGCGATCAGCAAAGCCACACTGGCAATTCGGAGCAAATGGAGGGACTATGGACTCGCAGTATGCGGGTGGCTGCACTCGCTTGTGTCTTGGCCAAGGCGCGCAGCAAGTTAAGCCCTGACAAAGCCATGATCGCAGGTTTGTTACATGATATTGGTAAGTTTTATATTTTGAGTCGTGCTCACCAATACCAAGGTTTATTCACTTCACAGGAAGCTTTGTGGGATTTAGTCGACCAGTGGCATGTTGACATCGGCGCGGCGATTCTTGAAAGCTGGGAAGTGTCAGAAGATATTCGCACCGCGGTGATGGATAGAAAACGGATTGATTTGCCATTGAGCAGCCGTCCCTCTTTAACTGATGTGGTCGCCGCCGCCGATTTCCTCGATGCTGGCTTTGTTAAGCAATCACTCGATGATTTGAACTGGGACGAGATACCGATCCCCCTCATTAATTTGCAATTGAATAAAGAGGCGACCGAAACCTTGATGGTTGATACTCGACAAGAGATTGCGCAAATCCTCAAGATTATTGCTTAGGTTTTGATGCAGTGCTTAGCATAAAGCCCTAGGCTGCATATGGGTAAATGACTTTGGATGAACTAAATCAGAGAAGCGTGATCAAAGCATGGTCGTCAAGAGACATGGCAACGGGTGATCGGGTAAACAATCCGGTCTCGTCGTTGATAATCATGTGTCTATTTCTGCTTACAAATCCATTCAGGAGATAGAATGAAAAAGATTATTTCAGCATTGAGCTTTGTTGGCGTTGCGATGTTAGCTCAAGGTGCTTATGCCCAAGACCCATTGAAAACCGCGATTGCTCATCCACAGCGCACGCCTGCCAATGTTGAACGCGATGCCGCACGTCACCCATATGAAACGCTGAGCTTCTTCGGCGTGAATAGCAAAATGACTGTGGTGGAATTAGCTCCAGGTGGTGGTTGGTACACAGAGATACTGGCCCCGCTACTTCGTGATAACGGTAAATTGATTTTGGCCGGCGCAGGTAAGGGTTTGAAAACCAAATTGGAAGCGAATCCTGCGGTGTTTGATAAGGCGGTGATTGGTGATTTCAATCCAGCCGACAAGATTGATTACGCTCCGAAGAATAGCGTCGATGTCGTCCTGACTTTCCGTAACGTGCATAACTGGATCGCGGTCAATGATACGGCTGCTAAAAAAGTCTTTCAAAGTGCCTTCGATGCCTTGAAACCTGGTGGCGTGTTCGGTGTAGTTGAGCATCGTTTGCCAGCGTCGATGACACAAGATGCGAAAGCCAGCACCGGCTATGTGCACGAAGCCTATGTGATTCAATTGGCTGAGAGTGTTGGTTTTAAATTGGCGGCAAAATCCGAAGTGAACGCCAATCCAAAAGACACGGCCAATCACGAAAATGGCGTGTGGGCCTTGCCACCAGTGTTAGCCAACAAAGATAAAGACAAAGCGAAGTATATGGCGATCGGCGAAAGCGATCGCATGACGCTCAAATTTGTGAAGCCTTAAGATCTGCACTTACAAGCCCCGCTCAGCGGGGTTTTTGTTTTTTCTGAAGGAGTAAAGCAGTGGGAAAATATACGCTCAGTGTGAATGGTCAAGCGCGCGCAGTCGAGCTGACGCCAGAAACGCCCTTGCTGTGGGCCTTGCGTGATTCTTTAGATTTGGTCGGTACCAAGTATGGTTGCGGTGTCGGACAATGTGGTGCATGCACGGTGCATATCAATGGTGTGCCGAGCCGCTCATGTATGACGCCAGTGTCCAGTGTGGGGCGACAAAAAGTGACCACGATAGAAGGTCTCGATCCCAAGCATCTGCATCCGGTGCAGCAGGCTTGGCAAGAGTTGGATGTACCGCAGTGCGGCTACTGCCAAGCAGGTCAAATCATGACTGCTGCAGCGTTGTTGAAAGATAATCCTAACCCAAGCGATGCTGATATCGATGCGGCCATGGGTGGCAATTTGTGTCGCTGCGCGACTTATTTGCGAATTAGGGCCGGAGTACACCGTGCCGCAGAAATTGTGCGAAAGGGGAAAAAATGAGTGAGCATCTTTCCTCCATGTTGGATCACGCTGTGAACCACGCATTGCCTGAGCAGCCTGAACGCCGCGATTTTCTGAAGCAATCAGCACTGTTGGGTGGCGGCCTGGCCTTGGCGACGGTATGGGATAGTGAAGCAGGCGCGCAGACCGCGATCGCCAAAGCAGAGCAAGCGGGTAAAGCCGAATTCAAACCGAATGCCTTCATTCATATCGCTGAAAACGGGCGCGTTACTTTGGTCTCTAAACAGCCAGAAATTGGCCAAGGGATTAAAACCTCTTTGCCGATGGTGATTGCAGAAGAATTGGAAGTGAATTGGAAGGACGTCACGATTGTTCAAGGTGACTTCCATCCTATGTATGGTGATCAGTTCGCCGGTGGTTCTTTGTCGACGCCGATGAACTACAACGAATTCTTAAAGCTCGGTGCGACCGCACGCACCATGCTGATTCAAGCTGCCGCGGCAACCTGGAATGTCCCTGCGAATGAATGTTATGCTGAACTGAGTAAGGTGATCCACAAACCCAGTAAACGTCAATTGACTTATGGTGCCTTGGTCAATAAAGCAGCGGGCCTGAGCTTGCCTGATCCTGCGTCTGTGGTACTGAAGAAACCGAATGAATACAAATTATTGGGGACACGTATTGGCGGTGTAGATAATGCCGCGATCGTCAGTGGCAAACCGCTGTTTGGGATCGACGTAAAGCTGCCGGGTATGGTATTTGCGGTTTTTGAGAAATGTCCAGCCTTTGGTGGCAAAGTGGTTAATGCAAACATCGACGCCATAAAAGCACTTCCCGGCGTGCGGGATGCATTTGTGATTGAAGGTACGAGTAACTTGAATGGTTTGATGCCTGGTGTAGCGATTATCGCTGATTCGACTTGGTCAGCCTTCAGCGCACGCAAACAGTTGAAAGTGCAGTGGGACGAAGGTGAAGTCGCCAATCAAAATTGGGATGACTTCGCTAAGAAAGCCGGTGAGCTCGCGAAGCAAGCGGGGAGCATCACCTTACGTAAAGACGGCGATGTGCAACAAGCGTTTGCAAAAGCAGAAAAAGTGGTCGAGGCGAAATACACCTATCCATTTATTTCTCACGCCAGTATTGAGCCGCAAAACTGCACGGCTTGGTTTAAGCCAGAAAGTGGGCAATTGGAATTGTGGGCGCCGACGCAAAATCCTGCAGCGGGTCAAAACATCATTACCAATGTGCTCAAGATACCGAAGGAAAAAATCACACTGCACATGACACGCAGTGGTGGCGGTTTTGGTCGGCGCTTAAGTGCCGATTACATCATTGAAGCAGCAGCAATTGCGCAACGTGTAAATGGTCCTGTGAAGTTGGTATGGTCGCGTGAAGACGATATGCGGCATGATCATTACCGCGCCGGTGGTTTCCACTTCTTACGTGGTGCGGTTGATGCCAAAGGAAAGTTGAGCGCTTGGCATAATCATTTTGTGACCTTCGCCAATCGCGTCACGCGCGATGGCAAGAGTATTTTGCAACCCGGTAGTGGCGCGAGTTTATCGGGTGATGAATTTCCAGGGCGTTGGTTAGAGAACTGCTTATTGGAACAAACGCCAATGGAATGCGGTATCCCAATGGGGCCATGGCGCGCTCCGGGCAGTAATGTCTTCGCGTGGGTCTTCCATAGTTTTATCGATGAACTTGCGCATGCGGCAGGCCGTGATCCACTCGAATTCCGACTCGAAATACTCGGTGATAAAGAGATCATGCCCGGCACCGGCGAACGCGGTCAGCCCTACAACGTGGCGCGCATGCGTAAAGTTTTGAAGGAAGTTGCTGATAAAGCCGGTTGGGGACGTCGTCGGTTCGCCAAAGGGCAAGGGCAGGGCATCGCTTTCCATTTCAGTCATCGTGGCTACATCGCCGAAGTGGCTGAGGTGACGGTGTCTCAGCAAGGACAGTTGAAGGTTGATCGGGTCGTCGTCGTCACCGATATCGGTTCGCAAATCGTCAATCTCAGTGGTGCTGAAAATCAGGTGCAAGGTTCGGTCATCGATGGTTTGAGTACGCTGATGTATCCTGAGTTAGATATTCAACGAGGGCGCGTGGTGCAAAGCAATTTTGATCAATATCCATTGCTGCGCATGCCTGATACCCCAACCAAAGTTGAAGTTCATTTCTTGAAGTCCGATTATCCGGTGACCGGCTTGGGTGAGCCGGCTTTGCCACCCTTGGCACCAGCGATTTGCAATGCGATTTTCGCTGCTACAGGTAAGCGTATCAGAACTTTGCCGCTTCTGCGGAATGACTTGCGTTGGAGTTAGTCGCTGACTTTGAAGTGTGAACACGCGAAGTCGATAGTTGGCGCAAGCTACCAGTGCAATCGGCAATAAAAAACGGCATCCTCGGATGCCGTTTTGTTTGAGTGATCGGCTTTAGTTCAGCGCGGTCTTGGTAGAACGTCGTGGGCTGCTTGTATTGGCAGATTTCGCGATAGGCTTTTCGGTCGCTTTGGTGCTTGCTTTCGCAATTGTTTTCGTCGGAATTTTTGGTGCGGCTTTCTTGACAGTCTTGCTAGCAGTCGTGGCTTTAGCTGTGGCACTGTGAGCCACTACCTCTGTCGCTTTTTCATTGACTGTGCTCGTGGCCTTTGCTGTGATATCGATGAGCTTGGGGGCGGATAGCTGGTCGGAGTAGTGTGCGAAATTAAATTCAGCGAATGGCATGCTGATGGAGACCTGCTGTGGTAACTGCCAAGTTTGTGCGAAAAGTTCAGTCGCTTTTTTCATCGCGTCATCGACGATGCTTTGCAGGCTCAATTGCGCTTGGCTACTTTGTTCGAACAAAGCTTGTAGGCGTGCGTTCAAATTCATCACCAGTTCGTCCGAAGGTTTGCCACTGATGAGATCAAGTTGTTGTTGCCAGATCGATTCTGTCAAGTTCTGCCAAATGTTGTTGCAGGTCTCGGTGTAGCGATCAATGTCTTCGCTCAACAGTTGCGACAAGTCTTGAAAGGCGGCGAGCTGTGTTTCAAGCGGAGTGAATGGGCTGACGGTGTCTTGAGGGCCAGTGAAAGAAAACTGCTTTGCTGAGAACATACCAAACTCCTGCGGATAAGTGGGTTAGTCAAGCTTTCAATTTTGCAATGCAATATCGTTGATTTTAGGCGCGATCTCAAGAAAATGCGAGGTCTTTCGGTGATATATTGCTGCGATGCGAAGAAGATCACTCCTTGTGCATTTCTTAGATCGAGAAAGCTTGTTTAATTAGCATCGCTGAAATGGTCTTTTCTTGTTTTGACGGTTCAATACGTCACCTGAAGAGCGCCCCACCTCGTAAAATACTGCCTTGAACAAGACAAACACCATCAGCATTCAGGGCGGAGATCAATCTAATGCAGGAAACAGAAAAACAAGCGCAGCAGAAAACGCTGCAAAACGCAGTCACTCCTCAAGAACGTTTTGAAGACCTTGATGCTTTGCGAGCGGCCTTACGTGAGTTCGTCGACCAACGTGCTTGGCAGCCTTTTCATACGCCGAAAAATTTGGCGAGTGCGCTCAGTGTTGAAGCCTCGGAGCTGTTGGAGCCTTTCCAGTGGTTGAAAGAAGGTCAGGTTGAAGAGCTTGGTCCCGGCGGTTTGCAGGCGGTCAAACATGAAATGGCCGATGTCCTGAATTACCTTGTGATGCTGGCGGATAAGCTCGATGTGGATCTGCTCCAGGCAACACACGAGAAGATCAAATTGAATGCGATCAAATACCCGGTGGAAAAAGCATTTGGCACTTTGAAGAAGTACGATCAACTCTGATCTAGGCGAGGAATCTGCAGTGCGATTCGAAGCATGCGGAACGGATCGCTGCATCAAAAAACAAATTGATATCTAAGGAAAACAATAAAACCATGGTGAAGTTAATTGGTCAAAATACCTTGCGTGAACTGTCGAAAGAAGCTGCGGCGCAACCACGTCTTCGTAAGAATTTGAACTTTCATGCGAACAATGGGGCGCAATGCCATCGTTTATTGAATGCGCTGGAGCCGGGCACTTATGTGCAACCTCATTGCCATTTAGATCCAAACAAAGAAGAGACTTTAGTAGTCCTGTCAGGACGCTTTGGCGTGTTGATTTTCGACGCACAGGGTCAGGTGCAGCAGCATCTTGTGTTAGCACCAAATAGCGAACACTTTGGCATTACCATCCCAGTTGGCGTCTTCCACAGCATGGTGGCGCTTGAGAGCGGCTCAGTGTTTTTTGAAGCGAAGGCGGGCCCTTATGTGCCTATCGCTGCCGAAGAAAAAGCGCACTGGGCGCCAGCGGAAGGTGAGATTACGTGTGCTGAGTACTTGAAGTTTATGCTCAGCTATTTTTCGCACTGACGCTGTGTTACTTCATCTTTTACATTTCATGCGTCGAGACCTCCGGACAAGCTACTGCGCAAGCAAACATTGGAACTAAAGTGCTCGCTGTGCCTCAACAAAGGTACCCCCCCTTGATCCAAATTTCACCCGTTCGCGACGGTTGTGCTGGGGGGCACTAGTCGTGACTAAGTTTGCGTGAATGTTCGAGAAAATCATAGTGCGGATATTCTTCGGGACTGATAGAAAATCCCTTTTTTGTTAACCAAGCACATGCACTGCTTAAGTCATTGAAGTAGGCGACTTTGTCAGTTGGGAAATCGCCGGTTTGTTGTTGGTGAATTTTTTTCTTGAGGACGCTGGGCACCACGATTGCCAAACACACGCAATTGTTGGCGAAGGCCCATTCGCGCATCCCGGGAAACATTTGCAAGCTTGATGCCGTCGACATTTCCCAGCGTTCGGCGTTGGTAAGACCAGCCCATGGCGCGTGAATTGGGGCTTTCTGCTTAGTTTCTTCGAACACTGCTAGGGTTCCTTCATCATTGAAGATCCCTGCTGTTGTTCTTACCAAGATGTTTCTTAATACGGTGATTTCCCATTCGCCGTGTATCTTCATGCTCGATCTCTGTCTGAATTGATATTGAGATTTTACCGAGAATTAAATTCTTCCGCTCTTCTCACGCCTATTAGCGCATGAAACACCCCATCGATTGATCAAAAAATGACACGAAGTACCGAGAGCTAGTACCAACGAGCCCGTCGTTATACACCTTCGACATTAAATTGGCGTCAAGTTTTTGTGTTTGTCATGATGCGCCTACCGAATCCAAACGAGTTATCGAAATGCATGATAAACAGCGTGGATTCGACAGGATACCTGAGTTGGGTCGGCCGCATATTCTCCGGATAAGACTATGGGCAAGTGACCAAACTCTGAGTGTATGAATATCGGTTTTTATTTTTTAAGATGTAGAGGAAATTATGTTGAAAAAATCTTTAGTAGTTGGTGCCCTTAGTTTGACGGCTTTGTTGGCGACAGGTGTTGCTTCAGCGCAGAACGTGTATGTTGGTGGCACTGTTGGTCAATCGAAATGGCATGATGACTGTGGTACTTTGACGAAGTGCGATACGAAGGGAACAGCGTTCAAAGTCATCGGCGGCTACAACTTCAATAAGAACTTTGCTTTTGAAACGAGCTTGTTTTCGCTTGGTAAGATTAATGCATCTTTGCCGTTGGCAAATGCAATTGCGGGAGCAGAAGTAAAGGGTGGCGGTATAGACTTTTCTGGTGTCGCTAAAGTTGACTTCACTGATGATTTCGGTGGTTTTGCAAAGTTGGGTGTGTCTCGTACTACGACCACAGCTAAGGGAACATATGCCAACAATACTTTGTTCTCGCAAGACTCAACAACAACTCAACCTATCGGCGCTTTGGGTCTTACCTATAAAGTTGCTAAGGATTGGGCTTTGCGTGGTGAATTCGAAACCCGCCGCGTTAAGCTCGGTACTGAGAAAGAAAACGTCAATACTTTCTCGGTCGGTATGCAGTACAGCTTCTAATCAAACCTAGCGGTCAGCGAGCGCAAGCTCCATGGTCGCTTGTTTGATAAAGCTTAGGTTTCGTAAATAGATCCTACCGGTTTATACGCCATCCTCGTGATGGCGTATTTTTTTGTATTGAATCTGAACTTATGTGGTCGATTCTCTGACCTTGGTCAAACCATGTTTGGCGCGCGCTCTTAAGCATTTTTCGTCGCCAGCTTGTAGTTCATGGCATGGACTTGGTCGATGCTGGTAGATACTGCAAGCGACCTGATCCCCAATTTTTCCTTCGAGTGCGGCGCATCGCGGTTGCGTTTGATTGGTGCCGCACATGCAGGCATGAACCGCAGTGAGTGGCTGCACGTAGTGATCCGGGATGGAGTTGGCATCGGCTTCGGCCCAATAAAATGAGACGCGATAGGTGGCGCAGCAGGCGCCACAGTTGATGCAAGAGAGTTGTGTGAGATCTTCACTGGCGAATAATTCTTCCGATACTTTCATAGCGGGAAAACATCTAAGCTGAGAAAAAATGTCGCCGAGATTTTAGCCAGAACGGTTTTTTCGTGCAAGCCGTCTATCGAGTGTAATCGATTGATTGATGCGTGGCCGGGGATTTTGATTGAGAATGTCAGACATCAAGATGCATGACATTCTCGATTTGCTTTAGATGACGTTCAAAGTCACATCGATATTGCCACGGGTCGCATTCGAGTACGGGCAAACTTCATGCGCTTTGTGTACGAGCGCCTCAGCAGCCTCACGCGCCAGTCCTGGCAAACTCACGTTGAGCTCAACCGCCAAGCCAAAGCCACCCTTGCCGTTGGGACCAATGCCGACCTTACCATTGACACTCGTATCTGCGGGGAGTGCGATTTTTTGTGCAGCGGCGACGTATTTCATGGCGCCGATGAAGCAGGCCGAGTAACCAGCTGCGAATAACTGTTCTGGGTTCGTGCCTTCGCCACCAGCACCGCCGAGTTCGCGTGGAGTGCTGAGCTTAACACTCAGTTTTTGATCATCGGAAGTCGCTTGACCATCACGGCCACCAGTCGCAGTTGCATTTGCTGTGTATAAAATTTGCATGATTCATCCTTGTAGTGAGGGAGTCGATAAAACAGTCTTTGCAATAATTTGGTGCATGACTGCATGGGATGAATCATATGCTTAAATTCAATTGTGTGCAATTAAATTGTGTATGATATTTATTTGTGACGACAATTAGTTTCCTTAATGGCTTTGTGCCTACGGTGGCTATTTGCTAAAAATAAATGAACGAGTAGGGGAGGAACTAAGCTTTATTCACGCGGTTGGGGTCAATAGTCCGCAATTATTCGCCGAGCAATTGAGTTCTTAATTTAACAAGGTCTTGGCGCATCTTATGTAACTGTGAGGCGCTTTGACCGCTGGCACATAGAATTTGCTCAGGAATATCCTTGGCGACATTGCGCAAAAGTTTTCCTTGTCGCGTGAGGGAGATGCGGACTTGGCGCTCATCCTCAATGTCACGTTGGCGCTGGATTAATTCTGCCAGTTCCATGCGTTTCAATAATGGTGTTAAGGTGCCAGAGTCGAGAAATAGCAATTCGCCAATTTCTTTGACGAGAAGATGGTCTTGCTGCCATAAGGTGAGCATGACCAAATACTGAGGATAGGTCAGCCCAATTTTATCGAGCAAGGGCTTGTAAGACTTTGTCAGTGCCAACGAAGTGGAGTACAAAGCAAAGCAAAATTGGTTTTCGAGCGCCAAGAGGTTGATTTCGCCTGAGTTTTGCATAGCCATATATTCTCCTTGTAGCGTAGACGGCATGGAGTGTGCATTATCTGACGCGATCACAACGATGGCAAGCAGGGTTTCTTATCACGGGCGACTGAGTTTTGTTGCTCGTTATTGACTAACGCGAAAGTAGCTCAGGGGCGATAATTGCTTTGAGATAGGTTTTGAGACCTTCGGCGGTGTGCCGCTTTTGACTGATCCACCAAACGCTGCCTTTGCGTACGGCACATTGTGGTTGGAACGGCATGATGATCATCGACGCTGCTTGCCCTAGACTTGGTTGGTGGCCGACGATTAGTACTGGTTCTCGACTATCTGGCCAATTGGCCGCTTGCAGAAGTTGTTCTGGGCTGCTACTTGGCGCAAGTTCTTCGACAATTTTGTATTTGCGATCAAGCGCTTTTACAGTTTCTATGGTTCTCACGCTCGGACTGACCAAGATACGGCAACTATCCGGTAGTTGCGTATTGAGCCAAACCGCCATTTTGCTGGCTTGTTTACGTCCTTTGGCCGTTAAGCGGCGCGACAAGTCATTTTGTCCTTCAAGCGGATCTTCCGCTTCCGCATGGCGCCAAAGAATCAAGTCCATACTTAATCTTCCGAGTCAGGTGAGCCAAGGCTTTGCATCAAGAATTGCTGGGCACCAAATGGGGCCTGCTTGCCACGTGGCTTGCGGCGTTCATAGACGCCGTCGCTATCGAGAATCCACGCATTCGTCGTATCTTTCAAATAGGGATCGAGTCCCTCGGAGATGACGCGTTTCTTCAAGTTTTTCTCGAGGACAGGGAAAGCGACTTCGATGCGGCGATAGAGGTTTCGACTCATCCAATCGGCAGAAGCTAGATAGACATCGTGCTCAAGATCATTGCGGAAATAGTAGATGCGCGAATGCTCAAGGAAGCGACCGATGATAGAACGCACACTGATATTTTCGGACAAGCCGGGAACACCTGGGCGTAATGTACAAGCACCACGTACGATCAAATCAATTTTCACGCCGTCGGCGGAAGCGGCGTAGAGGGCGCGAATCACAGACTCATCAACCAGCGCATTCATCTTGGCGATGATGCGACCGGGCCGACCTTCGCGTGCAATTCTCGCCTCATTGCGAATCGCTTTGATGATTTTTTGCTGCAAGAAAAATGGCGCAAGCCACAAATATTCCAACTTCTTAGGTTTGTTTAGGCCTGTCAAATGCATGAAGACTTCATTGACTTCAGCCGCCTTTTTAGGGTGCGCCGTTAGTAAACCAAAGTCAGTGTAGAAGCGCGTGGTCGACGCATGGTAATTGCCCGTGCCCATGTGCGCGTAGTGTTTTAAGCGGCCGTTTTCTTCACGACGAATTACTAAAGCGAGCTTGGCATGAGTCTTCAGACCCACCACACCATACACCACTTGCGCCCCAGCCCGTTGCAATCGATCGGCCCAGTTGATATTGGCTTCCTCATCAAAACGCGCCATCAGTTCAACCACCACCGTCACTTCTTTGCCCATGCGTGCGGCGGTAATCAAACATTCCATCAAATCGGAATTCATGCCAGTACGATAAATTGTTTGTTTAATCGCGAGCACATTCGGATCGGTGGAGGCGGTGCGGATGAAATCAATCACCGTTTGGAAGGGTTGAAACGGGTGGTGTAAGAGAATGTCGTGTTTATTAAGCGTCTCAAAAATATTCTTTTGCGCGAGCTTGGTATCGATTTTTGCAGAGAAGGCGGGAAAGCGTAAATTCGCATGATTCGCCTGATTGGCGTGATCGATGAGCTCGGACAAACGTACCATGTTAACCGGGCCGTCGACTTGATACAGCTGATCTTTGCTCAGATTGAACTGCTCTAAGAGGAATTGCGATAAAGCTTCGGGGCAATTTTTGGCGACTTCTAATCGTACTGCCAAACCAAATTGACGCCCTTGCAACTCGCCTTGCAAAGCTTGACGCAGATTTTTAACCTCGTCCTCATCAACCCATAGATCACTATCACGCGTGACTCGGAACTGCGAATAGGCGAGCACTTCACGGTCATTGAATAAATCGCCGATGTGAGCGTGGATGATCGATGACAACAAACAAAAGGCTTGGCCTTTCTCGGTCAACTCATCAGGCACTTTAATTACGCGCGGTAACACACGTGGGGCTTTAACAATCGCGATTGCGGTGCCACGGCCAAACGCATCTTTGCCCGCCAGCGAGACAATGAAGTTCAAACTTTTGTTGACTACCTGTGGGAAAGGGTGGGCTGGATCAAGTCCGATAGGGGTCAGCAGTGGTCGGACTTCGCGATCGAAATACGATTTAACCCATGCTCTTTGGGCTTCATTGCGCTCTGAATGACGCAACAGGTGAATGCCTTTGCGTGAAAGTGCCGGCAAAATTTCTTGGTTGAGAACTTCGTACTGACGTTCAGCTAAGGCATGACACTCGACTGAGATTCTATCCATCATCGCCCTAAAAGCAGAATGCTTGGCCAACTGACCATCAACAGTATTCTGCGCCAACAGGCTGGCCACACGCACCTCAAAGAAT
Source organism: uncultured Burkholderiaceae bacterium (assembly GCA_964459555.1). Taxonomy (GTDB): domain Bacteria; phylum Pseudomonadota; class Gammaproteobacteria; order Burkholderiales; family Burkholderiaceae_D; genus Undibacterium. The sequence continues at coordinate 22,955 of CAYWNE010000004.1, read as the reverse complement.
TCGTCGAGATTGCTGCCGACGATGCACAAGTACTTGAGGCGTTCTAATAAAGGGATCGATTTGTCTTCGGCTTGCGCCAACACACGCCAATTGAAGGCGATCTGCGAACGTTCACGATCTAGATAAATTGCGCTGCGTGGCAGGCCAGTCGCGCTCATGATAGCCGATTCAGTGTCGCTGCTGAGCTTATGATGGTTTGTCATAATTGTATTTTTGGAACGAGTTTCGCCGTCATTTGTGACAGGATTTGTGACATCGTTTATGACATTCTTTTGACGCATAGTGAACTCTATTGTGCCGAACTGGATTACTTAATTTTCGATATAAATCAAGGTTTTGCACGATTTTAGTAGTGGAATATGACAAGTTTATGACATTGAGCTCACAAAAAAGAACCCCGTTTCATAGATGTTTTTGTCTGTCATAATCCTGTCATATTTGACCTGTAAAGTTCGCCTCGCGTTAGATCAGGCTATTTCTGATGCTAAGTCGCCATAACGTTGCTCTAAGTATTGTCTACTTTTAATCCGAGGTAAATATGCAATTTAATCGTATTGTTAAGTCTTTGGTCATCGCGGCCACAGCGGCATTAACATTCACATCCGCTCATGCTGCGGAAGTGACTGGTGCAGGCGCGACTTTCCCATATCCTATCTACGCAAAATGGGCTGATGCCTACAAAAAAGCAACTGGCAACACGATCAATTACCAATCGATCGGTTCCGGTGGCGGTATCAAGCAAATCAAAGCGAAAACAGTAGATTTCGGTGCTTCCGATATGCCATTGAAAGCTGAAGAACTCGATGCCGATGGTTTGGTGCAGTTCCCAGCGGTGATCGGTGGCGTTGTACCAGTGATTAACGTGGAAGGCATCGCACCAGGTCAATTGAAGTTGACAGGTGATGTGTTGGCGAAAATTTACCTGGGCACTGTTACAAAATGGAATGCAGCTGAAATCGCTTCCTTGAACCCTGGCGTGAAATTGCCAGCAGACGACATCACTGTGGTGCATCGTTCTGACGGTTCTGGTACAACTTTCATCTGGACTGATTACTTGTCTAAAGTTAGCGCTGAATTCAAAGAAAAAGTTAGCTCCGGTACTGCAGTGAAATGGCCAGTAGGTTTGGGTGGTAAAGGTAATGAAGGTGTTGCAGCTAACGTGCAACGTATCAAAGGTTCTATCGGTTACGTTGAATATGCCTACGTTAAACGTAACAAAATGAACTACACCTTGGTGAAGAACCGTGACGGTCAATTCGCACAACCAGACGATTTGAACTTCAAAGCTGCAGCTTCTGGTGCGGATTGGGCAAAAACACCAGGTATGGGCGTGATCTTGACGAACCAAGCTGGTAAAGACACATGGCCAATCAGTGGCGCAACTTTCATCATCTTGCACAAAGTGCCAGCGAATCCAGAAAACACGAAAGAAGTAATCAAATTCTTTGAGTGGGCTTTTGCCAACGGCGGTGCGATGGCAACAGAGTTGGAATATGTTCCTATGCCTGCTGATGTGATCAAGTTGATCCACTCTAGCTGGAAAGCTAACTTGAAAGATGCATCTGGTAAGGCTTTGTACTAATTTGAATTGTAAGAGTTAAGTCGGTCGCAAACATCCTGATCAAAAATCGGGATGTTTGCACATCTAAAAGAGTGAGAATGTCAGTGAACTCCACCCCTAATTTACTGTCACCTGAGGCTGCTGTGTCAAACGAAAAACAAGAAAAACCGGCAAGCAGTGCGAGCTACTCAGTGGCAAATAGCCCTACCATGCGAAAACAGAAGATTCAGGATTTTCTGTTTCATAAGATTACTTTCAGCTTCGCTTTGTTTGTGTTGCTGGTCTTAGTTGGCATTGTCGTTTCCTTGATTTATGGAGCGATGCCAGCGATGAAAGAATTTGGCTTCGCTTTCATTACCACGATTGAGTGGGATCCGATTAACGATAAGTTTGGTGGCATGATCGCCATTGTCGGTACTCTGGTGACATCTATCATCGCCTTGTTAATCGCATTCCCTGTGAGCTTCGGCATTGCTTTGTTCTTGACTGAAATCTGCCCAACTTGGCTGAAGCGTCCTTTGGGTACCGCGGTCGAATTGTTGGCCGGTGTGCCAAGTATTATTTATGGTATGTGGGGCTTGTTTGTGTTTGCTCCATTCTTCAGTACCTACGGCCAACCTTTACTCGCCAATACACTCGGCAAATTGCCCGTAATTGGGCAACTGTTTTCAGGTTCCATGATTGGCATTGGCGTGCTGACGGCGGGCATCATCCTCGGCATTATGATTATTCCCTTCATCGCTTCGGTGATGCGTGATGTATTCGAAATCGTGCCGCCAGTACTCAAAGAATCCGCCTATGGCTTGGGCTGTACGCGTTGGGAAGTGGTGCGTAAGATTGTTCTGCCTTATACCAAAGCCGGTGTAATCGGCGGTGTGATGTTAGGCCTAGGTCGTGCTCTTGGTGAAACCATGGCGATTACCTTTGTGATCGGTAATGCGCATAAGTTGAACTGGTCTTTGTTCGCTGGCGGCAATAGTATCGCTTCGACTCTGGCCAATGAATTTGCAGAGGCAGAATCAGAATTGCATATTGCTTCTTTATTCTTGCTTGGGCTTATTCTGTTTGTGATTACCTTCATTGTTTTGGCTTCCGCTAAGCTTTTGTTATTGAGTATGAAGAAGAAAGAGGGTGTGAAATGAGCCAAGTGAACTTAAATCACTCCGATAACCCAGTTTATCGTCGTCGTTTGTTCAAGCATAAATTCGGGATTGCCTTGTCGACGATCGCCATGGCTTTTGGCGTATTTTTCTTGATTTGGATTTTGCTGACCTTGTTCATGAAGGGTTTCGGCTCGTTGAGTTGGGATGCTTTGACCTTACCAACGCCAGCACCAGGCGAAGAAGGTGGTGGCCTTGCAAATGCTTTGATCGGCAGTTTGATGATGGTGGGTTTCGCGACCTTGATTAGCACGCCGATTGGTATCTTGGCGGGCATTTATCTCGCTGAATACGGCGAACGCAATTGGTTCAGCGATTTGACACGTTTTGTGACTGACATCATGTTGTCGGCACCTTCCGTTGTGATTGGCTTGTTTGTATATGCGATTTATGTCGCACACATCAAGCACTTCTCAGGCTGGGCTGGATCTCTAGCGATCTCTCTGATCGCGATTCCAGTGGTCGTGCGTACGACTGACAATATGTTGGCCTTGGTACCGATCAGTTTGCGCGAAGCCGCGTTTGCCCTGGGGGCACCGCGTTGGAAGGTCGCTTTGTTTATTCGTATCAAAGCAGTCAAGGCTGGTATTTTGACCGGTGTGTTGTTGGCCGTTGCTCGTATTTCTGGTGAAACAGCACCACTCTTATTCACAGCTTTGAACAACCAATTCACGAACACCGATATGAATAAGCCGATGGCGAATTTGCCGGTGGTGATCTATCAATTCGCGATGAGTCCTTATGATAACTGGCGTGGCCTTGCTTGGACGGGCGCACTGCTGGTGACCTTGAGCGTACTGACTCTGAACATTTTGTCTCGCACTGTGTTCGCACAAAAAAATCAACATTAATTGAGTAGCTAAGATGAATTCCTTAAACAATCCTATCGCCAGCGCTGCATCTCCTGCTGTTGAGCCACGTGCTAGCATCGAAACAAAAAATCTGAATTTTTTCTATGGCAATAACCGCAGCTTGCGTGATGTCAATTTGAAAGTCTACGACAAAAAAGTAACGGCTTTCATTGGTCCATCGGGTTGCGGCAAGTCGACTTTATTGCGCACCTTTAATCGTATGTATGACCTCTATCCAGGGCAACGTGCTGAGGGTGAGATTCTGTACAACGGTCAAAACATTTTGGCGCCGGGTCTCGATATCAATTTGTTGCGCGCTAAAGTCGGCATGGTGTTCCAAAAACCAACACCATTCCCGATGTCGGTGTACGACAATATCGCCTTCGGCGTACGTTTGTATGAGAACCTGTCGAAAGGTGAAATGGATGAACGCGTCGAATGGGCATTGAAAAAAGCCGCTTTGTGGAATGAAGTCAAAGACAAACTTAATAGTAGTGGTTTGAGTCTCTCTGGTGGTCAGCAACAACGTTTGTGTATCGCACGTGGTGTGTCGGTGAAACCAGAAGTCTTGTTGTTGGACGAACCAACTTCGGCGCTCGATCCGATTTCGACAGTCAAGATCGAAGAGTTGATCAACGAGTTGAAAGAGGATTACACGATCGCGATTGTGACGCACAACATGCAGCAAGCGGCACGTTGCTCTGATTACACAGCGTACATGTACTTGGGCGAGTTAGTCGAATTTGGTGAAACCGATCACATCTTCATGAATCCCGTACGCAAAGAAACACAAGACTACATCACTGGCCGTTTCGGTTGATCTTCAAGTGCCTGAGGCGAAGCAGGTGTTGGATCAAGCCCACCTGCGACACAGCATGATGTTGAGATTGATCATTCAATTTAGAGAATACAGAATATAAAATCAGGAGCCCCTTATGCTAGGCGAACATTCCTCTTCACAGTACAACCACGATTTAGAAGCGATCCGTTCTAAAGTCCTTTTGATGGGCGGTTTAGTTGAAGCACATTTCCATGATGCGATTTCATGCTACCGCACTGGTAACACTGAGCACGCAGCCGCAGTTGTCAAGGCCGATGAAGAAGTCAATCGCTTGGAAGTTGCACTGGACGATATGTGCAGCCATCTCATCGTCAAGCGCCAACCAGCCGCGAATGATTTGCGCACGGTGATGGCGACTGGCAAAGTGATTACAGACATCGAGCGTATTGGTGACGAATCGACCAAGATTGCCCGTATTGCCTTAGAAATGCACAATAAAACACGTGGCAATACTTTGTTTAATGGCTACGATACGGTGCGCGTATTGGCGAATAGCGTCGGCCAAATGTTGCATCAAGCGTTGGATGCGTTTGCTCGTCATGATGACGCAAAGGCTGTGCAATTGATTGCTTTCGATGAAATCATCGATAATGACTTCCGTTCTATCATGCGCAATTTGATTACTTTCATGATGGAAGATCCAACAACTATTTCTTCGGCATTGGATGCCTTATGGATTGCCAAAGCGATCGAACGTATCGGCGATCACGCCAAGAATATTGCTGAGCACACGATTTATATCGTCGAAGGGCGCGACATTCGTCACTCTGATTATGTCGCAAGCAAACAAGAACAAGGAACAGTTCAAGAATAATGTCTGCCGATAAAACTACAATTCTCATCGTTGAAGATGAGCCCGCGATTAGTGAGCTGGTGAGTTTTACGTTGCGCGCTGCGGGTTGGAATACCTGTGCGGTTGGCAATACCAGCGAAGCTTGGGAGTTTTTGCAGCGTCGTACACCGCAGTTGATTTTGTTGGATTGGATGTTGCCTGATCAAAGCGGTTTGCGTTTGTTATCGAAGATACGCTCAGACCGCAATTTCAATGAAATTCCTATCATCATGCTAACTGCGAAAAGCATGGAAGAAGATAAGATTGCGGGTCTCGATCACGGTGCCGATGATTACATCACCAAGCCTTTCTCGCCGCGAGAACTGACGGCCCGCATCAAAGCGATGTTGCGTCGTAAGGCGCCGGAGCATGCGCGGTCCACATTGAATGTGGCTAACGTACATTTGGATCCGGTCAGCTGCACCGTAAAAATCGACGATAAGAAAATTGAGATTGGCCACGCTGAGTACAAGCTCTTGAAATTCTTTATGGCGCATCCGGAGCGCGTGTTCTCGCGTAGTCAGTTGTTGGATAAAGTCTGGGGCGATCATGTGGTGATCGAAGAACGTACGGTCGATGTGCACGTTCTACGTTTGCGTAAGGTCCTGAAAGATGCTGAAGGACTGATCAAAACTGTACGCAGTGTGGGATACATGCTCTCTGAGAAATAAGCCAATCTATCTTTGCAGTAGCGCATGAAGTATGCGCTACAATAAACGATCACTATCGCTGATCAGTAACTAGCTGCAGCAAAGCTCTTCAAAACCTTTCGACTTCACCATGCGTCCACATCTGATTTTTTGGATTTCAGCCCTTGTTCGTATCGTCCTCATCCTCGCTGGAGCGGGCGCTTGTGGCTACTTGTGGGGCGCGAAGATTGGTTTCGGAATTGCAGCCTTAGGCATGTTGGGGCTGGTCGTCATGCAGTTGCAGTATCTCTTGAGCCTCTCCGATTGGTTGGAAAATCCGACTAGCACTCGGCTCCCAGATGGTTGGGGGGCGTGGACCGAAGTTTTTTCTCGCCTGTATAAACTGCGCCGCGAGGATGAAAAGAATCAGGCCGAATTGGCCGAATGGTTAGCACGTTTTCGTCAAGCCATGACTTTATTGCCCGATGGTGTGGTGATTATGGATGACGTCATGTTCCTTGAATGGTGTAATCCTATCGCTGAACATCATTTGGGGCTCGATTTAAAGCGTGATAAAGGCATGCGCGTAACAAATTTAGTGCGCACCCCCGAGTTCATCGATTATATCATTTTGGGGCGCTACGACACGCCGCTCACCCTCACTTTCCGTGAGCGCAAATTGATTGTTCACATCATTCCTTTCGAAAATCGTCGACAGATTTTGGTGACGCACGATGTGACGGAATCGGAACGTATCGATATGATGCGACGCGACTTCATCGCGAATGCTTCTCACGAATTGCGCACACCATTGACCGTTATCAATGGCTTCCTAGAAATCGCTTCCATGCAAACCGAAGAGGATGTGACGATCATGTCGTCGCATTTGAAATTGATGGTTGAGCAAGGACAGCGGATGCAACGCTTGGTAGAAGATATGTTGACCTTGAGTCGTTTGGAAACGGCCGAATTCCAAGTGCGCTCAGAGATGATCGATATGCAGGCGATGCTCAAGCACATCGTTCAGGAAGCGCAGGCACTATCTGCAGGAAAGCATCAATTCACGCTTGAATTCGATGGTCCCAATTTGCAGGGTAGTAGCGATGAAATTCGTAGCGCTATCAGTAATCTCGTTACCAATGCGGTCCGTTATACGCCAGAAGGCGGATCGATCACCGTCGCCTGGAAAGCCGGTGCGCTTGGACCTAAGTTGTCGGTGCAAGACACCGGAATAGGCATTAGCGGAGAGCATATCTCTCGTTTAACCGAGCGTTTTTATCGTGTCGATAAGAGCCGCTCGCGTGAGACCCAAGGAACAGGTTTAGGACTGGCCATCGTTAAGCACGTGGTCCTACGTCACAATGCGCAATTGGTGATCGAATCTACCCCAGGCATTGGAAGTAAGTTCTGTGTGCAGTTCCCCGTTTCCCGCATGATCGAGCAGTAAAAGCTTAGCGAATCGTTAAGCGCGATTCCTAAGCTTGAGCATGAGCGATGTTCAAATTTGCAACTCTCCTTGCTTGAGCTCAGGTAGTTCGTCGTATTTTTGCCATGCACGACAAACTTTTTCCAAAAAGCAACAAATTTTCTCCTATTCCGACTATCATTTCCTTTGAATTTCCCGAAGTTATTTTCGGGGCTGCCTTACGTCTGTCCTAAGCTGTTTTACATGGTGAGGAATTGAGATGGATATGCGGGTCATTGTCATCGATGATGCAGAGATCAATGTAATGCTGCTTTGTCGTTTGTTGGGCAAATTAGACCAATGTAGCGCCGTCAGCTTTACCGAGCCCGAGCGGGCGTTGGAATGGTGTGCCGAGAACGTGCCAGACCTGGTCTTGGTTGATTACATGATGCCTGGCATGAATGGAGTTGAGTTCATCAGTGCTTTCCGTAAAATTTCCTCTTGCGTTGATATTCCGATTTTGATGATCACGGCGAATGATGAAAACGCTGTGCGCTATGACGCCCTCGAAGCGGGAGCCAATGATTTCCTGATTAAGCCCGTCGATAAAGTGGATTTTTTGGCGCGATCAAAGAATATGCTGGCCTTGCGTAAGAATCAGCGCTTGCTTGAAAACCGCGCGGCCTGGTTGGATGCAGAAGTACAAAAAGCAACCGCTGAGATCAAAGCAAGAGAGCAAGAAACCGTGCTGCGTTTATCGAAAGCCGCGGATTCGCGCGATCCTGAAACTGGTGCGCATATTTTGCGCATGGCGAATTATTCGAAGTTAATCGGTGCCAATCTCGGCTTATCTGAAGTGCAGCAGCAAATGTTGCTTGATGCCGCTCCAATGCACGACATCGGTAAAGTTGGCATTCCCGACCACATCTTGCTCAAGCCGGGCAAGCTCTCGCCAGAAGAATTCACCATCATGAAAACCCATGCGACCTTGGGTTATCAAATTCTCGCAGGTAGTCAATCCGAGATTGTGCAAACAGGCGCTGAGATTGCACTCTCGCATCATGAAAAGTTTGACGGCAGTGGCTATCCGCAAGGATTGGTTGGAGAGGCGATACCATTGTTTGCACGCATAGTGGCGGTGGCCGATGTATTTGATGCATTGACCTCGGAGCGACCGTATAAGTCGGCTTGGCCATTGGACAAAGCTGTGGCGTTTTTGCGTGAAGGTAGTGGTCATCATTTCGACCCTGCCTGTGTTGACGCATTTCTCCTACATTGGGATCAAGTTTTGGAAATTCGTGAACGTTATAAAGATGAGAAGAGCGAGGCTGGTGGCCTAGGATCGTTTTAAACAAGTTGAGGACTTTTTTATTGTGAGTGGCTGGTGTTCCCTGCATAAGGAAGGAAACAAAAATGAAAATTGCACAAACCGTCTTGAAAGAGTTGTCGAGTGATGTCAGCAAATTAGATGAGTTGCTTGAACTCGATCCGCAATTGGTTTTGGTGTTTGGTTACACGGAACATTTTGCGAATGCCAGCCTGCATCAGGCTTTGCGTCAACGCTTCCCGAACGCGCAGTGTGTCGGCTGTACGACCGCTGGTGAGATCGCTCCTAGTGGCGTGGTGAATCATACCACCGTCGTTACCGCAATTCGTTTTGAACACACTCAATTTACCGTAGCGACAGCCCCTATTGAGTCCATGGAAAAATCTTTTGAGGCGGGTGCTGCTTTGGCTTCGCAATTGAAATCAGATGGTTTGAAAGCGGTGCTAGTGCTTGGACAAGGTGTGGCAATCAACGGTAGCGGCATGATTGACGGTATGGTCAGTGTTTTAGGGGCGAGCATGCCGATCACCGGCGGCCTTGCTGGCGACGACGGCGCATTCGTCAAAACCTATACGCTTTCAAATCAAGCTGTGACCACGGATCACATCGTAGGCATTGGTTTCAAAGGTGAGAAAGTGATGTTCTCGCATGGTAGCTTTGGTGGTTGGAAACCGTTTGGCCCGACGCGTAAAGTGACACGTTGCGTGGGCAATATTCTGTTTGAGCTCGATGGTGAACCTGCACTCGACGTCTACAAACGTTACCTTGGTGATTACGCCAAAGATTTGCCCGGCTCTGGTCTTTTGTTCCCATTTGAAATGCTCAGTGATGCGCGTGAATCATTGGGGCAGATCCGCACTATTCTCGGTGTCAACGAAGCCGATGGTAGTTTGGTATTGGCAGGCGTGATTAATCCCGATGGATACTTGCGCTTGATGCATGCCCATACCAATGATTTAGTCGATGGTGCTGAAACCGCCGCCAATTCGACAATTGAACATGTCGGTGAGGCGAAGGGACAAGCCCTTGGTCTCTTGGTCAGCTGCGTCGGTCGTAAGCTGGTGATGGGCGGTCGCGTCGATGAGGAAGTTGAAGCGGTGCAAGATATTCTTGGTGACCATACGGTATTGTGCGGTTTCTATTCTAATGGCGAAATTTGCCCAGGTTATAAATTGGAAGCCTGTAGTTTGCATAATCAAACCATGACCATTACTTATCTCGCCGAGGAAGCCTGATGCCGCATAAGCTGTCGTTGCGCCAATACAAACGCCTGTTGGGGATCGCTGGTGAACCTCAACTAGAGGCTTTGTTAGCTGAGTTTGAAACCCTGGATGCAGGCGTCGGGCTCAGTGATGGTGCACGTCAGGCTTTGAAAGGCTTACGCGCTTTCTTTGCCCAGGTCGATGAAGCCTATGAACAAGCTGATCGTGATTTGGCCTTGGGAAAACGTAGCTTGGAATTGAGTTCAACCGAGCTGATGGAAGCCAATCAGACCTTGCGACAAGAAGCCGAGATGCGGCAGCAAGTGTTGCAAACGCTGCGCCAAACGGCCAACGAAGTGTTGTCGCAGTTAGGCAAGCGCCTTGGTGACGATGAGAGTTTGGAGTCACTGAGTACGTTATTGGCAGGTCTGGTCAGCGATATTCTCAGTACGCGCGGTGAATTGCAAACTGCATTGAATGCGATCAAAAATCAGCAGTTTGCTCTCGATGAACACGCGATTGTGAGTATCACCGACGAAAGCGGTAATTTGCTGTATGCGAACGACAAGTTTTGTACGATTAGCCAATACAAACGTGATGAGCTATTAGGACAGAATCATCGCATTGTGAATTCTGGTCTGCATAGCCAAGAGTTCTTTGCGAATATGTGGAACACCATTAAGCAAGGGCAGGTATGGCATGGCGAGATCCGCAATCGCGCCAAGGATGGTAGTTTTTATTGGACCAGCGCTACCATTGTTCCCTTCCTCAATGAGCAACGTCAACCGTATCAGTTCATCTCGATTCGCACCGACATCACGCATGAACGCTTGTTGAAAGAAGAGATCGAATCCAGCAAGCGCTTGTTGCAAAATGTGATGAATACGCTGGGCGAAGGCGTGTACACTTTGGACCATTCTGGCGCCTGCACTTTCCTCAATCCTGAAGCGGAAAAAATTCTTGGTTGGACGTTGGCAGAGACGGAAGGTAAGTCCCTGCATGATCTGATCCACGCAAGAAAGCCTGATGGAAGTGTCGTGCCTCGTGATGCCTGTTCAATCAGTCAGAGCATGCACAAGGGGCAGGTATTTCGCTCCGACGATGAATACTTTCAACACAAATCAGGGCGCTTTTTCCCAGTGTCGATTGTGGCCTCGCCGATTTTTGAGAATGGTGAAATTGTGGGCTCGGTGGCTGCGTTCCAAGACATCACAGCGCGTCACGCCGCAGAAGCAGCATTGCGTGAGAGCGAAAATAAGCAACGCATGATCTTAGACAATGCGGCGGATGCGGTTTTCGTTGCCGGTGCCGATGAGCGCTGGACTTATGTCAACGATCTTGCTTTGAATCTGCTCGGTTTTGAACGCGATGAGTTGCTCGGAACTATGATCTACGATCTGCTGCCTGAACAGCATCGTGAAATTGCGCGTAGCACTTTTAATCAACGTCTTCAGCAGGATAAGTTCATTCGCCAAGAAATTCGCTTATTGACCAAGACAGGCGGTCAAGTGCCGGTGGAGATGAACGCTGCGCTGCTGCCCGATGGCAGTATTTATGGTTCCTGCCGCGATATCACTAGTCGTAAAGAATTCGAAGCGGCATTGATTAAAGCCAAACTTGGGGCGGAAGAAGCGAGTCGCGCCAAGAGCGAATTTTTGGCGACCATGTCGCATGAGATTCGAACACCGATGAACGGAATCATTGGAATGACGGAATTGACGCTCGATACCAGTCTCGATCCGCAGCAGCGTGAGTATCTCGAATTGGTGAAAGTGTCCTCGAATTCACTCCTCAGTATCATCAACGACATTCTTGATTTCTCGAAAATTGAGTCTGGCAAGATGGTTCTCGAACGCATTGAATTTCCTCTTCGTGAATTGATCGCAACGACTTTGAAATCCTTGGCTTTGCGGGCGGAACAAAAGCATATTGAGCTGGTTTATCAAATTGATCCTGAGCTACCTCATATTCTGTTAGGTGATCCGGGCAAGTTGCGACAAGTCTTGACCAACTTGGTTGGCAATGCGATCAAGTTTAGTGATTCTGGCGTTATCTCGGTTGATGTGAATTTGGAAGACCGTGACGACGATGAGGTGAAAGTGTATTTCGCCGTTACGGACAATGGGATAGGGATTCCGGCTGATAAGATCGAGCATATCTTCCAGCCATTTAGTCAAGCCGACGCTTCGACAACACGCAAGTATGGCGGTACGGGCTTAGGGCTCTCGATCTCTTCAAGGTTGGTCAGTAGCATGCAAGGACAATTGCAAGTTGTGAGTGAAGTGGGCAAGGGTAGTAGTTTCTTCTTCTCGGCGATCTTCGGTATTGGTCAGGTCAGTGTCAAACACATTCCTGATATTGAATTGCAAGGCCTTCATATCTTGATAGTTGATGATAACGCGATCAATCGCAAGTACATTGGAGATACTTTGCGCAACTGGAATATGCAAGTGTTAGCTGTCAGTAGCGCGGAGCTCGCGATCAAGGCGGTGCGTGAAAGTAGAGAGTTAAAGCATCCGTTTGATATGATCGTTTTGGATGCCTGTATGCCTGAGCAAGATGGCTTTTCTTTGGCAGCAGAGCTGCGCAGCGAAGGCTTGCTCGGCGAAAGTAAAATGTTGATGCTTTCTTCTGCGGGTTCACAAGACGATGCGAGTCGTTGCGAGGAGTTTGGAATTGCAGGTTATGTGCGTAAGCCTATCAGTCAAAGCGAATTGCAATTTGCGATGGAATCGGTGTTTAAGGGCGTCTCCAATGGTGCCATGCATTATGCCCACCTCGCTGCCAATGTGCGCGAAACAGAACAGAAAACCTTGCGGGTCCTGGTTGCGGAAGATAATCCTATCAATCAAAAGTTAGCGCGTAGTTTGTTGGAAAAGTGGGGGCATCGTGTGGATGGCGCCGAAAACGGATTTCTTGCGATCGCTATGCATAAACGACAGGCCTATGATGTGATTTTGATGGATATGCAAATGCCAGAAATGGGCGGCATCGAGGCCACAGAAAAAATCCGCGCGATGGAGCAAGGCGATGCTCATGTTCCTATCATCGCCATGACTGCTAACGCCATGCAAGGCGATAAAGAGCGTTGCCTCGAAGCGGGGATGGATCACTATTTGTCGAAACCGATTAAGTCTGATTTGTTGAAGACCTTACTCGACCAGATATTTTCGCAAATTGCGGTCGAGCCACGCGCGGTGGCGGAAGATACGCCAACCGAGCCGGTACGTGAATCGCGCCGTATGTCTGATAGCCGAGCGGCGCAATTTGATTTCTATGCGGGCATGTTGCAAGGCGACGAAGAAGTGTTAGCGATCATTACGCCGATGTTCCTGGATGCCTACGAGGGGCATCTGCAAGAGTTACAGCTCGCAGTGGCGAAAGAGGACGCCGAGCTGTTATACCGAAGCGCTCATACTTTGAAAGGCTTGGTCGGCAACTTTAATGCCTCGCCGGTGGAGGAGCTGGCGAAGGCTCTCGAATTGAAGGGCAAGCATAAGGACTTTTCCCGTGTCCCCATTATTTTTGAGCAACTGCAGAAGCAATTTTTCCCTATGGTCGAAGCCTTAAAGCGCTATATGCACGAGAAATTGCAAGATCAGTAAAATGAAAATGCTGCTTCGATGAAAGTATTTCAGCCTGCATCAAGGCAAAGCCCGCAGTTTTTTGTGGTAATTGTTCCTCAAATCCTCGCCAGATCGTACAATTTTCAGACGCTTTTGTACGACCCGCTTGATTGCTCTTAGGTCCCATGCCTTATACAATCTCGGGCGAGGAGAATAGCCTATGTACCGTGTCATGCTGGTCGAAGACGATGAACGTCTCGCGACCCTAATCATCGAATATTTGCAGTCTTACGAATTCGCCGTTGAGCTGGTGGCTCGTGGGGATTTGGCACTGGCGCAGTTTCAGGCCAGTAAGCCGGATATCGTCGTCTTAGACTTGATGCTGCCAGGTCTCGATGGCATGGTGGTGGCGCGCCAGATTCGTGAGCAGAGTAAGGTGCCGATTTTGATCTTGACTGCACGCGAAGATTCCTATGACGAAGTATCGGCCTTGGAGCAGGGAGCCGATGATTTTGTCAACAAACCTGTGCAGCCGCGCATTCTGTTAGCGCGCCTTCGTGCTTTGATCCGTCGTAGTAATGGTAGTCAAAGTGAGGGCGAAGCTCAAGACCCAGACATTCTCAGCTTTGGTGGTCTGCGTATCAATAAAGGTGACCGAGTGGTCGAGTGGAAAGATGCGGTGGTCGATTTGTCGAATACTGAATTCAAGCTCTTGATGATCTTGGCCGAATCGCCAGGTAAAGTCTTGTCGCGCGATGATATCCTCAAGAAAATGCGCGGTATCGAATTTGATGGCTTAGATCGTAGCATCGATAATTTGATCTCTCGCCTGCGTCGCCGCTTTGACGACCAACAGTCAGAAAAAATCAAAACAGTCTGGGGAGAAGGTTATTTGTTCTCGCCATCAGCGTGGTCGGTTTCCTAGTCGCTCAATTCGCGACGCTCCGCTTAGTCATACCAAAACGGCTAGACTCTCACGAGGGCTAGCCGTTTCTTTATCGATTGTTTTTAGTAATAAGAGGCGCTGATGTACTTAGATGTTGGTTGCCTGTCTTGGAGGAACACCGAAGCACTGAAATAAGTATTCAAGCCTTATTCGATGACAGCAATCGCAATCAGTGGTGTGCCGCGGGTGATGACTTGGGTTTTGTCGGTGCTGCTATCGAAGCGCAGAGCGCCAATGCGGAGCTGAATGCTACTATCTGTCCAGATTGGCATATTATCTTGCAAACTCAGATTTTGTAAGTTTTGGCCGTTGCCGCGTAACTCAATATTGGCATAAGCATCGCGCTTATCGAAGCCGAATTTGATACCTACGCATTTCTTGCCGCTGATACTATTCGGATCGACGTAAGCCAAAAATTGCAGGTTTTGTTCACAGGCGGCGCGCAAGTCGTTCATTTCGTAGTGTCCATCAGCGCGCAATTGCAAACTCACACGTGAACGGTAACTGAATTGGCCTAGGCGCGGGCTAATGCTCAGTTCGGCATTTTCATCATAAGCCGCCTTTAGCAATGGTAATTGGGTTTGACCAAGTGTATCCAGACTCAGGTTCATCACGCTATTTTTGGAGTTGAGGCTCAGACGCACGTTATCGAGATTGATGGACTTGTCTTTGACGACAATCTGAAAGCGATTTTGAATCAGGTTTTTACTCTTGCCGTACTTTTCGAAGTACAGCATGGTTTTGTAGGCATCGCGGTAACTGATCCACTCGCCGTCATTTTTCTTGGGCGCGTCTGCTTGAGACTGCGCGAACACCGGAACCGGGCTCAGAGCAATCATCACGCAGGCGGCGAACCATAATGCGAGCTTAGCTTTCACGATTTTCTCTACAAAATAAACCATCAAATCTCAATTGAGCCTTTTAGAAACGATAGGCCAATGCTGCTGAAATACTGGCTCCTGTTTTTTTCTCAACAAGAGGACTGTCTTTCATGTTTCCTACTAAATGTGAACTACGTAATTTACTCGTGATCAGCCATGAGCTCGTCAAGCTGTAATTCCAGTTCACATCAAAATGCACATCTTTTACGCCGCCTTTGGCGTGGAATTCATCATTAATGCTACGTCCAGCTTCGAGTTCACTCACCCCGAAATAACTATTTGCATACGCTTGGTTGACCACATTCAGACCTAAACTAAAGCTCAGGGAGTGGTGTTTCGGTAAGTCGGTGAAGCGATAGTTGACATCAGAGCTCAGTCGCATACCTTTTTTGTCATTGCCTGCGCCGTATAGGAAGGTATTGGCAAGGCGCCACTGCTCATTGAAGCGATAGTTGAAAAAGCCACCGCCCAATAAGCGACTGTCGATGTCGGTCATACCGTTGAGGCGATTTGTGGCCCGGCTGCCAATTTTGAGCTCTGGACCAATCACACTAGCGGTTTGATACACTGGCGTATCGATGCTATTGGCCAAACCAGCTGGTGTGCGAGCAGGTTCGAATTGCAGCAAAGGACCGTACTCAAATTGCGGTGTATCGGACAAATGCCAGCCGGCACTCATCCCTGCGATGAAGAGGCCATTGCTCCACTCTAATTGGAAGGCCGGGAGTATAGTACGTTTGTTGTTGCTAGATCCCTCATAGACTGGGCGCGAGATCACACCTAAGCCAAAGTAACTGTCATAGCTGCCATCAGGCATCAAGTTACGGCTTGGGGTTTGCGCCCAACTCGGGGCGCAGCTCAAGATACAAACGAGGGCAAAAGTTTTTTTCATCTTACAGGTGCCTGCACTTCAAACGATTTAAACGATTTAAACGATTCTTCAACTCCACACTATTGTGTGACGAACGATGTTCCGTACTCCATTCTACCGTTTTCAGAGCGGCACTTCATGTCGCTTATTAAAATTTGCCTATGTGGCAGAGTTCCTTAGTTTAGTTGACCACTGGTATTGTCGTAAAATCGACGGTATCACTGGTTTTGTCGATGCTAATGAGGACCGAAGGGCTAGGCATATACATTGCGCAAATCGCCAAAGGTGAGGGCGATGTTTCACGGACCGCGACATTGGTGCGACCGTTGTAACGCCACACGCGAACATCATCAATGCCGTAGCAGCCATTTGGTTTCACACCAGAGAAGGCGGCAATCACCATCTTCTTAGAGAAATCGATGACAGGTGCGACTGTTTGCCCATCGTTGTGTTCAGACCAGATTTGTGTCCAGGTTGCTTGATCTTGGATCAAGAAATTGCGCGCGATTTTGACGCCAGAATTATTACTTTGGTCGATGATCTCAGTTGGCAACAGGGTATTGCTGACATTCACAAATTCCACTGGCAAGTCGAGTTTCGTGGTGGCGACCAAATTCATCGGCGTGCTGGCTTGATTTGAGTTCGGATCGCAGCTGGCAATGGAAACGATATTGCGCTCGAGATATTGGGCAACCACCTGTTGCCCGGTGCTGGCGACCTTCAAGAATTGTGTTTCGCTGCAATTATTGGGTGTTTTGAGAAAAGTCCCCAAGATCATTTGTTGAGAAAAGTCGAGCTCAAGCTTCGTTGGCGCTTGGAACTTTCCGAAGGCAACGAATTGATCCCATAACTTACCATCTTTGATCACCACATTATTTGGTGCGCTGTTATAGAACAAACGCGCTCCCAAGCTCGTTATGTTTAAGCCCGTTTCAGTTTTGCTGCTGACGGTGATCTGCTGAACTTGGTGCTCGCGACCCAAGCCTAAATCCGGCAAATTGAGATTGGCAATCGCTTGTTTAAATAGAGTCTTGAGCGTGGGATCGCTGCAGCTAAAACGCTGTCCCGCAATCGAATCGGCATTGCTGCACAAGACGGTGTCGGGATTTTTGCCATACAGGGTTTGACGATAACGTGAGTCTGAGCAAGTGCCGAGTTTCTCGGATAAGACGTATTGCTGATCGATCACAAACAAACGATTTTGCAAGTTGGCGCAGCTGGTATCGTTGGCAATCGCCAAAAATGGTGTGGTGTCTAAAGGTGCCGGCGTGCTCTTGACTGTGGCCGCGGGGCTGTTGCTGCTAGCGCCGCCGCACGCACTTAGCAAACTGATGCAAATTAAGCTTAGATTCTTCGCTACAAACTTGCTCATTTTTTTCCTCATTCTGAAAAGATAGCAATGGATCGCTTGATCTTTCGATCGATAGTTGGATAGATGCGGGTAATCTCCGCTATATGGTTCAGTATCATAGTCAGGACAAATTTTTTAATCTCCTCTGAACTTAGGGCAATTTGTCTAGAATTTGTATAGAGACCTCTGCACAACTTACTACGCGACCGAATTTTGAACCTGCTGAATTGCACGCTCGTCGCTGCGCTCTAGCACAGGAGCGCTTCTCAACTCGAAGTTCGGACGCTGGCTACTTTGTGCGGGGATCTCATATGGATCAATACTGATTTCTCGCGCTTGAAATATTTTTTACAAAAGCCTTTCTTCTTATAGAATGGCGACGAGGAGAAATTGGATGACAAATGTAGGACAAATACGGATTTTGCGTGTGAGTAAAGCCGCAGCGGCATGGGCTTGGCTGGGCTTCGCACTTACTCCTTATTTGCCTGTTCAAGCTGTTCGCTTGAATGTTCAGTTTTTGCAAAGTTTGGTGTTCAAGGTTCGCTGGCTTACAGCGTTTTGTGGCAGGTGCGCCACATGAATCGTGTCTTTCTGCGCTTCGTCGCCCCAGTCTTTCTATCGATAGCCTTGGCTGCGGCTTTGGTATACGGCGTGATCACCTGGACTTTCGGCGAGCCAATTCGCGAGAATGCGGAAAAGCAAGCGGCTCCCCAGATTTTCTTGCTGGAGCAATACATCGACAAAGCGCCCGGCGACGAGTGGCTGCAACGGCTTAACAAAGTCCGTGAAGTATCGCAAGTGAAATTCGATTTGATCCCACTGCGTACGGCTCTGACACAACTCAATGAAAAACAAAAAGCCCGTTTAATGGATGGCGCAATCGTGATCGATGCGCCAGGGCGCGCCTTCTATCGCCGTGTCGATTTAACTGGGTATCGCTATGTCGATAGTGAGAACGATGTCTTGTACGCGCAGGATTTGCCGATCGATATGTGGCAGTTCATTCGCATTGAGTTATTGCGATATGTAATGGTGGCTTTAGTCTTATTGGTACCGCTAGCGTTTTGGTCGCGTAATCATTGGCGCGAGGTGCAAGCGCTGGCGAAAGTGACGGAGCGATTTGGTAGCGGTGATTTGGCGGCGCGTGCTAATACACCGGTGGCTTCCAGCGTCTACCCCTTGTCCTTGCAAATTAATGAGATGGCGGAACGGATTGCTAAACTTTTGACATCTCAACGCCAGCTTCTACATGCTGTGTCACATGAATTACGTACTCCGATCGCACGTCTTGAGTTTGCCATGGAGATCTTGCAAGACAGCTCTGACGATCGCAATGTTCATCGGAAGATTGACGCCATGCGTGGCGATTTGTTCGAATTAAATGCCTTAGTTTCTGAGTTGCTCAACCTCGCCAAAATGGAGCAGCAACACGAGTTGCGTTGCGATCGTTTTGTGGCTGAAGAGTTTGCCATGGCATGTATTCAAAGCCTGCCACCGATGCGTGAAGACTTGCTGTTAGATACCGTAATCGAACCCGCTTCTTTAGTCCTCAGCGGCGATCAACGATTGTTAGCAAGGGCTGCGCAAAACTTGTTGAAGAATGCCATCAAGTACGCGAGCAAGGCGATACATTTTGAACTGCGCCTAAGCAAAGAAGGTTTTCAGATTATTGTGGAGGATGATGGTGTCGGCATTCCTGAAGCGGAACGCGACAATATTTTTGAAGCTTTTTACCGCTTAGATCGCAGTCGCGATCGCAACAGCGGCGGCTTTGGTCTGGGGCTCTCTATCGTCAAACAAATTGTGGAGATGCATCAAGGGCGCGTTGAAGTGGGCACTGCGAAACTTGGTGGCGCACGGTTTTGCATGTGCTTTCCGTTCGCTTCCTCTGACAAGTCTGGCGGCGCGGGAAGTGGTCTCACGGCAGCACCCAACTAACTCCTGATGTGCCGCCGATGAGCGTTCTTGATCGAGGTATTTAGAGAGCCTTAGTACGTTCTTGTAGCCAAGCGAGCGCAGCACCTTGAACTCGCGGTGAGAGCCGATGCAAGACTTCTTGATGATAGTGATTCAGCCATTCGACTTCATCGTCACGCATCAGAGTTCTATCGATACAACGGGTGTCGATAGGGCATAGGGTTAAGGTTTCGAACTTCAGGTAGTCCCCGAATTCGGTACTCTCGGCGGGCACGCATAGCAAAAGATTTTCAATTCGCACGCCCCATTTTCCGGGGCGGTAAATGCCTGGTTCGTTGGAGGTAATCATGCCGACTTCCATCACCATATTGGCATCAGGAATCGCGCCAGAAATCGATTGTGGGCCTTCATGTACGTTGAGGAAATAACCCACACCATGTCCGGTGCCATGGCCGTAGTTAATGCCTTCGGCCCAAATCGGTGCGCGGGCAATGGTGTCGAGCGAAGTTGAATAAGTCCCATACGGGAACTTCATACGTGACAGCGCAATCATGCCTTTGAGAACGAGAGTGAAGTCACGTTTCTGCTCTGCCGATACAGTGCCAACTCCGACCACCCGCGTGATGTCGGTGGTGCCGTTTTGGTACTGGCCACCGGAGTCGATCAACAACAAACCATGGCCTTGTAGCTGCGCATATGATTTTTCGGTGGCGCGATAATGTGGCATCGCACCGTTGCCATTGAAACCGGCGATGGTGCCGAAACTAGGACAAGTGAAATGCGCTTGACGAGCGCGCGCGGCACAGATTTGTTCATCGATCGTCAGCTCGCTGATGTTCTGTTGAGGATCATTGATGGCGTTCTCATACCACGCAAAAAACTCGCACAAAGCGACGCCATCTTGTTCCATTACTTGGCGCACAAATTGAGCTTCTTCTGGCGTCTTGCGAGACTTAGCAAACACCGATGGGTTGAGCGCTTCGATTACTTTGCAGTGGGCTGGAATCGCTTCGCGGAAACCGAAAGTAATGCGACGTGGATCGATGAGCACACCGGCGCTGGCAGGCAGTGCTTGCAATGCTTGTTCTGCTTCTGTGTAATCGCGGCAAACTACACCGTCTTTCAGCAAGGCTTGCTGAATCTCATCACTGACTTTATTGAGCGGGACAAATAAGCTCGCCTGTTCTTGATCCAATAAAAGATGTGAAACAAAGACCGGATTGTAGTTGACGTCGGCACCGCGCAAATTGAGTAGCCAAGCGATATCATCGACGGTGGAAATGAAATGATATTGTGCGCCTTTGTCTTGCATGGCCTGACGTACGAGTTTCAGTTTTTCTGCGCGACTGACGACGGCGAAAGGTGCTGCATGTTCATAAATTTTTTCAGTCGGCAAACCTGGCCTATCAGTCCAAACCGCATCGATCAAGTCGGTTTCAGTATGAATTTTGACGCGTTTCGGGAAGAGTGCATTCTGTAAAGAACGGGCACTCGCCAAACTCAAGACTTTGCCATCAACACTTAAAGTTTGATTGGCTTGCATGTGTTGCGCTAGCCAATCGATGTGTGCTGTTGCCGCCGAACCGACAATCTTTACCATTTGAATGCCAGAGCCTTGCAATTCGATGTCGGCCTGTTCCCAGTAGCGACTATCAACCCACAAGCCAGCAAAATCTTGTGAAACGATGAGCGTAGCCACCGATCCGGTGAAGCCAGAAAACACTTCACGTGCTTGCCAACGTGGTGGCAAATATTCCGATAAATGTGGGTCAGCCGAAGGAATTAAGCAATAGTCGAAGCCATGATGCTGCATGGCGGAGCGCAGTTGTGCGAGACGTTGTGGAATGCTGAGTGTCATTTTGTGCGATTCGTGAATGATTGATGACTAGAGACCTCTGCACAACTTACTACGCGACCGAATTTTGAGTTTGCGATGCTCGCTGTGCTCTAGCACAGGTGCGCTTCTCAACTCAAACTTCGGCCGCTCGCTACAGTTGTGCAGGAGTCTCGACTAGTGATCCTGCTTCAAAAAAAATGCGCATCGAGCTTGGATGCGCATTTTCTGTGATTTACATTGTGCTTTGCTACGGCGAGTTTGATTAACCTACACGCATACCAGGCTGTGCACCTGGCCATGGTTCGAGGATGTACAAACCAGGGTTGGCTTTCTCATCCGCTGCCGAGGCCGCTAAGACCATACCTTCAGACATGCCGAACTTCATTTTGCGTGGCGCTAAGTTAGCGACCATGACGGTCAACTTCCCAACTAGTTGTTCTGGCTGGTAGGCAGATTTAATACCCGAGAACACATTACGTGTTTTGCCTTCGCCGACGTCGAGTGTTAGACGTAAGAGTTTGTCGGAGCCTTCAACATGTTCGCAGTTGACGATTTTCGCGATACGCAAATCGATCTTGGCGAAATCGTCGATCTTGATTTCCGGCGCGATGGCTTCGATCGCCTCTGCATCGCTGGCTGCTGCTGTGTTTTCAGCCGCCGCTGGTGCTGTAGGTGCATCAAACAACTGATCAAAAATGCCTGGATCAACGCGTTGCATCAGATGCACATACGGATTGACCACGTGTTGATCGGCCAAGGCAAGATTGACATCCGCCCATTGCAAAGGCGTGATGTTCAATTGTGCCTCGACGCCTGCTGCCAAGTTCGGCAAGACCGGTTTCAAGTAAATTGTCAAAATGCGGAACGCTTCTAACAAGCGACTGCAGACTTCTTGCAACTTCGCTTCGCTACCTTCTTGTTTTGCCAATTCCCAAGGTTTGTTGGCGTCGACATAGGCGTTAATGACGTCTGCTTGTTCCATCACAGCGCGCAAGGCTTTACCGAATTCACGCGCTTCGTACAGAGCTTGAATTTCGCCAGAAACCGCACGCAAACCACTCAAGAAGGCGTCGTCCGCTGTGGCCCACTGCATGCTGAGTTTGCCCTCGAAGCGTTTGCTAATGAAGCCTGAAGCACGACTTGCGATATTGATGTACTTGCCGATCAAATCGGAATTGACGCGAGCGACGAAGTCATCTGGATTCATATCCAAATCTTCGACTTTGGCATTGAGTTTGGCGGCGAAATAATAGCGCAACCATTCTGGGTTCATACCGATATCGAGATAGCGCAATGGCGAAATGCCAGTGCCGCGAGACTTCGACATTTTCTCGCCGGAGACCGTGACGAAGCCGTGGGCATAAACGCGATCGGGCGTTTTATAACCCGAGAATTTCAACATCGCTGGCCAGAACAAAGTGTGGAAGTAAGTAATGTCTTTGCCGATGAAGTGAATTTGCTCGGTGCTTGGATCGGCCATGAATTCCGCAAAGTCTTTGCCGGTTTTGTTGAAGTAGTTCTTCAATGAAGCCAAGTATCCGACTGGCGCATCGAGCCACACATAGAAATATTTGCCTGGTTGATCGGGAATTTCGATGCCGAAGTAAGGTGCGTCACGGCTGATATCCCAGTCGCCTAAGCCGCCTTCACCTTCCAACCATTCCTTGCATTTGTTCGCTACTTCTGATTGCAAGCGATTGTCTTGCAAAGCCCAGCCGCGCAGAAAGTCGACGCATTGTTGGTCAGATAGTTTGAAGAAGAAATGCTCAGAGGATTTC